>NZ_JAFREL010000080.1 GCF_017377655.1 Candidatus Enterococcus ferrettii
TTGTTCTTCTGTTGGATAGACGCGGTACTTGTACGCTTTTAGTTGTTCCATGAGAGTCACCCTTTTGTCAGTTCCGACGACACGAACATGCGTTCCCTGAGTAAATATATCATGTGGAAAAAAGCGTAGCAATAGCTTTTTGTCATTTTTTAGTTGCATCGTCCCCCTAAATAAAAAACGGCATTCATCATTCACCTATAGAGGATGGGCAACTTCTGCCTGAAATTCTGTTAAAACTGAATCAATACCCGATAAACCGTCGGCAGACAGGCATGGTCGAAAGCTTCTTTAGCCTCCTCATAGTCAAACACTGAATCAATCATTCGTTCCATCACTATTTTCTTAGCCGCAATCAATTTGGTTGCTTTCAAATTATCATGGACAGTTGGATTCACGGTTCCGATAATCTGAATTTCTTTACTATGAGCCGCACCCATGTCCACTTGAGCCGGTTTTTTTCTATCCTGAGAGCTGTAGGCCAAAATTTTTCCCTGCGTGTCCAACAAGGTAAAAAGCTGATCCCAAATATCTGGATTGGCTACTGTATTAACAATCAGTGTTACGCCTTTTTTATGCGTGATCTCCGCAATCCGGCTCTCCAGCCGCCCAACCTCCAGCGGATTGATTACAAAATCTGCTCCCTCTTCTTGGGCAAAGCTTCGTCTTTTCTCGTCTCCTTCACTAACGATGACTACTGCTCCCCGCATTTTTGCCAATTGCAAATGAATCCAGCCCATGATCCCAAAGCCGACAATCAATACGGTATCACCAAATTGAACAGCCGCTTTTTCAATACTATGAATACAGCAAGCTAACGGCTCGGTTAAGGCAAAGGAAGACAGTTGATCCTTTTCTGCGTCTATTTTTATCAATTGCCAAGCTGGCACAGCAATATATTCACTCATTGCCCCACCTACAATCGAGCCGTCAAAATCAATTTTTGGTAATTGTTCTTTTTGATATTCGCACTGAGTACCGCGGCCACTTTGACAGCTTTCGCATTGGTTGCAATAGTTGAAGGTAAAGACAGCATAATCACCTTTTTCAAATCCTACAACCCCGTTTCCAACTTCAACAATTTCACCTACGTTTTCATGACCACCTAAAAATGGATAGCCATAATCACGTTTTCCCTTATACACCCGCTGCTCAATCGTACACAGTGATACATAGTGAACCTTAAACAGCACTTCATAATCTCTTAATTTTGGCTTTTCCAGCATGACTTTTTTGACCACATCCACTTTTTCCACACTGATAGCCCGAACAGTCTTCTCATTCATTTGTTTCACCACACTTATCTTTGCTTCCTAATAATTCAATATAATGCTTTAGCTTGCTCTTGAAGCCAGCAGCTAAATAATTGTACATCTCATAAGCGCCGTCGCCATTTAAGTCCTGCTCAACTAAACTTTCAATGGCTGCTTTTCTTAAATCATTGGAAAGATTCACTTTGCAGATTCCTAATTTCGCACAACGTCTTAAGTTTTCATCCCCGGAGCCTGAACCACCATGCAGGACTAAAGGAACTGGAATCTTTTCAGTTAACTCCTCTAATAATTCAAATCGAATATGAGGTTCTCCTTGATAAACTCCGTGAGCTGTTCCCACGGCTACTGCCAAACAATCTACATTGGTTTCCTGAACAAATTGGAGGGCTTCTTCAGGATTTGTCAGCATTTGCTTGCCATCCACTGCATAATTTTGTCCCACACCAACATGTCCCAACTCTGCCTCAACGGTGATCCCCAGTGCATGAGCTGCTTTAGCCAATTCTGCTACTTCTCGAATATTGTCTTCAAAGCTTGCCTGCGAGCGGTCGATCATGATTGAAGTAAAACCGGCTTGAATCCCTGCCATACAATCTTCAAAGCTTCCTCCGTGATCCAAATTAATTGCGACTTTTACCTTGGCCCTTCTAGCCAGATCTGTAGCAATTCGACCAAAATATTGAATATCTGGATTATACCCGCAAATATGGCCGATAATAACTGGTGAATTTAATTCTTCGGCGGCTTCAATTGCTGCTCGCAAATTGTGCTCATTATCCACATTAGGTGCGGGAACTGCATAACCGCCTTCATAAGCTTCGTCTACTAACTCCTTCATTGTTACCAGCATAATATCCTCCTTTATTTAAAGTGCTTCTTTATAAATTTGCACAATTTCTTCCTCCGTAAAAACGACTGGATAATTCGTTAAATAGTCCATACTCTGTGTCTTAACATTTTCCAAAAGAACTGGAATATCTGATTCCTTCATCCCCTCGTCTCCCAAATGAACAACCAAATCAAGCTCAACCAACAGACGATTGATTTGCTCCACACAGTCTGTCTCATCCTTGCCTCCTAATAATTGAGAAATTCGGGCAAATTTTTGAGGATTTGACTGGTACGATTGCTGGAAAATTACCGGAATTAACGCTGCCATTCCGCGACCATGAACAATATTCCTTAATCCACTTACGGGATGCTCAAGGCCATGTCCTGGCCCCAAACCAGAACTGTCCATCGCCATTCCAGCTAGCGTGCTGGCCAGTGTGACATTTTCCCAGCCCGCTTGATAATCGCTGTTTTTGTACAGCTTAACTAAATCTTGGCCTAATAAACGAATGCTTTCCAGCACTAAAATTTCAGTAATCGGTTGGCCTCTTTGGGACAAATAAGACTCCATCGCATGGGTAAGTGCATCAAAACCGGCAGCGGCTAAGACACTCTTTGGTAAGGTCTTCATCAAATTCGGATCCACAATAGATAAAACCGGCAGCATCAAATCATTTCCAAAAGGAAGCTTGTCGCCAGTTTCAGGATTGTTCAACAATGCGAAGCGATTTACTTCACTGCCTGTACCACAGGTTGTTGGAATCAGGATCGCTGGCAAAGCTGCTTCTCCTTGCGCTTCTCCTAAAACATATGTCAAAATATCGTCGTCATTCTTGGCAGCAAAAGCAATTGCTTTTGCACAATCCATAAAGCTGCCGCCACCGATTCCAATAACCATTTCGCAGTCCATTTCTTTTGCTAGAGCAGCACCTTCTCGCACCGAATGAACAGTCGGGTTTTCATCAACATTGGTAAATATCGTGACTTGGAACTGATTTTCCTGCAGCTCTTTTGCCACTTGCTCGATAAAACCCGAATCAACTAAGTAGCCCTTTCCCGTAACCAGTAAGATTCGTTGACCAAATTCCTCCACCAGCTGAGGTAGTTGATGAATACTGCCTGACTCAAAATGGATCTTAACTGGTAACTGATAAACAAAGTTCATTTACTTCCTCCTTCTTCTTAGCCAAAAATACCCAGCAGACCAAATACCAAGCCGAACAAAATCAGAGCAACCAGCATATAGGTCGTCTTCATTTGCTTCTTTTTCAACAGATAGTAAACAATCAATGTCAACGATAGCGGAAGCAACCCCTTAATCAATTGATCCAATAAATCTTGAATTAATAATTGGCCATCCCCTAAAGAAACAGACAAAGGCGAGCTGATCGCAACAAATTGAGAAGCTAAAGCCCCAATAACAATGGCACCTAATGTTTGGGCAAAGGTTAGAACTGTCTTCAAGAGGTTTCCCGACATTAACTTCATGATTCCTTCTTTTCCTTTTTCATAGCCCAACATCCAAAGCTTATAAGAAATCGCTAACATAATAATGAAGTGCCCCATATAAAAGAGAAATGGTCCCATTAATATATTTCCTTCTGCACCAAAGGATAATGTGAATGACAGCAGTATTGGGATAATTGTTCCTTGCCACAGAGTATCCCCAATACCAGCTAAAGGTCCCATCAGACCAGTCTTAAAGCTGTTAATCCCCGCATCATCTATTCCAGCTGCTCCTAATTTTCGTTCCTCTTCCAAAGCAATGGTAATTGAAAGAATCGGACAGCCAAAGTTAGGTTCGGTATTAAAAAACTGTAAATGCCGTATAAGAGCCTGGCGCATCTCCTCCTTATCATCACCATACAATTTTTTCAATGCTGGTGTTAGCGCATTAACCACTGCTGTTGACTGCAAACGTTCATAATTATAGTTAGAATGAGAGAAAAATATCCAACGCCAGAAGGATTTAGTGACATCTTTTTTTGTCAATAATGATTGTTGCTCGCTCATCGTGCTTCACCTTCCTTTCCATTAGAGGTAATCGTAAATTTGGTATAAATGTAAGATAAAATAGCTGCAAAAACAGAAATTGGTAAAATGCTCAGACCTGAATACATAGAAAACATAAATCCTAAAATAAAGAAGACTAAAACACCTTCAGAATTTAATGTCTTTAAGTTCATCGCAATCCCTAGCGCTGGCAAAATACCACCAATCAAACTAAGAATTTCCAATGGCCGGCCATCTAACAGTTCCACTAGTCCCGTGACATAATCTGCACCAAAGTAAACTGCCACCATGACCGGTACAATCGTTATAAGCGCTACAAAAACTTGCGGAGGAACTACATGCAAGAAGTTAATCCGATCGATGTTCGCCTCCTCGGCTGCTTTATCCGCCATATGAACAAAAGAAATATCTACGGTCATATGAACAACCCAGACCACTGTTCCTAACAAACCCAACGGAATCGCTAAAGCAGCAGCTGCTGTGGGAGATACTCCTGACAGAAGTCCCAAAGCAGTACCCAAAGTCCCCGCAATCCCCGGATCCATTGGCAACGTTCCACCCGCTGTGATAAATGCTAAATAGGGTAAATTAATTGCCGAACCAATGATACATCCTTGAACCGGATCCCCTAAAATCAAACCGACAACCGTTCCCGAAACCATTGGCCTCATCATTGCCATACTGTTATTGGATGTTAACCAAGGTGTTCCACTAATTCCCATGTAATAAACGCAACCAATTAAAAATGCTTGCAGTACGTTAACGCTCATGATTTGTCTCCCTCCTTATAAAAGATTTTTTACCAACACTGATTTTTGATCTGGAATGACTTGAATTCTTACCTCCACGCCGGTTTCAATTAACTTTTGCAGCACCATTTTTTCATTTTCCGATGCTGAAATGTTTTTGTAGAAGGTTTTACGTTCAGCATTTGCGCCCATTCCGCCTACAATAATTTCTTCCAGTACAACGCCCCGCTCGATCAGCTGTAAAAAAGTCATTGGCGACTTCACCAACAAAATCAAATCATTGTACTCATTAGCCAGTAGATAATCTGTTGCTTCTGCAATCGTGAACACATCCAAACGAATCCCATTTGGAACTGCCATGCCAATAATTGTTTTGGTAAAGTCATCATTAGCGGTCTCATCATCAATAATCACAATATGGCGAGCTCCTGTGTATTGAAGCCACGACGTCATCACTTGTCCATGTATCAATCGATCATCCACTCTTGCTAAACGTATCTTTCCCACATTAATCCCCTCTTTTCATAACGTGCTTTTCAAACTCCTGCTCAAACTCTTTAATCCCCTCTTTCCCCACATCAAGTACTTGCTGCCAAAGATCCTCTAAAGCAACCCCCATTCTGCACAATGTGAGACATTCAATCACCATTGGCAAATTCACTCCTGAAATGATACGGTAATTCATATCCTGAATATTTTTCATTTTAAGAGTGGCTTGATTATACGGGCTTGCTCCAAATAAATCTGTAAACACAATGGTTCCCTCAGCAGTTCGAATTGCTTCGATTTTCTCCTGCATGCTCGTTCCAAATAACTCAATACCTGTATCTTGGTACAATGAAAAAGTATGCAGATTTTCACTTTCTCCCATAATCAGTTCAATTGCACTTTTTAATCCTTCAGACAATGAACCGTGAGCAGCTATCACTATTTGAATCATTTCTTTCCTCCTTTGTTCATAATTGCCTTCATGAATGCTTATTTATTGTCAGTGTAAAAGCAGAAATAAGCAGCGTCAAACGACGAAAAAATTGCACACTACTGTAAATGTGATAGAAACAAATCGAAGAAATTCGCTAAAATTGGCAATACAACAAAGAGATATGCACACACTCTCTTCAACATAGTCACACATTTCGTTGTTTTTTTGAAAATGTGATATACAACAAACCTAGTGTGTATTAAAATGTGATTAGAAAACACTAAAAAGTCTAAGCAATCACTTACACATAATCGCTTTTCAAAACCGGAGGGGGCGTACGAGAATGAAAAATAATAGCTTGTTGGAAAGAATGGATGAATTGACGGAAGATATGCTGCTGAGGAATAATTGGAAGGATTGCTATGCAGATGCCACCAGTCTATCCATTGATTTACGAACAGATCGTTCAAATATTTCAAGAAAATTAAACCAGTTGTTTCGCTTAAACTACTTAATTAAAATCAATGGTCGACCAACCTTATATTTTTCACGCCGTATTTTAGAGGAAACAGCAAAACTTTCTTACCTCCCTGCTACTTTTAACGATATTGAGGAATTTGAATATTTTCTTTATAGCGATCCTACTCAAGAGACAACCAAAAATGATTGGCATTTGCTGCAAAAAAGCATCATTGGTGCTAGAAAAAACGAAGCCCTGTCTGAACCTTTTCAAAAGCTGCAGCTCTTTTTTCATTACCCTAATCACCGGCTGAATTTACTGCTTGTAGGAGAAGCTGCTACTGGAAAAAATTACCTAGTGGATACTTTTGGAAAAACAATTGACTATCTTCCAAAGTATACAAAAGAAATTCAAACAATTACCTTAGATAGTTACAGCAACGACCCCCTTCAACTTAAAGAATCTATTGGAAAGATATCCTTAACTGCAAAAGAAAAAACGCATTTAATAATCATTCATCATCTACATTTACTTACCGTTGAAAGTTTAACGTACCTTTTACAGCAGTTGTTATCTTTGCAAACTGACTCAAAGTATCAAGTACAATATTTATTTACCAGTCAGCCATTCCGCAAAGAGCAGCACTTACTAATTGAAAAGTTTCTGCCAAATCAAAGCACTTTATCTCGTTTGAATGACCGAACATTCAAAGAAAAAATGATGTTTATTTTGAAATTTCTGCAGCAGGAATGCGATTTATTAAATCAGTCCTTTTGTGTATCCAAAAATATTCTTACCTGCCTGTTAATATCATCCTATAAAAATAATCTAACCGAATTAAAAAACGAAATTATGCATGCCTGTGCTCATGCTTATTATAATTTTTCGAGTTTTCCATCTAATTCAAGTATGATCGATTTACAATTCAGCGACTTATCTGACGACCTTTTGAATAACATACCAGATGTTACAGGCGAAGCTGAAAAAGTAAGAAAAATATTTGAAATCATTGGGGAAAGCGATCTGTACTTTTTAGTCAATATTCCACAGCAAGCCTTAGCACTGTTAGAAACTTCTCGACTTGATTCCAATTTGCATTTGATTTCAGAGCAGCACACAGAACGAACAATGACCGAGTTGGTTCAGCGAACTCTTTTGTCCAATGAAAAAAGCTTCAAATTAACTAAACGGCAGTTTGACAGTTTGTTGTTCACTCATATTGATGACACACTCGCCGCTTTTTTTATCCCTGTTGAAAAAAAGATTGTTCAACTGCTGGCCCAAGCAATTCGCCACCATTTGAATGATTGGAGGAAAAGAGAGTATTTGATTGATTTCCAGCGAACCGATCCTCTGATTGACCAGGCAGCCAATCAAATAACAGACTTTCTAAATCAAAATTATTCACTACAGGATTCCAAATTTCTAAATGCCTATATTTATTGCTTTCTCTCCATGACCAATCGTCAGGAACTGGATAACATAATAATCGTCTTTATTAGTCAAGTAGATCGGATTGCTGCCGCGTATCAAAGATTTTTTGAAGCAAAATATTCCCAGCTTCATTTTCTTTCCATCTATATGGAAAAACCCTACCTAGACTTGAAGCAAGAAACACTAAGCTGCTATCAACAGGAAATTTTGCAACAGTCTAAGGCTGCCAAGACAATTTTTATCACTGACGTTGAGCTGTTAAACCAATCAGGAAAACAGCTGTTTAATAAATTACCAGGCCTGCAAATTCACTACCCCCTTTCCTTAAACGGAACTGAAGAAATTTGCAGCTTATTAATCAATACAACTAAAAAAATTGCTGCTGATTCGGTAACAGCGGATGAAAAGCTGCCGAACAAAGCCCTGCTAAATTACCTATCAAACTCGTTGATTTTTTTAAATCCTGAAAAAGCCTACACACTGCTGCTGCAAATTCTAAAGGCGATCTGTCAGAAATTAGACTTAGAAATTGATGATGAATTAACCCTGCATTTTGTGAATCATGCAGCTTTCATGATTGAACGAACGATCAGAAATGAGACCCTGCCTTATCGAAGTAAAAAAGAAAGCACAACAGAATATACCCGAGTTTACAAAATTGTTGAAAAAGAGCTTGACCCTTTAAATAATGTGTTTGCTATTGTTATTCCCCAAAACGAATTAGCCTTTACCTCAGAAATTTTTTACAAATATTTTGTTACTAAGGAATCTATTTAAATAACCACAACTTAAATCAAGCGGCAGCTTACTATTTTCTTTATAGTAACAGCAGGGTGGTCGAAAAGAGGTGAAAGAATTGTACGAATGGCAGCAGCTAATCCAGCTGATCGTTGATGAGATTGATACTTGCATTGAACATTCTTATAGTGAAGCATTAACTCTACGTTTACTTTCTCGCAAGCTGGGGTATTCAGAATTTTATACGACACGAAAATTTAAGGAAGTTGCCGGTATGTCGTTTCGGGATTATTTATGGAAGCGTAAATTGGCCTTTGCTTTAAAGGAAGTAAGAGACAGTGAAAAGAGCCTGCTGACTATTGCCTTTGAGTATGGCTTTTCTTCTCACGAAGCGTTTACTCGGGCCTTTAAGAAAGTTTTTGGTATTGCCCCCAGTGAATATCGAAAAAATCCTCAACCAGTCATTCTTCGGACAAAAATCCTAGCCTTTGACCGCTACTTTTTAGGATTAGGAGAGATAGGTATGCAAAAAACAACAGAGGAGCTCAAGATTTATTTTGTTACGATTCCTGCACACAAATTTTTACACGTTAGCAATAATGAGAGCAACGGTTATTGGGATTTTTGGAAGAAGCAAAGTGAAATTCCCGGACAGGATTGCGATACGATTTCTGGGTTGCTGGATAGTATTAAGGGAAAGCTGGATGATGATGGCGGCAGCCAATCGAACAGTGGCAGCGGGCAGCTAATGGCTTACATTAACGATCCTGCTGGACGACTTTGCGACTGGGGATTTCCGCGAATTGAATGTTATGGCGCGCGTTTGCCGATAAATTATGCGGGTGAAGTACCTGAACAAATGACCATGACAGATATTCCTGAAGCAGAATATTTAGTTTTTGAACACGGCTCATTTGACTACGAACAAGAAAACCGAAGTATTGAAGAAAAAATGGAAACAGCTATGATTTCTTTTGATTTTAACGGCACTGGGTACAGTTATGATACTTCTCCGGGCAGAATCATTTATATGTATCATGATCCCGCACGTTACTGGAAATATATTCGCCCAGTAAAAAAATATAGTGAGGCTTAATTTATTCAATCAATGGCCTAAATACACATTTCACTGATTGTGAAATGTGTATTTTTCGCTGCTGCTAATATGCTAAACTAGTACTAACTAATAGAAACCTGAATGCATCGGACTATAAGGAGGAATTACCTTGAGTATTTTGTGTATTGGACAGGCCGTTTATGATATCACTTTTCCTATAGAAGAATCTATCGTAGAAAATCAAAAGTATCGCACGTATGATCGCCATGAATGCATGGGAGCCCCGGCCGCCAACGCCGCATATCTTTGTGCATTATGGGGAACGGAGACTTCGTTGATCGCCCGAGTGGGAAAAGATTTGTTTGGTCAGGAGATTTTGCGAACTTTAGAGCATGTAGGGGTTAAAACCGCGGGAATTCGTCAAGAAATGAATCAAAAAACTAGTATCAGTAGTATAATAGTCAATAAGAAAAGCGGAAAACGAACCATTTTAAATGCACCACTAAAGGAAGCATATTTCGAACCCCACTGGCCGGAAAAAAAACCCGAAGTGCTATTACTGGATGGACACGAAAAGGATGTTTCTTTAGCAGGGCTGCAAAAATATCCCCAAGCGATATCGATGATGGATGCTGGGACTTATAAGCCTGAGTGTTGGGAGCTATTTCAAGCCGTTGATTATCTCGTTTGTTCTCAGGATTTCGCTTTCCAATATACGGGAGTGACCATCGACTTAGACAAAAAAGAGACACTTAAAGCAACCTTTGAAAAGCTGGCGGAGCTAAACTCCAATCAGCTGGTAATTACTTTGGGAGAGCATGGCAGTATTTATCTAGAGAATAACGTTATTATACATACTCCAGCCTTTCCAACGAAGCCAATCGATACTACTGGAGCTGGAGATATTTTTCACGGTGCTTTTGCCTATGCTCTTCATCAAAAGCTGTCATTAGCTGAAATTATTCAGCTATCTTCCGCTGCAGCCGCTCTTTCAGTGGAGAAGCTTGGTGGTCAAACATCTATTCCGTTATTAAAAGAGGTGGAAAAATTGTTATGAAAAAAACGAAACAGTTGAATCATTTGGCGCTGGTCTTGATGATTGTATTCTATTTTCTATTACTAGCAGGAAATCGGCTGCATATTATTCCAGCTAACGTAAACATGGTTGCTTTGTTCAGTTTTATCTTATTTGCCATTACCATCATATTTGGCTTCATTATTGTTCCAGCTGATGAAAAAAGGCTGTTTTTACCGAAAGGGATCGGTTATGGCTGGACACCAAATCCCCGAAATAGAATCGGTTTATTGATTTATTTAGGACTACTGGCTTTGACAGCAATGGCCCTATTTTAACAGACCTATTAAATAAGAAAGTAGGCAAGTAATGACTCACTCCTTCAAACAGCAGGTGTTCAATCAGCTGCAGGCTGCCTATATCTCCGATTATACAACTGGAGATCGTTATTTGACCTTTGACCATCAACGAAGCTATCACTTTAGGATGAACTTGTCCTATTATTACGAAAGCATCACCGCAAAAACTTTGACAAAAACTGTTGGAATAGTCCGAGAATTAATTGACAGTATTTTTTCTGATGAACAGACCATAGTAATTGCTCAATATATTTATCAAAGAAAGCAATTGAAGAAACTACTCGATCCTTCGCAGATTCGTTTAGATCGCTTCCGCTCACTTTTATTTGAACAAGGGACCTTGAGATTACTGGAGTATTCAATTGAAAGTCCGTTAATTTTGCAAAAAATCGGTGCTTCTTTGGTTTATCAAGACTTTTCTAACCTAAATCCAGGTTATCCTCATTTAGTAAACCCGACAATTTTAATCAATTTGAGAAAAGAAATTGTCCTGCATATTTACGATGATCGCGGCTGTGATGTTTTTTGCAAGGAAGAAAAAGATTACTTGGCACTGACAAACCAATTTCAACCCTACATCGAGAGTTATATCAGAGATATGATGCAATTAGATTATACCGTTTTAACTTCGCCTTATGATGTACGCTTTACAAAATAAACTACGAGCGTCCCTGTTCTAAGAAACGCTCGTAGTTTTTTAACATGTTTGAACTATCTTTTTTAAAAAGACAACTGTTTCAGCAATCCGATCAAAATCTACGATTGATAAATTGTCATTAGGAGTATGCATTACGGCCTCCATCAAGCTGTAAATATTGCTGGAAGTCAGAGCTACTGCTGGGATGCCCGCTCCAGCAAACAGCATATGATCTCCCATCGACCACGGGTCAGTCGGTTCCAGTTGTGGAGAAACTGCTGTAATCTCCTCAATTTTTAGTTTCAATTCTTCTGGAAACTCATAAAAAGAATAAGAAGTACTGCTATTCTGCATCCCAACACCATCCACATTGAAGGCACAATGATAAGCTGTCGGATCAGTTAAGGATTCAGCCATAAACGTCGTTTCTCCTGGCATCGAATAATAATCTTCACCGTTAAACAAAACCAGTTCAATCTGGTAATCCGTTTCGACCGAAGCCAATTGTTCCGCGAGAGTTAATAAAGCAGCCACTCCGCTGCCGTTATCCAGCGCACCAGGTGTTGTTGGTTTGGTATCAATATGAGCAGAAAACGATAGCTTTTTGCCGGTTCCCTTAGTGGCAATTACGTTTGTGGCGACTGCTGGGTGCCGTTCAGTACATAAGCGCAACTGATTCTCTCCCTGGCTATTTAATAAAACTGGTAAAAGATTGCCTTTAACCGCTGCACAAGGAATATCGAAATCCCCGTCTTGAATAATTGGTACTGGTACTTCTGACAGGAAGCTGACAGTAATTACCGCTAGCGGCTGCTTAACTTCCAGTTCACGAATAATCGCTTGATGTTCTTCAGGATTCCAAAACGTCATACTTTTCGGCATCAGAGTTTCTTTGCATAAGTCACCGTACAAGATACAAATTTTATTGGCAAGCTCTGCGGATTTCAATTTGTCGAGTGATTCAACACATACAAATTCCCCAGTTACATCACAAGGCAGTGAATATTCGGCTGCAGAAACTTCTACTTGTCGACCGTCAACCACTAGTTCAGCACCACCGTTTTGCCAATCCATACATGCAAACTCTTGTAGAAGAACTTCATACCCTAAATTTTCAAATACCTTAGTTGCATAATTCACGGCGCTCTGATTAGCGATTGATCCAGTGGCACGTGCCCCAATTTCTCCACAAAGCTTGTTCATATGACGTTCGACTGTTTTTTTGATTAATTTCATTTTGTCACGCTCCTCTTTACTTGATACTATAAGTATAAGAGGTCACCTGAAAAAAACTTGACCTTCCTTGTGAAAGTGAGGAATAACATGGCAAATTTAGCGCAGGCTGCTGCAGTAACTCGCATGCAGGAATATATTGAAACACATTTGGATGAAGAGATTACTTTGCATCAGTTAGCTCAGCAAACCGGGTATTCTCCCTGGCATTGTGCCAAATTATTTAAAGAATACACCCGAAGTTCCCCGTTTGAATACATTCGCAAGCTGCGTTTATCTCAGGCAGCTTTAGTTTTGCGAGATGAGCAGCGAAAAGTGGTAGATGTTGCCTTGGATTTTGTCTTCGATTCCCATGAAGGCTTTACTCGGGCCTTTCAAAAACAATTTGGCATCCCTCCGAAAGCCTATCAAAAAAAGACGCCTCCAATACAGTTGTTTCATCCTTATCCGGTGGAAAGCTATTATTTAATGGAAGAAATATGTCATGAAAATCTGCCGATAGCACAAAAATTACATGTTCGTTTAATGGAATATCCAGCAAGGAAAATGATTTTACTAAGAGGAAAGAAGGCCGATTCTTATCTTGATTATGCCAAAGAAACGGACTGTGATGTGTGGGGGCTTTTAGCAAGTGTTAAGGAAGCACTTTATGAACCCGTAGGCATGTGGTTGCCAAATTCCTTTCGCTCCAAGGGAACTTCGCTTTATGCTCAAGGTGTTGAGGTACCGGCTGATTATGCGGGCGAAGTTCCAGCTGGCTTCGACTTAATTGATTTACCTTCCTGTACCATGTTAGTTTTCCAAGGAGAACCCTATGATGAAAAGTATTTTGAAGCGGCAATTGTGGATTTGATGCAGCAAATCGACAATTATGATCCTAGTCAGTGTAATTGTGTTTGGTCTAATGAGGCCGCCCCACGGGTTCAATTGGAGCCCCAAGGCTATCGTGGTTATATTGAAGCTCGTCCCGTTCGGATAATTTAAAAAGGAAATACTTTGCTGATTACGATAGGAAAAGTGCTTCCTCATTTGATAATGGATGTGCTAGGCTAAGAAGTAAATAATATCAGCCTTAATACTACGGTCTGCTGTATTAATCCTGCGAGACCAACAGCCAGAATAATCAAAACGCAAAGACTAGGACTTTCCCAGCTCTTCGTATGAACCAGACTCGCTATTTTGAAAGTCTCAGCAGTTCACTGCTTGCATTCTATTCGCTTTCTTTTCCAACCGTTCACTATCATAACTATAAAAATATACTATCTTGTACCCAAAAACCACGAAGCTTGGGGACTTCGTGGTTTCTACTAATTTATTAAATACCAGAATCAGCTGTATCAATTAATTTGTTATCGATTTCTTCCAGATCTGACTGGTCGGCTTCATAAAGACCGTCGCTGTTTTTCGCAACCTTCACCTCAACCGTTGATTTTTTACCATAGGTTGGATTTTCTACTTTTTCATTTAAATAGTCATACAAATGCTGAAATGCTCTTTCGTTAAGCTCTTCATCATCCGGAACAGTGCCCTCCTCAACCATTTGGGTCATCAATTCAGTTGTCAGTTCTTCCTGAAAAGCAGCCAGATTCTCCTCGACTCCTTCGAACAACTGAAGTGTTTCGATTTCTACCGGTACGGTGAAGCTATCGTCATCGCCCTCTTTTGCTTCACCAACTGTATATTTTGTTTTTTTGAATGTTTTTTTGAACAGTTCTTCGTATTTTCCAGATAATTCATCGGAAAGCGCTTCTGCATCTACCGCGTCCATTTGCGCTTCAATCGTCTTATTATATATATCCTCTGCGTCTTTTTTAGTAGATTCTGTCAGCTCAAGATATTGATCATATTTTCCTTGTGTTTGTGTATCCAACATACTTTTCACATAGCCACTAGCATCATATGCTCCACATGCACTAAATAGGAACAATGATGCTACCAGCATAATCCCCCAACGTAACAATTTTTTGCCTTTTTCCATCCTTAAAACCCCTTTTTTATTATTTAACTTCATTAGTTTGAAACCAACAAGTTATTACCCCTTTCGATAAAAACCCTTTTAAAATTAAAAAGCTAGACAAATACAATTCCACAAAAAACATTTCGTACTGATTTATTCCTTCTCTAACAAAAATATACTTGCAGAACTAAAATCATTATATAATTATAACATCTGTAATTTGAAAGTTGAATATAAAAAAGAGCACAGGAAACAAAAAGTGATGTCCTGTACCCATTCATCAGCTGCACTTCAAACTTAAATCAGCTTGTGTTTTTTCAAAGCCAAAGCAATCCCGTCTTCATCGGGTGAGGTTGTCACTTCATCAGCAACTGCCAATAGTTCAGCACATGCATTGCCCATAGCAATCCCCGTCGCAACTGCGGCAAACATTTCTACATCATTATGTCCATCACCAAAAGCGTAAGTATCAGCCTTATCTTTATTCAAGTGCTTTAAGACTGCCTCGATTGCACTTTTTTTGTGAATATTCTTAATCCCAATTTCTCCACTGTCTGGACCAAAGGCTGGAACGGTACTACGCATCATCTGGAAGTCACCATAATATTTGTGATGAATTTTTTTGTAGGGAATCGAATGATTCACGAAAGAGACCTTGTTAACATCCGCATAGTCAATTTGTTCTTTGTCTTCAATCAATAAATCCATAAACCATTGAATTTTTCCTAAACGAGCCTGACCTTCTTCACTATCAGCCGAAACACCGTTTAAAGTCAGGTTAGTTAAGGTCGTTTTTAAATTTTCGCTGGCAAATAAGCCGTTGTTTGATTCTAGATAATAATCAATCTGGTTGCTTTCTAAAAAAACAATCAGCTTTAGCAATTCGGTCGAATCAAAAACCTTATGCAAAATTACTTCATCGTCTACTTCGCAATATCCACCGCCGGCACCGATAATTCCAGTCAACGGCAGATCTAATGCTTCTTGCGTAATTTCCGCTTTAGAACGCCCGGTACACAAAAAGAATTGATGACCTTTTGACGCTGCTTGATTAATTGCTTTTTTAGCACTTTCTGGAATGATGCCGGCATCATTGCACAGCGTTCCATCGACATCTAAAAAGATTAGTTTTTCCATTTCTCCACCTCGAATATTTAATTAGAAAGACTTCGCGAATCCCCCGATTCATGAAAAAACCCGTTAAGGAATAAGCCTCAAAGAAAGCCTTCTCTTAACAGGTTTAGCCTAGTCGCACTAGTCACTATCCATCTTTTATGGTAATCGTTTTCTGGTGAAAGGTCAATGTATTCTGGCTGATTCTCTTTTATCTAAGGTGTAATAATTGTCGCTGTTCCTCCCTTTAATGCGTCTTCTGCTCTTTCCAAAGAAGTAATAATCGCTCTGCCTCCAGTTGCTTCCACATAGCTAATCGCAGCTTCAATTTTCGGCAGCATACTTCCTGCTGCGAAATGTCCTGCCTTTACATAAGAACGTACTTCCTCCACTGATAACTGACCTAGTGCTTGCTGGTGCGGCTCATTAAAATGGAGATATACTTGATCTACTGCTGTTAAAATCAATAGAGTTTCCGCTGATAATTCTATTGCCAGCTTGGCACAGGAGCGATCCTTGTCAATCACAGCAGCAATTCCTTGATAGCCTTTATCTGTTTTTACGACGGGGATTCCACCTCCACCGACTGTTATTACAATTGCAGATTCATCAACCAATTGCTTCACCGTGTCGATTTCAACTATGTCAATCGGTAAAGGTGACGGGACTACTCGACGATAGCCTCTTCCAGAATCTTCAACAAATTGAAAGCCAGTTTCCTTGGATACCGTTTCAGCCGCTTCTCTACTTAAAAACTCACCGATTGGCTTCGTTGGTTGTTGGAATGCAGGATCATGAGTACTGACAACGACTTGAGTGATAATTGCCATACAATTTCGCTTTACCTTTTCAGCATCCAATTGATTTTTAATCGCCTGCTGCAAATGATAACCGATATATCCTTGACTCATGGCATCACATTCAGGAAAAGGCATAGCGGTTCCTTGCTTTTCATGTTCAAAAGCTGAATTGATCATACCCACCTGTGGTCCATTTCCATGCCCCACTGCGATTTTGACATCCTGCTTAGCAATCGCAACGATAATTTCAGCGGTTTTTCTCACTAACCTTAACTGTTCGTGAGGAGTATTTCCTAAAGCATTTCCCCCTAAAGCTACTACTACTGTTTCCATAGTCCCCTCCAACATTATTTCAAAGTGGCATACATGATGGCTTTGATTGTGTGCATTCGGTTTTCTGCTTCATCAAAAACCTTTGATTGACTAGATTCAAATACTTCATCCGAAACCTCCATTTCGGTCAATCCAAATTTCTCATGGATCTGTTGACCTACTTCGGTTTCAAGGTCATGAAACGAAGGTAAACAGTGCATAAAAATAGCATCGTTTGCTGCTTGCTGCATCAGAGGTTTGTTCACTTGGTAGGGTGCCAACAATTTAATCCGCTCTCCCCATACTGAAGATGGTTCTCCCATCGAAACCCAGATATCGGTATACACTACGTGAGCATTCTTTACACCTTCATTTGGATCTTCTACAAAGCGCAGGGTCCCTTGGGTCTCCTGACAAATTTTTTGACACTTTTTAATTAGATCCTCTTCAGGCATTAATTTTTTAGGTCCGCAAGCGGTAAAATGCATTCCTAATTTCGCACAGACTACCATCAACGAGTTAGCAACATTGTTTCGAGCATCTCCCATAAAAGTAAAATTTAAACCTTTTAAATAGCCAAAGTTTTCTTCGACTGTTAACATATCCGCAATCATTTGGGTTGGATGAAATGCATCTGTTAATCCATTCCAAACAGGAACACCTGCTTTTTCTGCCATTTCTTCAACTAATGTTTGAGAAAATCCCCGGTATTCAATGCCATCATAAAAGCGTCCTAAAACGCGAGCAGTATCTTCAATGCTTTCCTTTTTTCCCATTTGAGATGAACCAGGATCTAAATAAGTGACCCCCATCCCTAAATCCATTCCAGCTACTTCAAAAGAGCAACGTGTGCGAGTGGACGTTTTTTCAAATAAAAGCACGATATTTTTTCCTTCTAAGTAACGATGCGGCGTGCGGCTTAATTTCAGGTTTTTAAATTGTTTTGATAATCGAATTAAGTACTGAATTTCAGCTGTGCTAAAATCCAATAGCTTCAAAAAACTCTTCCCTTGCAAATTTACTGGCATAACTTTTAACCTCTTTCTTCTATTATTTTAAGCAGCTAACAGTGTAGGCAATTGAGACAATCCGTAGATAGATAGTAAGAGTACCATAATGAAAAAGACCCATTCATAATTGGTAAAGACTCGTTCTTCTTTTTTCCGCTTTACGTATATATACATAATTGATCCTGGACACAAAGCTAAAATCGTTAAGATGATAAATGTTGAACCTGAGGCTAAAATCAGCCAAAGCATGTAAACCGTCGCGATTACTCCTACCATGATATTTTTGATTGTAGATTTCTCCTTGGATTGCCAAATTAATTTCATTTGAAATAATGCGACACAAGTATAAGGCAGTAAAATCGTGGAAGAGGACAATTTTGAAAGCAGCGAATACGCCTCATTCGTAACCAAGAAACTTAACAGCATAACTTGAATAGTGACATTAGTAATAATCGTTGAGTTAATCGGCATTTTGTTTTCATTTTCTTTAGTAAAAATTTTGGGAAACAATCCTTGAACTCCCGCCTGATAAGCCACCTCTTCTGCCAAAAGTGTGTTAGCAATCCATGCCCCAAAAATTGCGACAATCACACCTAAATTGACAATAATTGCTCCTGGTCGTCCAATAATGTGTTCCAACACAAAAGCCATCGCTGGATTGGGTAGCGCTTGAAGCTGCTGCTGGCTTAAAATGCCATAAGAGAAAACGGTGACCGTTGCATAAATCAATGTAACCGCCGCAAAACCTAGCAAGGTAGCCTTTCCAACGTCACTACGTTTTTTTGCTCGACTTGAAAAGACAACCGCACCTTCAATCCCAATAAAAACCCAGACAGTCACTAAAACGGTTCCCTTCAGCTGTTCAAATATGCTAGAGCTGCTGCCGTTGCTAGCCAAATTACCCCAAAAGTCCTCAAAAAAGACATCTTTATTGAAAGCAAATAAAATACAAACAATAAAAATTAAAATCGGAATCATTTTTGCAATCATAACTACTGCATTCAACAAGGTAGCTTTATCCAGTCCTCTCAAAATCATAAAGTGGATAATCCATAAAACGATGGAAGCTCCTAAAATTGAAAAGACATTTTGACCGTTCCCGAATACTGGAAAAAAGTAGCCTAGTGCACTAAATAATAATGTCCCGAAAGCTACATTTCCAATGTTAACGGAAATCCAATAACCCCAAACCGAGTTGAAGCCAATATAATCACCGAACCCTTCCTGAGCATAGCTAAAAATACCAGAATCCAAATCCGGTCGTTTGTTATTCAAATTCTCCATACAAAATGCCAATGATCCCATCCCAACTCCGGCAATAATCCAACCGATAATCGTCACTCCCACTGAAGCAGTATTGGCCATTTCCTTCATCAAATTGAAGATTCCGGCACCAACGATCGCACTGACAATAATACCAATTAGGGGAAAAAGACCAATCTTTTCCTCTGAATTTTCCAATTTTTTCACCTCTCCTAGTAAAAAAACGGAGAAATGCTAAGAATTGTCTCTCCTTTTCCAGCATTCCTCCTTGGATAAACGTCACTCTGCAGTCGTCTTAAAACCGTAAAGACAAACAACTTAATCCGCCATCAATTTTGCGAAACTCAGATGTGTCGACTACTAGGACTTTGTATCCTAACGCTTCAATCTTCTCTTGAACCTTCGGATAACCTTCTGGCACAATTACATAGTCATTCATCCAAATACAGTTCGCACCATATGCTTCATCCATATCAATCTCAATTTTATTGAATTTTTCAAATTCCGGTGCAGTTTTGAATTCCCCAGCTACCAGCAAATTATTATTTTCCAGGTAAGCTAATCCGGTTTTCAAATGAAGCATTTCTTTCATTTCAACCGCTTGACCAGATAAACCATAGCTTTCTAAAATCTGAATCATTTGATCTGCTCCCGCTTGGTTAGTGCGCTCAGATAAGCCAATATAAAAATGATCACCAACCATCATGATGTCTCCAGCTTCAATTGTTCCTGGCTCCTTAATATATTCAATGTGTTCATAAAAATTTTCAAGGGCTTCCAGCATATCCGGCAGGGCTGCTTCTTTTCGGCGACTCATTGCTCCTGGTCGAGTAATAATCGCACATTTGCTGGTGCATAAAGCTACGTCTTCCACGAAACAAGCGTCAGGAAATTCATCCTTCGGTTCTAAAACTGTCACATTCACGCCAGTTTTGGTCAAAGCGCTTACATAGTTCTCATGCTGCATTAAAGCTTTACTATAAATTGGTTTCCCCTCGTCTGCACTTGTTAATCCTTCCGAGATTGTTTTAGACGGCACACGAACGATAACATTTTTAAACATAATCCATCCTTCTTTCTTTTTATTTTACAGCTAGAGTATACAATATACAATTTTTGTTTGCAAGCCTTTTCCAAAAAGAATTATTTTGTAGTACAATAGAAGCTGGGAGGATGATTATGGAACCAAAGGATAAAGTATACCAATTTATATCAGAGCAGCTAACCTTAGGAAAGCTAAAAAGAAAGGATCGGTTAACTGAACAGTACCTTGTAGACAACTTGGGAATCAGCAGAACACCGATCCGCGAGGCTCTGCTGCAGCTTGCTTCAGATGACATTTTAGAACGAGAACCTCGTAAAGGGTTTAAGATACGAACCTACACGGAAAAGGATGTTGAAAATCTTTATCAGCTGATTGGTGTTTTAGATGGGAAAATTGCTGAATTGACCGTTGATAAGCTGTCAGAAGATGATTACGCTCTGATGAAATTTCTAATTGACAGTATGTACTCTGCAATCAACAATGAATTGTATACAAAATACAATGAACTACAGCATCAATTTCATGAATTATATACAGTGAAATGTGACAACGGATTGCTAAGGAAAGAAATCGATAGTAAGAAGAAAATGTTTATTGGAAAAGCATATTCTCGGATTGAAAAAGAGCAGATCAAAGAGCTGTTGCTGATTACGAATCAGGAACACGAGGAAATTCTTATGATGTTTAAAAAAGGGCAAGGCGAGAAGCTGCGTCATTTTTTAGAGCACACTCATTGGCGGCTAGAAAATGCACAATACGATATCTGGTAAAAAAAAGAAGTTGAACCGCTATATGGTTAGAACCTGTCTGTTAGAATTTTGATCTAATAGACTGGTTCCGGCACAAGGCGGAACAGCTTCTTTTTTATTGTGATAATTCAAATACGAAATAGTTTAAATCACCACGGTATTTTGAAATAGAATACTCGACGGGTTGTCGTTCGTTGCTAAAGCCTTGGGTGTGAAAATAAAACAACGGTTCATCTATTTCAACATCTAGCAAATCACTAGTAGTTTCATCAGCTTTAAGAACCTCTAATTTACGAGAAACCGCTATCACTGGATAACCTGCGTCCTCCAATGCTTTATACAGCTTTTCTTGAGTGAAATCAATCTCTTGAAAATTAGGAAACAAGCGATAAGGAACATAGCTGGTAACTAAAACTACCGGTGTATCTTCTGCATATCGCAGGCGAATCAATTTGTAAACTTGGTCACCTTTTTTTATCCGAAGATTTTCGGCCACTTCATCACTAGCCGTCGTTACTTTAAAGTTTAAAATTTTTGTTTTGGGCGCCAGTCCTTTGCGGTTCATTTCAGAATCGAAGCTCTCGATTACGTGCGTAAATTCCTGTTGAAACTTCGGTTTAGTTACTACGGTACCACGTTTTTTACGCTTTTCTAAATAACCTTCATTAGCCAGCGACTGAAGCGCTTGACGAATCGTCGGCCGACTAACTCCATACAACTCAACAAGTTCATGTTCAGTGGGAATCAGCTCATTTTCAGGATAAACACCGGATTTGATTTTTTGCAACAAATCATCACTTATTTTTTTGTGTAATGGGATCCTCATTGATCATCTGCCCCTCAATAAATTATCCTTATTATTATAGCATACAATCCCCACATCAACTATAACGCCAATAAGGGTTGGGGGTGGCCAGTACACATTCAGCTTTACCAGGTAAAATCGCTTCCTCTCCCGGCAGCAGCAATAAACTTTGACCGGCTCGGCAAACATTTTCAGCTAAAATCAACTCACCAGAAAGAACGGTCAGCACACTGGCAATTGATGTCGGATTTTTCACCTCTCCAGAGACTCCCAAGTGTTGAAGGGTAAATTCTCTTTGATTGACTGTTTGATCAAGCTCAAAGGTTTTCTTCTCTACCTGCTGATCAAAAATCAACGTTTCCAGCGCTGCGTGAACATGCAGCTCACGTTCTTTGCCATTGCTGTCTATTCGATCATAATCGTAGAAACGATACGTAATATCAGTAGATTGTTGAATTTCATAAACTAGTGAGCCCTTAGTCAATGCGTGAATCGTACCAGACGGAATATAAATCAGATCATTACCTGCTACCGGGTATTCCTTCAGAACTTTTTTGTAATTCTTTTTCTTAACGGCTTCTGCAATCATCTGCTTATCTGATGCAAGCTGCTCAGCATAAATCCAGCCTGCTTCCGGCGGCTCAATAAAATACCAGGCTTCACTTTTTCCATAAGGCATCCCCTCATGGCTTTGCGAATAATCATCAGTCGGATGAACCTGAATACTCAAATTTTCATCACAAGCAGTAAAAGAAATAATCAGTGGATAAACCTCTCCTGGCAGCAAACCAAATTTTTGTGGATCTTGCTGAATTAGCGTATTTAATGTGGCATCTGTATTGCGAACTAAACAGTCGATTTCTGTAATCCCACTAGCAGAATACACAGAACCAATTTTTGCGATTCCTTCGTCCCCTTGATACTGGTGCAACCGCGGCGTTCCCCAAATTCTTTCCTTAGAAATCGGTTCTAAAATATACATAACAGCCTCCTAAAATACACCAATTACGACGCCAACTGCTGAGATAACAGTCAGAACAAGAATCACTTTAGTTGCTGTCAATTGTTTTGAGGTTAATAAATACCAAGCCAACAACACCATTCCCAACGGTAAAATACTAGGGAAAATACCATCCAAAACATCCTGCAGCTTTTGTACTTCATCCCCCATCGGAATTTTGATTGCTGTCGTTAAAGCAATGTTAGATGCAGCAAGTCCACCAACTACCATAATCCCCAAAATGTTAAAGGCATCAGTAATCCGTTTGGCATTCTCACCGATGATGACATCAATGGCATTTACGCCTAAACGATAACCATTCATGAAGCACAGATAGGAAATTAATGGACCGATAATACCATAGCTAACCAAGTAAAATACTGGTCCAAGTGCATTTCCTCCAGCTGCTAAGCCCATCCCGATTGATAATAGGATTGGAACAATAATTCCTTGAATAATCGAATCGCCAATTCCGGCCAAGGGACCCATCAAGGTTGTCTTGATATTGATCGGCATTTCTTCCGGCACATCGCCGCCTAACGCAATTTCCTCTTCTAATGAAGCCACGATTCCGTTAATTAACTGTCCCGTTTGTGGTTCAGTATTATAGAACATCGAATGACGCAGCAGCAGTCTTCGTTTGGCATCAGGATCATTTTTATAGTACTTTTCAGCAAAAGGTAAGTAAGAAAATGCCCAGGCATGTGCCTGCAGTTTTTCATAACTCATGGAAGATAAATGGGTGAAACCCCAACGTTTCCAAATTTGCCGTAATTCTTTTTTACTTAATCGTTGTTCAACCTTTTCCATCACTTTATCCTCCTAGAATAAGTCATCGTCTTCATATGCGACATCCGCTGCTGGTCCGGCATCAACCATTGGTGCAGAATTGCTTCCACCATTGCCTGAACTTTTCCCGGTGCTTAAATAAACAATATAAGCAACCATTGCTGCCAAGAAAACTAACGCAATCATGTTTAATTTTGCAAAAGCCATTAAAACAAAACCTGCGAAGAAAAAGACTAAATGGATTTTATCCTTGATAACAATCCCCATCAACATTGCAATTCCTAAAGCCGGCAGCACCCCACCTAAAACCGAGATAGTATCTGTAACTACTTGCGGTACATTTGACAGCAGCCAGTCTACTAAGCCGCGGCCAAAGAAAATTGCCGCAAAAATTGGTACCGCCCGTAAAAGGAACGTCGTAATTTGAGGATAAACTACATGATTCAATGTAATTCCGCGATCATCAATGTTTTCCGCAGCTTTTTGGGCACGCGTATTCCAGAAAGAATATAAGGCCATCCGAGTATTATAAAAAATAAGTCCGAAGGTTTGACCAATTAAAATCGATAAGGTTACTGCCACAGCCGGATCCTTAGTAGTTGCCAAAGCTAAACCGATACCGCCGTAAGCCGCATAGGTGATCTCACTATTAGTAGCTCCACCAGTTGACAGGTTTGCAATGAATACTGCCTGAACTGCTAAACCGCACAAGACACCTGCTTGCACATCACCAAAGGCAATTCCCGTCAACAAGCCTGCAACTAACGGACGACCAACCACGTAAAACCCGCCGCTCATACCGAATAACCAAGGACTTTCAATCGCTCCTAAGTAACAAAAAATTCCCGTTAACAGTGCTGGTAAAAACAAACTTCCTTCCATCTTCTTTCCTCCTCATTCCTGTAGTTAATCCTTTAACGAATTGTATTTTTCCTTCATAACCCTCCAAGGTTTCGTTTCATCATCCGGCAGCAGCTGGAAGCCAATCTCAATTCCCTGCTGATCCATGTATTCAAAGGCATCATAGTCCTTTTGATCAATCGCTACCGTCCGTCCCAATACCTTCGCTCCTTCACGAGTGTTCATGGGTCCGACATTCAGCTTCTTGCCAAAATCTACGCCCAGCTCAACTAATTTGGCAAAGGTTTGCGGGGAGTTGCTGATGAGAAAGAAATCTTTCGTTGAATTTTTACCTTTAGGAATACTTTCAACTGCTTGCTCTGTCGTGTAAACACCCAATTTTAAATTGCCTGCTGCTGCTTTTAATACCCGCTTACGCAAGTCATCCTGTGCAATGTCATCGCCAACTACCAAAATACCTTGCACCGAACGTGCTTTGGTCCAACGAGTAGTCGTTTGACCGTGAATTACTCGATCATCAATTCTTGCTAATGTAATTGTCATGATATATTACCTCCAAGTTTTTATTATTTCTCTCTTACTTACTTATTTATTACCTCTTAACTTTAACTTATAACGAAAAAGTTGTTCACCCCATCTAAAACTCGATGTCGTCCTCTGAGTCATCTGCATCAATACCCGCAACACCAGCTTTTCCAGTTGTTAAAGCTAATTCGTACAGCACATCTAGCGTGCTGGTTTCCATCGCTAATCCAGCTTCAATCAGCATCGGTAGATTTAATCCTGCCACCACCCTGACTCTTTCAGAATGATTAAGATAGTAATTCAGAGCTTCGTTATAAGGTGTCCCTCCCTTTATGTCAGTAATAACTAATACTTCTTTTTCTGACAGTTCATCCATTTTCTGTTGAAAAATTTGAGTAAACGTTCCTATTCCCTCATCTGTTAGGCTGATAGCCTGGATCTTTTCATTGATTCCGGCAATCATTTGATAGCTGTTCAATATCCCTTGACAAAACATACCATGTGTAACTAACATAATGTGCATTCTGCTGATTCATCTCCTTTTATGTAATAACATTTTAAAGTACATCCAAATAATACCTTGATAAGAAAGCGATGTCAATATCTAAATGTAATTATTTTTTGTCTTGACAACTGTCAAATTCTATTTTATGATCATTTATGTAATAACATAAAGGAGGAAAAAGTATGACAACTTATTCAATTGACCAATTAGCACAAATGATTGATCACACCAACTTAAAACCTTACGCATCCCGGGAGGATATGAAGACCCTTTGCCAAGAAGCAAAAGCTTACCACTTTAAAATGGTAGCAATTAATCAGGTACAATCCGCACTTTGTCGTGACTATTTAGCTGGCAGTGATATTGAAATTGGTGCAGCCATCAGCTTTCCACTTGGACAAACTTCTATTACTGCGAAGGTTTTCGAAACAAAAAATGCGATTGAACTCGGGGCAACTGAGATCGATTATGTCATTAACCTAACAGAAGTGAAGGCAAAAAATTGGGATTATTTGAAGGATGAGATGACACAAATCGTGGAAGTTTGCCGAGAAAATCAAGTTGTTTCAAAGGTGATCTTTGAAAATGCCTACTTGTCAGATGAAGAAAAAATCGCGCTATGCAAAATTGCGAAAGAAGTCGAACCTGATTTTATTAAAACGTCGACTGGTTTTGCTCCAAGCGGTGCAACCTTTGAAGATGTTAAGCTGATGAAGGAACAGGTTGGTTCCAAGGTGAAGGTAAAAGCAGCAGGTGGGATCCGTGATGCCGAAACTTTCAAAAAAATGCTGGCCTGCGGTGCAGAACGGATTGGAACCAGTTCGGGACTTACGATCATTGATACCTTTAAGGAAGAAGCCGTGAATGGCGAAATTACTATATAGAAGAAACCCGATTGACGGAAGCTGTTGTTCTGTCAGTCGGGTTTTGTCGTATGTTGTCTAAATGATTATTCGACTCGCCTATGCCAAATTTTATTTCAATCATAGCGATTAGGTGATCGCTTGCACTATCAAATGACAAGTAATATCCATAAATTGGCAACCAACTAGCTTCTTCCTCCCGCGATACTTGATCTTATTTTTCTTGTACACCTATCCACTCTAAATCGAATAAAAAATAATAGTTGACAAAGTCCACTAAAAAACCTATGCTTGATCTAACACAAAAGGAGCGATGACCGTGACTATTGAAAACATCCGGCAGTTCAATCGCTACTATACTCGGATTTTAGGCGTATTTGACAAGAAAGTCTTTAATCTGGACTATTCCATGATTGAAATGCGGATTCTTGGTGAGATTGCCCGCAACAAAGGTACTACCGCCAATCATTTAGCAAAATTCATGCGAATGGACCGCAGCTATTTAAGCCGCATAGTCAATAAGTTGGAAAAAGTCGGCTATATTACGCGACAAAATGATCCGGCGGACAAACGAATTTTTCGGCTGTTTCTTACTGATAAAGGAGAAACTCTGAACAGCTTCATCGAAGAGCAGTCGGATAAGCAGATCTTAGAGCTGCTTCACTCCTTGGATGCCGAGGAAATTACTCAGCTGGAAACAGCTATGGGCACGATTGAAACAATTTTGAATCAAGTAGTTCCCAAAGAAATGGAGGAAATGTAATGCTATCATTTGAAAACGATTATTCTGAAGGTGCTCACGAAATGGTGCTGAAGCTATTACTAGAAACCAATATGCAGCAGGAATCTGGTTACGGAACTGATACTTTTACTCAACTAGCGAAAGAGAAAATCAAAGAACAATTAGATTGTCCAGAAGCAGAGATCAAATTTTTAGTCGGCGGAACGCAAACCAATCAAATTGTGATTACTGCACTTTTGAAAAATTATGAAGGTGTTTTGGCAGCCGATACCGGACACATCAGCACTCATGAAGCTGGAGCAATTGAATTTTGCGGCCATAAAGTATTAACGCTGCCCCATAACTTAGGAAAGATTAATGCTGATCAGATCAGAGACTACGTGGAAACTTTTTACGCCGATGGCAACCACGAACACATGGTCGCACCCGGAATGGTTTACATTTCTCATCCAACCGAGTATGGCACCCTCTATTCGATGGAAGAACTTGCATCACTTTCAGCAGCTTGTCGAGAGTTTGAGATTCCACTTTATTTGGATGGGGCTCGTTTGGGTTATGGATTGATGAGTGAGGAAACAGATGTAACGATGGCTGATATTGCGCGTCTATGTGATGTTTTCTATATTGGCGGAACTAAGGTCGGTGCTTTATGTGGCGAAGCATTAGTTTTTACTAAGAACAACTTACCAAAGCATTTTGTTTCTACTATTAAGCAGCATGGTGCACTTTTAGCGAAAGGTCGGTTATTGGGAATCCAATTCTTGGCCTTGTTCAGCGATAATTTGTATTTCGATATTAGCCGTCATGCGATTAATATGGCACAATTATTGAAGAACGGTTTTACGCAAAAAGGCTATCAAACCTTGATTGATTCACCAACAAATCAGCAGTTTATCATTCTAGAAAACGAAAAGTTGAAGGCTTTACAGCAACAAGTCCGCTTTTCTTTCTGGGAAAAGTATGATGATGCTCATACGGTCGTACGTTTTGCTACCTCGTGGGCGACCACAAAAGAATCTGTCGAGCAGCTGCTAGCACTGATTTAACCCATAAAGAAACCTCTGGAAATTAATAAAGAATTTATTTCGGGGAGAATCGTAGAACCCTTTGCCAAAACTAATTGCAACAGATTTTCGAACAAAAGCTGTCACAATTTTCTTAACAGAATAATGTGACAGTTTTTTGCTATAACAATTTTTAACTTAAAGTTCTCTACGAAACATTCGAGGATGCTAACCCATGTTTCAACTAACTAAATAAACAGATAAGATAGAAGAGGTTCAAACCATCCATAACTATCAAATTCGTGTGCAAAACGGATTCTCGAATAGAGTTGAAGAAATCTTCTTAATCGTTTTTCTATACTGGGTATAATGATTAAGATCACAGTACTATCATTTTAATCGTAGATATTTCATAACTGCTTGCAGTGTTAAAGGTTTAACCGATCAATTTCATCTACAATAATTAAAGCAATTCCCTTATATTCACCACTCGCCAATCCTTCGTCTTCTATTCCCTCATGTTCAATTTAATAAATTATCCTAGCTAAACCAATCCTGACAACGTACTCATTGAGATTTATAAAGATAAGTTGCTTAAGCAGACTGTTTGAGAACCAACTATCTTTTTTCCAGGCCTAACAAGCAAAACTTCTTATTAGTGATGCATTCTCAGCAATGAGTGATCCATAATAGACTTTCGTTCTATGCAATTGTTGTTTTATTTCCGCATAACTGTGGACACAATTATAGCCATACTGAATTTCCCCAGCTGATTTCCATCTTTTTTATATCTTCCTTCCAATGCTCATTTTTTCTTCTATAACTATTCCCATCTTTTTTGACATGGATAATTCCTCCTAATTTAACGGTTCATTTTTGAGGGATGGAAATAAAGATATAAATTTACCTGAAATCAACGTTTTTGTTTTTTTACCCAAAATAAATAAACTTATTGATACAAAACAAACATTAATGTATACTCATATAGTGATAAAAACCCTAGTTTTTTAGTATCCTTACTATCAATTAATAAAAAATAAAAAAAGATTCTTTGATTGTGATATACTCCCCTATCCATGATAAGGAAATAATTAAATCCTAAATAAGGGACTTTTTTACGGGAGAAGAGTGAAACTCACTCCAGAGAATTGTTTGAGATTGAACCACAAAATTGGTCTAACAAGTACTGCAAAGCAAACTCAGATTGATCTGTCTGCTCTCAAAAGATGATGTGTTTTATATAAGGATGGAAGTCCCACTGGTCATCTCGCTACGAAGAAGAATAAAAATCATCCTAGAGAATGAAAATTGGCGGCCGTACCAGATTATTTTACGAGTGGAGGCAGTCAAGAGGAACAGCTGAAGATTGTATTAGACTGTCTAACCCGCGACAAGGACTATGGCAATCAAGTACCAGATGTCGTATTGGAATTAGAATAAAGAGAATGAATACCATATGTTATTTAGGTGCCAGATATATTGCGTTAATTTACAAAGTCCATTTATTTTCGTTCCTATGTGACGCCTATATAATTTTATATAAATATTTCCATCGATGATAAAAGGGGTGCTATTGATAAAGTGAAAAGAAAGAGATTATTTTTATTTTTAGGTATATGCGGTATTTTTAGCATGATGACTCAAAATGTTTGGGTAGTTCTGGCGAATGAGAAAGAGAATAATTCAGAAAAAGTGTATTCAGAAAATTTACTCTCTACGGAGCAAATATCCAGCATACCAGAAGTTAACTACACAGAACCTGTCGATAATTCCGAGCAGCAAGAAGACATTGACAAAAATGCAAAAATAAATACGACAACTGGAGAAAATGAAGACCAATCATTCCCATGGCAATACTATGATGACGAACAGGGCGGTCTTGTAGATTCGGAGTTAATTTTGAAGCTATCAGGTGATGGAACAACACTTTACGTTCCTGGAGGTACGATTGTTAAACCTCAAAGTTTAGTGAACCATTTATATGAAAGAGATCTTGACCCTGAAAAAGTTACGAAGATTATAATAGAAGGCCCTTTAACTATTCAGGGAATTGCGAGCTATTTATTCGCGTTTTGGACCAATGTGCAACACATAGAAAATATTGAGAATGTTGACATTTCAAATAACTCTACTAGTTACGGACGATTGGATAGTGTTTTTTCTGGTGATTTCAATCTGCAAGAATTAAACTTGTCTACATGGGATTTAACTAATTATGACTCAGATCAATCGGGGTTCTTTGGTGCTTGTTGGAGCTTAAAAAAATTGGTTTTAGGCCCTAATTTTAAAACAAGTACAGCGCAATTATTGACTGATCCACCACAAGACAATCCTGCTTATACCGGTTTTTGGCGAGCTGTCGGAGATGGGACAGAACATCGTCCTACAGGTAAACGATGGACAGCCACTGAGTTTATGAGTTCAAAAGTTAATAATAACACCGTAGGAGAAGAATGGGCAGATACACATGTCTGGGAACCTGTCCCTGCCAAAATCATAGTAAATTACCAAGATACTGACGGAAATAAAATCCATGAACCAGTGGAAAATAATGACAGAAATGTTAGTGAAGAGTATGATGTAACAACACCAGAGTACAAACTTAATATTCCTGGTTATACTCTAGAAGATACTGAACTACCTGAAAATGCAGTTGGATCTATTGAAAATAACGAACCCATAGAAGTCACCTATATTTATAATAAAAATCCTGATATCCCTTCTATCTTAGGTAAAGAGGTCATCGCTAAATATCAAGATACCGATGGAAAACCTATTCATGAAAATGAAGTGTTTTCCGGTAACATTGGCGAGAGTTATACGACTAAAAAATTAGATATTGATGGATATTCCTTTAAAGAAATCAACGGAAACCCCACTGGTGTCTTTACTGATCAAGAACAGATAGTCACTTATATCTATACCAAAAATTCTGATATTCCTTCTGTCTTGGGTAAAGAGGTCACCGCTAGATATCAAGAT
>NZ_JAFREL010000081.1 GCF_017377655.1 Candidatus Enterococcus ferrettii
ATTGGCCGTCTCACTGGTTCTGGCTGTAGAAAATACGCTTTAAGAACCAGAAAGAAGCCGAAAGTTGATACCACACACACTAAACACAACCACAGATTTTCTTGGACAAAGTTTAGGACACTGCCCATCTTGGGAATCACAAAGGCCACTTTCCCGTAGATTCTATCTGCGGAAATCGGTGGGTCCTTACTGTTGTTGGCGTCCCCTTTGGTGACAATGTAGTCACCCTTTTCCCCGTTTAGTTCGTCTAACCGCTCTACCATTCTATGGGTCAGATAGCGATCTCCCTCACCTACTTGGAATGTGACAATATCGCCTTCCTTGACCTGATTGCCATCCGCCATCTTTACCAATACAATATCTCCCGCATAGAAGCCTCTTGAAGGCGAATCTGGTTGTGGCGCCATTGAGTTGGTCAAGACTTGGTAGAAGCGATAGCCAAAAATGGCGGCATTCGACTTCTCACTAAAGGCAAACATCAAAGAGCTCAACAGAATTCCAATCGTCAGTGTGTAAAAAAACAAGTTATACACGAACAGGAATATCTTGCGATTCGTAGACTTTTTCGCCTCTTGTAGAGGCGGTGTTCCCTGTTGAATTGGTCTTGGCCGTTGAGGGCGCTGTCTCGGCGGAGCCATTCGCTCCCGTTCAAAGCCGTAACTATTGGGTCGCTTACTCTCAAAATCTTTTGGCGCCCTACGCGGTGGATACGACTCTCGAAACCGACTTGGGTAATCACCCTTTCGTGACCCCTGTGATGAATACCTTCTTCTATCGTCATATTCTTCTTCGTAATAGTCATTTTTTCTAGGCGGTTGACGGTTAGAAGGGGGCCGTTCGCGATACGGTGGTTCGTCAAAATCATAGTCATGATCTCGATATTCACGTTGTCTCGACATATCTCCCCTTCTTTCATTGGATAATCCGATTACCTGATAACTGTTTAGCTGGTCGTTGCGCAGCTGGTGGGATGACAATCACCGGTTTTTTGGTTTGATTGACAAGAAGTTCCTGTCCGCTGCTTTCGCTAGAGGCTTCAGTTAATTGTTTTTCTTCCGAACTGACTTCTAATTTGATTGGATCATCCGCCGATTGTTCTTGCACTGCTTCAACGCTTTCGGTCGGGGCCTGATCATAAGAAGTTAAATTGTACGCTTCGATTAACGCAATCAATTTCTTGTCATAAGCTGTATCGGTCGCGTATTTCCCGGTTAAAGCTTTTGCTGCTTTTTGGTGTGTTGCAGCATTTGACTTCCATGTTCCATGATAAAAACTAGCATTTCCCGAGATCCCCTCTTTCAAAAGAGCTGCATAGTCTTCCAAAGATTCCTTGTAACTAGGATATTGTCTGAATATTGATTGGATCGTATAAAGCTCTCCGTTCCCTTTATCTTCTTGCGTTTTGAAGGATACTTGCTTGCCTTGATAACTTCCTTTGATACCAAACAAGTTATGATACGGCGGGAGAGCCAATTGACTATTGCCAGAGCCTGTTTCCAAGATCGCTTGTGCAATCATCACTGAGGCATATAACTCTTCGTTCCAGGCAATCGTTTGAGCATCCTTCCCAATTGTTTGAATAAACTCTTCCGTTGTTCGATTCTTACTTACCGAGAATTGGTAGTTTGTTTCTACCTTTTTCGCAGGTATCGCTGTTTGAATATTGTCTGTTGTTGTTCCTTGAATTACCTGTACTTTTTCTTTTTGTTCACTGGCTAATATGGTTGAATCACTCGACTTCGCTGTTTCGTTACTCTTGCTTTCTTCTATAGAAGAAGTTGTCAAAGGTTCCGTTGATTCCACGGATTCTTCTGCGGTACTATTGCTACTGTCCACCGTACTAGCGGTCATACTTAATGCTGTTTCTTTTTGTAAAGTAACAAACTCCTTCGGTTCGGCGGACACAGCTTGCTTTACAGTTGTCAGTTGTCCTAACATCAACCAGCCACTGAGTATTACTCCACCTAACAAGAATTTACCTTTCATTCAGCTTCGGCCCTTCTTGCGATCGTGGTTTTGACTGTCTTCTTGGTCGAGCGGCAGTTTGTTTCAACTTCAAGAGAACGTTGTGATAATACAAGGCTGTCAATCGTAAATAAAGAGCCAGAAGCATCAGTAATAATAGAAGAAACAATTGACTAACTGTTACGACTTCTTGGAAATCAGTAAAATAGAAGAAAATTCCTAACACGACGACTCCTAGCAGCACCACCAAGGAGAACAACCAATAAACCCAGTACCAAAAGGTGTACCATTCAATTTTTTCTTGCAGTGTCTTCATTTCTTTGTGTTCCCCTCTTGGACGATACCTAAAATTTGTTTTTCTGAAACCAAACCGAAAATGCGACTATCCTTTGAAATTATTCGATTGTCCCCTAACACAAAGTAATAACCTTTTGGAATTGCCTGATCACTAGAGTCGTTCCAATCAAAATCTTCTGTTGTTGATGCAAACTGATCTGCTACAAACTTTCCATCAACAAATAATTGACCCTCTTTGTAATCAATCCGTTCCCCTGGCAAACCAATCACTCGTTTCAAATACAGTTCAGTGGGTGCATCAGGAGGATGCAGCACGACTACATCGAAACGCTTCGGTTTGTGATGAGCCTTGACTTGCACAACTTCTTGTTCCCAATAGGTAGGATTCATTGATTCGCCACTAACAAAGTATTTCGGATACAACCAGTAGTACATACGGAAGCTACCAAGAAAGAGGAGATAACAAATAACAAACAGTCCTGCCAGTTTTGAAAACACTGACCACTGAAATCTCCGACCTCAGCCAACCTCCTGGGCTTCTTTGACTGGTGCATCTTGTTGCTCGCGAACAATCTGTTCCATCAATGAATTTTCTCCTTGTAGAAGGTCAAAGTAAGCAGCTTTACTTAGTAAATTGTCGTAATCCATCTTCATTAGTTTGACGAAAGGTTTTCGGAACCAAGGTCGCGCATGAACCTTTGCTCGTGATTCGATTACTTGGCATTCGTACAAAACAAAATGGATATCTCGCGCGGAAAGATTAGCCTTGATTTGCTTCACCTGATCTCGTTCGTAAACCAATTTGTTGCCGGTAACTGTCATTTTTTCGGATTTATTTACTAACTCTCCATTTAAATGCCACATCTGTTCCAAGAAGCGGGCTTTTTGAAGTAAGTAGGTGTATTCCCGCAAACTGATCTTGATTCGTCTATCCCAGTCGCTTTCTTCCGTACTCTTTTGATCAAAGTATTGAATGCCACTGTAGAGCATCGAAAGTTCTAGCTTTTCAATCACCAGCTCCAGCTTTTGATTCACAGCCCGAAGACGAGCTTTGCTTTGGCTTTCTTGTCGTACATTTTCTTTTTGGACTCGATCTGTAAGTAGTACAGATTCTTGAAGCTGTTCGTTTGTTTGATTTATCAAAGGTGAGTCTTCAGTTTTTTTCTCTTCTTGAACAATCCCTTCCGAAAAGTGCTGCTCTGCCAACTCCAATAACAGCTGCTCTGCTCGTTCTAAGGTGTTCTCGGTAGCTGTTGGAAACTGTTGCTTTAAGCTGTCCTCCAAATGAATCGCAAAAGGAAATCCTTCTTCTCTGAAAACCAACGGAACAAAATCAAAGCGATAAACTTGTCGGCCATATTTTGGTTCCTCAGTCTGAGCTTTCAACCAAGTAAACTGCGGAAAAAATTGATGCAGTGCTTGCCAAAATGCTTTCCAATTCAAAGTACCAGGCACCAGTAATAACTCAAGATGGTAGCTGCTATTCATTAAGCGAAATAATTGCTCAAAATGCTGGTAAATCTTTTGTCGTTGGTCGTCATTCAACGTGCCATGGGGAGCATACAAATATTCACAAGCTCTTTCGATTTCTTCTAATAATGATTGTTCGACCAGCTCCTCCTGCATGATCGGAGCTGGTGTTGGATAAAGGGCGAGTTGATTCTGCGATTGCTTCATCGAAAAGCTCCCCCTCTTCTATTCGTCTTCCAATAATGCATCGCTGTTGGCTAACAGTCGTACGAAAAATTGGGTGGTTTCTTCTTGCACCGAACGCAGACGTTTACGGTAATTTTTGATTTCTTGTTTCATGACTCTCAACTCCAGCGAAGCATCATTGATGACTTGATGGGCTTCCTGTTCCGCTTGACCACGAATTCCTTTGGCTTCATACTCAGCTCGTTCCAAAATTGCTCGCTCTTGCTTTTTGGTTTCAATCAGGATCGTGGTCAGTTCAGCCTTCATTTCTTCATTTTCTTTTTGCGTCTGTTTCAGTTCTTCGACTTGTCTTCTTGCTTGGATCAGCGCTTCTGTTTGATTGGTTTGGCTGTCTTTTAAATCAACTCTCAGTTGTTCGACTTGCTTCGACAATTCTTGAATCTCACGATCTTTTTCAGCTTGCAGATTCTCCAATTCTTCTTGTTTTTCCTTTTGCGACTGGACTTCTTTTTCTTGTTGTTGCTGAAGAAGCAAATTTTTCTCTGACAAAGTCGTTGCCATGGCGCTCATTTCGCTTTGCTTGACTTCCAGCTGATGCTTCAACTGAGCCACCGTTTCTTCTAGTCGTTCAACCTCTTGTTGCAATAGTGACTCTTGGTGTATGGGCTGTTCTTCCTCACGAGCTGGTGCTCGCATTGACTCCGATTCTCCACCCTGACGGCCATCATAACGCTCATCTATCGGCGATTCTGTTCTCCTGCGTGAGCGACGTTCTCCACGGTCATACTCGCGATAATTTTCTGCTGGACGTTCATATTCTTCCTCGGGATACGATTCATACCCATAATCGTCCTCATATCCCTCATCATAGTCATCGTAAAAATAATCCTCTTGATTCGTTTCCTGATAGGCATCCTTCTTCTGTTTGCCGAAACCAAACATATCGTTCCCTCCTCTATACACTGGCCACACTGACCCCTAAATACTGATTTTTGATAATTTGTTTTGTTTCATCTATACTTTTAGAAAGCACAAAAAAACTGCCTAGTTTTCATAGTCTTAAGTAGACGAAGAAAAAACAGAATAGCCTATTAGAACAATAAAAAAAGAGCTGCACGTTGACGGCAGCTGACGGTTTAAAAAAGAGTAATAGTAAACTTACCTCTTTGAAAAAAATATTTCTTTGCAAACGAAAGAAATTCACCAATAGAAAAGCTGAATTTCTGGTTTATTTCCTAGCATACATTAGTAAGCGCTTACTTTTAAAAATATAAAAAAAGCCCCTCCAAAAAAGATTATTCACTTTTTTGAAAACGTTTTATTTAATGGCCTTTTCCATTTGAGCAACTACCTGGAATCGCTGTTCCATCAAGGCTCCGGCATATGTATCTAAGGTCATTTGAGTGGAGCTATGTCCCATTAAGGCACTGACACTCATAATATCTCCCCGGCTCTCTAGACAACGAGTCGCAAAGGTATGTCTCAACTGATGGAAATGGATGGTAGCTAATTTCGCTTTCTCGCGAATCCGATGAAAATGGTAGGTCAACAGCCTCGGTTCGACTGGATTCTCATTACTAGTGAGAACAAATTTCCCCTTTGACTGTCGCTTCTGTTGCAACAAAGCTTTCTTAAGTGCCTGACTCATCGGAATCATCCGAGTAGACGAGGCCGTTTTTGAACTGGTATAAATTAACCCGGTTTTTTGCCCATCAAAAACCCCAACAATCCGTTGTACCGTTGAATGGACGTGAATAAGTTTGTTCTCAAAATCTATATCTTCCCAAGTAAGCGCGGAAATTTCTCCGATTCTTAAACCAGCGTAAAGAGCCAATAACGTTGGAAGCCCCTGCCCTTTTTTAGTCGATAACGCCGCCATTTCTAATCGTTTTTGTTCTTGCTTCGTAAGAGCCTGATTCCTATTCTTCACTAATTTTGGTAATTGTACCAAAGCAAATGGATTCTCTTTAATCATCTTTTTTCGAATAGCTAGATTGATACATTGCTTGGTAACACGAAAGACGGCATGAATCGTAGATGTTTTCAACTTGCGTTTCTCTAAGTCTTTCAATAAAGTATTTGCCACCTCTTCATCCAATTCGTTTAAGCTGTATTCACCAAGTACATTTAGCACATAATGCTCTAGCTTATGTTCATAATTTGCATAGGTAGACTGCTTCACATTGTTTTGGATTTCATGCAGCCAAATATAACCCCATTCATTAAAGCTAATTGCGGCCTCTCCATGATTCGTTTGAATCAGTTGATACTGCAGCTTTAGGGGATACAGCTTTTCACGAACCTCTTTTAATGTTTTGCCATACACCGATCCATATTTCGTTCGACCATTGGCTTTTTTTCCTTTGGGATAGCGACCTTCCCAACGTTTGTCTTTGCGGCGATAAATGTTTTCACCTCTGCGCAATATCCTCACTTCCTTTCTATGTAAACGACGGCAAATTTGACGGTAAATAGAATACCCGTCTTTTCTGCTTTTTCTCTATGATTCTCTCTTTATCAAACTTATTGGAGAAAGCCAAAGAAATAATTTTAATTATTTTTATAAAACATATTGCGTATTTCAACCTCCTAATCTATAATTAGACTAGTTAATAACCAACATTTTAAAATAAAGATAATGACTTAATGAAACATCTCATAGTATACTTAATACTAAGAAACAAAATCAACTTTCCTCAGTCATTTTTCATTATTAAAATGGCTGAATTGATTTCCAACAAGCATTCACCTCTTGTGTATTTCATAAAGTAACCACTCAAGAGAACGATTAATTTTATTTGAACAACGCAAAGAAGCATCAGCGAATTACTTACATTCGCTGATGCTTCTTAATTTTTAAGCCAATACATATGACTGTGGTGTTTGAAAAAATACCCAATCGCAGGCGATTGAGCATTTCGTTCACTAATTTGTAGCAGAGTAGTACTTCAATTCTTCCAGCTGCTGTGAACCTTCCAACCAGTATTCATAAAACGTACTGCTTAACTTGTAGCCTCTCCCCCATAGTGTCGTGATGGTTTCGCCAGTAATGCCATGGGTCTCAAACTTGTGTTTCAATTTGTTAATCAAACAAGACAATTGGCTCATGTTCGAAGAGGTGCTGCCATCCTGCCATAAACAGTCGCATAATTCTTGTCGAGATAGAACGCCATTAGTGGAGTAAGACTGGATCAAGCATTCAAAGACACGCTTTTCTGTTTTGGACAAACTCTTGATTAATAGTTTTAGACTATTTGGTATAGTTTCCTCTCCTTGCGTAATAGGGAAAGTCAGAATTTGATTGCCTGTTACTACCTCCTGTTTCATTTGTTGCTGAAGCTCGTTCATTTTTTCTCGCAGAAGTTCATAGCTGGTTTCTTTCGCTACCCAGTCCACTAAACCTCGTTCTTGCCAATAGCCTTGTTCTTCCTCATTTGGAATATTTTCTACCACTCGCAAAACCAGCAGTGGATGATTTTTCAACATTTGCAAAATATGTTCCACTTCTGAGTTACACAAACTTTCACTTAGGACAATCCATTGAAAGTAAGAAAGAAATGGACTAATGGTACCATTTTTCAATCGTTTGAACAAGTCTGTTGAACATAGAATTTCACAATTCATCCGCTGTAATTTGCGAACTAGCGGCTCTTCAGCCAAGGAGTTTTTCGTTAAAATAAGTACATGTTGCATGGGGACTCACCTTCTCTTCAAATTTTTGGTATTTTCTTCTCTTTTATAAGTGGCTTAACCTCGGTTTCTTCCGTATCGATCAATACATTCCACAGGATAACCAGTGTTACAACTACACAAATGGCGACTTGAATCCATAACTGATCAAAATACGATTCGGCTAGTTTGATACTGAAAATTGCCAACAGGAAACAAATCACTAAGATGATTGCTAGTTGAACCTGCTTTAGTTCTTGTTGTACACGATAGGCTGTTTCAATCGGCACTCGCTTTTGTTGAGCGACTTGACGAACTGAATTCTTTTCCACCAGCAACCAAATCATTTCACGATAAAGCTTGCGTGCCTCCGGTTCCTTACTGAATAAAGAGTAAGCATCTTTACTGCGGTCACGCTCTTTTCCCGCCTTAACCAATACCGGATGAAGCAAACGATCATTGCGTAGTGACCAGCGAAAGACCTGTCGCCATTCTTCGATACCTAACGGTGGCAAATTCAAGACATCCAACGTCAGTTCTTTTGTTTCCAATTGATCCAAGCAGGCTAAAAGTTGGCGATAATCTCTAGAGATAACTTCCCAAGAGACAATCACTAAATGGTCTCCCGATTGAGCAAAATTCAGTAACGCCTGGAATTCGCTTGTCGGGGAGTGCAAGGCCTCAACCTCCTGTGCGCCATCAGAAAAGAGTTCGTCCACTGGATAATCTTCCAGCATATCCAATTGTTGGGTGAGTTGATACCCGCGTGCATAGCCAAGATTCATCGTGTCCTTCCTCTTTCTGTTGAAGTTTTTCGCCTGCTGATAGTAGGTGGTTGTTTCTTCCGTAACAGCTGTGCCACCTGCGTTTGCAAATTCTGTTGGCTTCGCATCAGCGAGAACAGCAGATAACTTTGAACCAATACAATCAGGCCTAATACTGTTAACAATAGATAGACCATGTTCTGTCTCGCCTCTTTCGTTTACTTGGTTTTTATTTTTCCTAAGTCATTCTTCTTATAATCCCAGCTGTAGGGCTGTGGAGTAGTCGGATTATCTTGGCCATCTACATTGGGTTGAATGTACATCGAAACCCAAAATTCTTCATCCTGGAGTAACACATTTCTATTTATTTGAAGCCATCCAGCTGTATAACTCGTGTTGTTCTCATGGCTTTGTCCATTCGCATCGGTTTGTTGTGTCGTCTGATAGTAGCCTAGATAGTTATAAAATTCAGGCACTACAACGGACAGCTGAACCTGATCAGATAAATCGGTCAGTTGATCAATACCCACAGTGAAATCTGTGAAAGCAGGTTTGTTCGCCAACACTTCCGATTTCCCTGTCAGATTCGCTTGATAATCTGGATCTACAATGGGACTACCATTATTATTAAGAATCATGTGGACATCAATATAACTCTCTGTCGGAACCACAATCTCATTGGATTCATTCAACACTACCTGTCGGATATGGAAGAGTATATTTCCAGTCAGATTAACATCCAAATATCCTACCGTTTCATTGCCTGCTATCGAGCCATCTTTGTGATGGGAATCCACTGGACCATCCCACTTGTACGTAACAGACGGCGTCACCTTCCCAGGTGCTAAAGCATTATGAAGGGGTGGTAAATCAACGACTAATTTATTGGCATTTTTGGTTGCGTCTGCCAAGGTAGGCAGTTCTGCTGCAGTTTCATGAGAAGCATCAAAATAATCATAGACCTTTATATTTCCATTTTTTAGTACCTCATCGTTCGTTTGCGTTGTCCGTAATCGATATGGCAGCGTATAATCATCGGCATAATAGACCACACCATTGGTGTCTACCGGCGTTACTTCTGGATTTACGGCACTATTAGGCAGCGTATTTTTAGTAGTTACAAATACCCAGACCCGGTTGGTTATTTCAATTCCTGATTCTGGCTTGTATGTAACATCTACTGGATAAGGCTTAGCGGTTGTCGCCTCACGCAGAGCTTTCAACTGTGTAGCATTTACAGTCACTTTTCCAGATAATTTACTAGAATCCTTCCCATCCTCATCCAATCCTCCGCCTTGATCTCCATCACTAATCCCATGCTTAGTAAGACTCCAAGCCATTGTTTTTGCATATTCCTTAAATTTATTGGCATCTGGAATAGTTGTGGCAATATTCTCTAACGGAACATGGAAATTCTGAGCGTCCAGTGCATATTTATCATCGTCGTCAATAATGGTTTCCGTACCTATTTTGTTTATCCACCTTGAGATACTGGAGGACTGCATGGACCCATCTGACACAAAGTACTTGACCTTTTGAGGTCCTGTTTTGGTTTTGTCAAAGCCTAATGTTTTCCAGTCAATGGCTGGAAATTGTTGTCCGATAGGCGCCGCGTAATTGATTCGTCTAGGATTCCGATTGATTCTGGCCTTCAGCCAAGCTTCATTTTTCTGACCTGAGATATTGTTCGGTGAAAAATCGTACGTATCAGTTACATCAATTCCGTCCAGAAGTTTATTTTCGATGTCTTCATCCGGATCATCTAAGTCAATTAGAATGTTATCTTTAGTAAACTTGATCCCGGGAGAATAGTCCTTCTCCAAAGTCAATGTTCCATAAAAAGCAGCCAAGCCAGCTCCTGCTCTCTTGCTAAACGGACCCGTAATGAAATCACTATTAATTGTAGCGGAACCAGCAATAGCATAATTGTCAGTGTTTGGTATTGGTTCAAACGAATTCAATCCCAAGCTTCCTGTAGCAGAAAGTCCTCTTAAGTTTTTCAATTCGAAATCCTTATCCAATATCCCAAAAGCAATTCCTGAATTATTAAGATATCCGCTGAACATCGGATCAGCTGCCGCTTGCGTGTCGACGGTCATGTAAATATTGTATTCATCTTCGCCATTCCCATTTGTATATTTAGTAATATCCTGAACCGTTGTTCCACTCGGAAATTCCTTTACCAGTGTTGAAGTAAACGCAGCCGGATCCAGCTTCATCAATCGCGCTCGATTGTTGCTATAATCCATATAATAGTAAGAAGAAGGATCTGCATCCGACACCCCCTTAATAAGATTCCCTGATTTTGCAGTCTCACTCCGATCAGAAACTTGCATACGACTTATTTGATTGCCGTTAGAAGCATCTAACTTATAAATATATTGTACAGCTGGTACCCTCTCAATATAGCTTCCATAACGGACTAGAAGAATATAATGATTGCCGTATCTTCTCAGATCAGTAAAGCTTATCTGAACATCTACAGTAGGTGTTACTCCCGTCATTTCATGATAAGTATTTAATTGAAGCAGTATACCGCTCTCATCAATACTTTTTGCTCCTGAATTGTATTCATACAATTCAAAACTATTCCTAGTGGCTGCTTGGGTTGTGGGTACTACCGTTCCACCTCTTGTTACATAAAGTTTGCCGTCATTTTGGTTGGGAATGGGTCGAATATCGGATATGACATAGTTTATACTATTAGGCATCGTGAATTTTTCCCAATCAAAACCAGACATTGTTGCTCCATTGAATTGATAAATATAGTGTTGGTCTGCCGGCACCCCTGGTCGAGTTCCATAATATTTACCTATGATTTGATCATTAGCTTCCACCGATAGCAAAGCTGTATCCCGGGCAGATTCTAGAGCAGTTGTTGTATTATTTATATTTGGCGTGTGAGTTGGTTGACCAGTAGCTATATAAGCTTGACTAATTCGTTTACCTTCCGAGTCTGTCTTGACCATAACGCTTCTAAACACAAAAGTATCTGTAGGAAAGTCAGATACAGCCTCACTTCTAGATCCATTTTGGAACATGATAGAGCCATCACTTAACGTACCTATATAAACAGCCCCGTCATCAACATCACTCGTATATGTATTAATTACATTTTTAGACAAACTTGGGAGTAGGGCGTCATTCTGAAACCAACCAGCACCAGTAGGCAAATCTAGTCCGCCTTGACCTGTCGCATCTGCCGACACAACGTATTTATAGTTCTCATCACTAGAATCTAAGGTTACACTATCGGATGTATCTGCCTTCACCCTTTTCGCTGGTTGTTGCTTGCTCACGAAGAAAATACCTGCTAACAGACCAAGCATCATTAAACTACTTACCACCATCATCTGTTTCTTTTTTTTGTTTTTCATGCTGCACCTCCATTGAATAAAATCGCCTGTTTTCGCAGCACTTATCAGCTCAGTGCTTTAGTTTAAAACACTCACCTCATGAGTGCTGTTTATTTGAGATAAAGGGATACAAACTCTCTGTATCCCTAGTTGTCTACCTTACTTTTTAACGCATCATCAATTGCTTTTAACGGCTGAGCGGTTGGCGTCTTTCCTTGCCACCAAGCCTGACGATACGCTTTTTCATTACAGTTAATTGTTTCGACTTTTAAAGACAAGGTGAATTCCGCGTCCTGATAACGATCACTCAAACTGTTGGACAATTTGATGGATGTAAACAAACTAGTTGTGAACTTTTTCGGAGCCAAGGCTTCTTTGATGTAGTAGTAATAGCCATCCCCGCCATCTTTCCATTCATTCGTATTTAAATTTTCCAATACTAAATCTGTTCCAACAACTAGAGGAAGGACTTGCTTATTGTTAACATCTCCTGCTACGCTAGTCCAAACTTCTGGTAAAACCATTACTCGAACAAATTGATTGATCGTTCCCGTGTTCTTGACTGTTACATCTTTTCCAACTGACTGATTTTTGGGGATTTCCGTGATACTTGTATCAAAGACCTCTTCGACCTTTGTTTCCACCTGTCCGATTTGAAAATTGTTTTCTTTTTGATCTGTTGCTGTCATTGCTGCATAGACAAAATAGCTTCCACCAACTAACAGGAGGATAGACCCTATTAGGGCAATGAGATAAATCAACTGTCGCCGTTGTCTTTTTTGCATCTCTCATTCCTCCTTGTTTAGTTTGTGCCATCCAGCTTTGATTGATACATGGTGTATGCATAGTCGCTGCTGGTAATTGACCAATCTGAAAGCAGTCCTCGGGTTAGATCATGAGCATCCATTTCGGGGACCAATTTATAGAGGGCTCCTTTATGTTGGTTGGCATATGTTGCGTTCAGTGACACGCTGTCTAACAAATTAGGTGTCACTTCTGTTGGTTGCAGGACCTCGGAATAATAGAAATATCCCTTCTCGTAATACCAATAGTTGGTATCACTGACAGTCGGCGGTGTTCCTTGATCAAAGACTTTTCCTGCTTGAAAGTTCAGCTCAATTGCTGGTAAAGGAGTTGCTCTTGTTCCTTTGTAGGGATACGTCTGATCTACTAAAGCGATAGACGCTTTGTAGTTGGTATTGGCACTAGCTCCATAAGTATTGCCAACCACCCATGTGCTGGTTTTCTTCACATCAATCGTTGTTGCACTGGGTGTGCCGTAAACCTTTAAGTTCCCATTACCATCACCAGCGCCATGATTGTCTGTTGCATCGGTCTCAAATCCTACGAAAAATTCTTTTAGCGAAACACGCACAATTGTTGGCATTTCTCCAGTATTTCGTACCCGAATATTTTTTTCCTTTGTTGTTCCAGGGGACCAGTGGAAGACTTGAGTAAAGTCTTCTTCTACAATCGCTGACAACTTTCGGCGATTGGCATCCGTTCGATTGACTCGTTCATCGGCGGAAGTAACCCACGCATAAGTGCTGCCTACTACTAACAGCAAACTCAACATCAGAGAGAAGCAGGCGAATAGTCCCTTACTGCGGACAAAGGTCTGAAACAAATGCTTTCGCTTTTCCTTTTGGTTCATTCCTGCTCCTCCTCTTGCCGTTTTTTCCATAGAAACAATACAATTAGCACTAGTAACAATCCCGTCAGGAACAAATACACCATTTCTTCACCCGTTTGTGGCAACAACTTCCGTGTAGTCGGTGTTCCTTGACCAGTTACTGGCAGTTGGCCTGAACTGCCGGGGGGATTACTTGGTACAGTTGGCTCTGCCGAAGTTGAGGATTCAGTTGGTCTTGTTGGTTCAGTTGGCTGTGTGGGTTCTGTTGGTTGATCCTTCGTTCCTACAAAATCCCAAATAAAATTCAACGTGCTTTTTTCACTCAAATTCTCGTTAGTTAAACTTGAGTCAATGGTAAAAGTCGCATGCATGATTTTATCCGTACCATAGGTACAAATACCCAATTCCAGAGGGGTTTTACTCCAGTCTCGACTGTCGTCCCCCAACAATGGACCCTGATAAATTTCTTTGCCATCCAGAACCAAGGTCATGGTGATATGATTTTTCCAATCCACCGAACCACTGGAATCAATCTCTTCGACTAACATCCCTAAAGAAAACGGTTCTTCCAGATCCAAACTACGAATCGTAATTTCCTTTTCATAGACATCTCCGGGGAGAATATCGATTAAATCGATGTAGTATTCTCCCTCAGAAGTGGCATACATCCCATCCGAATCGCCGATCACCATGCCAGTGGGAAGTGCTTTTGCTGCTTGCACGGTGGACATGCCGCAAAAGAAGAAACAGAAACACAGGATGCTGCTTGCTAACACGATAAGCTTTCTCAACCTCTGTCACTTCTCCCTTCTTTTCATGGCGTGCGCATGGCTTAGATGCCTGCTTTAAGTTTGTTTACAATTGCTAACGTATCGCCTGTTGGTGTTGAACCGCCACCTAATTCCCAACCTGCTGAATCAGTTAGTGCATCGGCATTGGCTTGGACTGCTTCCATTTTCACCACTAAATCATAAGAGGCATTGGTGTATTCTGTGCCCATTCCACTTTCAAAGACTAGTTTTTCCAATAGGTTCTTGGTTGTTTCACCAGATTTTACTGGAACAGTGTAATAGAACCAACCATCATCTTTGTTGTAAACCCATTT
>NZ_JAFREL010000082.1 GCF_017377655.1 Candidatus Enterococcus ferrettii
AAACAAACAACAGAAAAAAGCAAAAAAAGGCCTTACCTGTATTATAATAAGGTTGAAGAAAATTTTTTAATTGTTCCTTACTAGATGCTCGCTACATCTGGTGAGGATTTTTTATTTACCCGATTTGGTTGTTCTGAAAGAATCTTATACACAATTCTAAGGATCTTGTGAGCGCAAGCGATTATTGCTTTCTTCTTGCTTCCTCGTTTAGATATCCGGTTGTAGAACTCTGAAAATAGTGTGTTGTTCGATCTGCCAGCACTCCCGCCACATTGATAAAGAATAGTCTTTAAATACTTATTTCCAGAAGTAATATGTGCAGATTTTCTTGCGCCGCCACTTTCATAGCTTCCGGGACAAAGACCTGCCCAAGATGCCAGTTGTTTGGCGCTGGAGAACTGTTCTACATTTGGACCAACTTCAGCTAAGATGATTTCTGCTGCTCTCTTTTTCACACCGGGAATTGTTTGCAAGGCTTCCATGATTTCAGCGTATTTCGAGGTAATCTCCTCAATGGCTTCATTCAGCACATGCATTTCTTCATCAATTCGCTCTAATGAACGCAAATGACTTTCTAAAAGGATACGTTGATTTTTGGAAAGTGCCCCATTCATTGATTCGGCAATATCAGTCGGAGAATGTTTACATCTTTTGGAAATGACTTGGCCCACGCGCTCTTCTGTGGCCTTTTCTCCAGTAAGCAGTAATTCCAAACAGTTTCTTCCCGAACCATTAAAGATGTCAGTGATAAAATCTGCCAGTTTGATATTCGCGTGTTGCAGCACATTTTGAACTCTATTCCGGTGTTGCGTGCGCTCATTGATATACGACTTCCTAGTACGAGTTAATGAACGCAATTCTTGAATTTCTCGACTAGGAATATAGCTTGAAGCAACCAAACCCATCCGTCCAAGTCTAGCGATCCATTCGGAATCCTTTTGATCGGTCTTACGTCCTGGAATCCCTTTGATTCTCTGAGGATTCGCCAAAGCAAGAGGCAAATCGAATTCTTCAAGTACATTCCAAATTGGGCACCAATATTGACCGGTACTTTCCATCAAAACTTTTTCAACTTTCTTCTCCGTTAGCCATTCTCCGAGTAGCCGTAACTCAAAAGTGCGCGTCCCAAAGGTGCGGATCTCCTTTTTTGCTCGTAAAGAATCCAACGAACCTGTGAGCACACAAGCGACAACCGTTTTGGCATGGACATCTAATCCAGCGCAGACTTCCAGTTTTACTTCCAACGTGTTTGTTTCCATGAAATCTCCTCCTACAAAAAAATTAGGCGACAGATTCACTTCTTGGAAAGTTATCATAATTTTTAATTCGTGCACGAAGCGACATTTGGTTTAACAAAAAAGAAGGGAATCACTCTGTTTTTTGTACGGGTTCGGGTGGACGCCATTAAAAAGCCTTCGAGTATGTGTCACCTAATACCATTATACTTTCAACAGGCGAGAAATTGTTTCTAAAAATGGTTTAAGGGAGGCGCGCCTCCCTTTTAGTTTTTTGTATTTTTGCACAATAAAAAACAAGCAAGCACTGCATACTTTGTATACATCGCTTGCTTGTATCTTTTAAAAAATTAGTAGTCTACACGCACTCCAAAATCGGGTGTGAAATATTGAGTAGAACCATATTTTACATCTTCCCCTGGTTGAGAAGCGTGGATGTACCCATCACCACCGGTTGAAATAGCTACGTGATAGGTGGCACCCTGGTCACCCCAGAATAACAAATCACCTTGTTGTGCTTGGTCAACTGCAATTTGAGTACCTGATGATTCTTGTGGTACTGTCCACGCACCGATGTCTTGTCCAGTTACTTGCTTATAAACATATTGCGTGAAGCCAGAACAATCAAAACCGTCTGGTGTTCTGCCTCCCCATTCATAAGGAGTTCCCACATATTTTTCAGCTTCTTGAACAATCGCTTCGCCAGTCGAATTTACCTGATTTGGCTGTGTTTGGTCAACAGCAGGCTGTTCAGGTGCTGGTTGCTGTTGATCATTGGTTGTGTTATTTGACTGATTTGCATCTGGTGTTGCTTGTTCTGCACCATTTGTCGTTTCAGTATTATCTACAACAGGTGTCTCAACTTGATTTGTAGAATCTGGAGCAGGAGCTTCCTCCGGTGTCACAACATTATCTACAGCTGGTGTAGTATCCACTTGGACAGGAGTCTCTGGAGCTGCTTGATTTTCTGGTAAAGCAGGTGTTTCCGTTACTGCAGGCGTCTCCGCTACGGCCACATTTTCAACAACTGGTGTTGGAGTGACATTGGCAGTGTAGTCCACAGCAGGTGCTGGCTCAGTTGTCACAGCTCCTTGGCCCACGATAACAGTTTGACCAGAATAAATCACATTATCCTGTAAGTTATTCCATGCAGAAAAATCTTGCGTAGTAATTCCAAAATTGGATGTAATAGAAGCTACCGTATCGCCAGATTGAACCACATATTGAGTTGCAGGTTCTGCTGCAGGAGTTGATGCAACAGGTGCTGGCGTTGCAGCGACTGGCTGAGGCACTGCTGCAGTATCATATTTAGTTAAATCATTTTCTTCAATCGTTGATATCAAAGCATCTGAATATCCAGGTTGTTGGTTAAAACGACCTTCTAAAGCTTTTACCGCCGATTGATAATCGCCAGCATTTGTTTTCCAGCTACTTGCAAAGTACAAATCCTGACCGTCTTTTTCAGTAGTTTTCATGATTTCTACGTAGTCTTGAGCGGCTTCCTTAAAGGAACCATATGTTTTCAGTTCTTTTTTCGAAGTTACAGAAGCTCCGTCTGTGAAGTCTTCTTTGTCTAGCATCGCTGATTGACCTTTATATTGGCCTTCAAATCCGAATAAATTGTAATAAGGAGCTTTAGCAAAACTGTTTTGTCCCCAGTTACTTTCTACTATTGCTTGAGCCATCATTACTGAGGCATATAAATCATTTTTTTCTGCTAAAGGTTCCACGACCTTAGCGACTTCGCTGATGAATGCAGCTTTATCAACATTTGATGCAGAGACAGTATTGTCGTTCTCTACAGCTTCTACTTCGTTCACGCCAAATAGCGGTGCCGCTACAGAACAGGTTACTAATGCGGTCCCGACAACAGCCGATCCCTTCTTTAGATATTGATAATTATTAGTAAAACGACGCTTTTGCTGGCGTAGTTCTCTGCGTGTGAGTACTTTCTTCTCCATTAACACCTCTCCATTCAATAAAATAATTACTTCCCTTTCGATTATAGCACATTTGAGAAAATCCAGTTACCAAAAGCTTAGATTTTTTTCAACTTTTTGGATCAAAATTGACGTTTGCTGACGCTTGCACAAATTAATTCTTTAGGTAAGCACATGTTTCTTGCATTAAATTAACAAAAAATAAAGATAATGAACTCATTTCTTTTTGAGTCTTCTCTGTCGAATTTTCGCCTCCAAACGATTACAATAGAATCAGTTAGGAGGTCCTTATGTTAACACTTAAAGAAAAAGTGAAACAGCTTCCTGAAACACCAGGAATTTACTACATGAAAAACGTGAAAAACCAAGTAATCTACGTAGGAAAAGCCAAAAATTTGAACCGACGCGTCAGTTCCTACTTCGTAAACAGTAAAGCACATGCCAATAAAACAAAGCAAATGATCCGCTTAATTGATCATTTTGACTTTCAATTAGTAGACACTGAATTTGACGCCTTAATTTTGGAGTGCGAAACCATTCATCGATTGCGTCCGCCCTTTAATCGGTTAATGAATCATTATGAGGAGTATGGTTATTTCCAATTTCTTAATGAGTCTCCTTTTTTTAAAGTTTTGGATGATTGGTCTGACCAAGGTTTTGTTATTGGTCCTTTCTATCGGAAAAGTAAAATGCTAGAATTCAAGGATACAATGAACAGTGTCTATCACTTGGAAGGACCTTTGCGTTATGCTAAAGGAGTCGTTGCAGATTATCAAAATATTCCGCCTGAAAAGGAATTTCTCTTGCGTCTGGAAGAGATCAAACAAACACTGCTGGGAAGATCCACCAATGTTTTGACTCGGATTGAAGAACGGGTGGAAGCAGCCAGTGCCCGTAAAGATTTTGAAGCCGCCCAAAGATGGTGGAGTAATTATTTGTTGATTGAGCGCTTTTTACGCCGCAACCGGCAACTGCTGCAGGCCACAAATAACTCAGTTTTTGTAGGTATATTATCAGAGAACAAAAAATATTATTGCTACCTCTATGTTAAAGGCCAGTTGATTAGTCGCGTTGTTTATCAAAGAAAACCTCAGCCTGACCAGGTTTATCGGCGTTTGATTAAACAAGTTTCTGCTAAGAATTGGCGCAATTTGCAAGAAAAAAAATATTTGGATAAACAAGATGTTGATCTTTTTCCGATTTTTTTTAATTACCTGAACCGCAATGGACAAATCATCCGTTTTTCATGGCCGGAGCTATAAAAGAATTTGTATTCGATTTCAAAGATTGTTACAATAAAATTACAACACCATAGAATGGAGCCATCGTATGCAGATTGAACAAATCCTAAAGCCTGAGCAATGGGTTGTATCAATGTCGACCCATATTTCCTACGAGCATTTGCCAAGATACATCGGCACTGCGTTCGCGGAGCTATCCGCCTACATTCAAAAAAATGAAGCCCAGTTAATGGGAACCCCCTATATTTCCTACTTGAACCTTGACGAAAATGGTCAGGCGAAAGATGAGTTGCAGCATGTAGAAATTGGCTTCCCAGTGGAACGTCTATTGCCTTCGACAGCAAGGTTTCAAGCCTATCAGCAAACAGATTACTATGCAGTGCGTACGGTCTTTATTGGGGATTATGAGGTTTTGACTGCGCCTTATCAGGAGTTACTGCTAGCTATCAAAGAATTGAATGGTATTTTTGCTCAGCGCAGCTATGAGTATTTCTTAACAGATTCAAATATACCTCTAGAACAACAGGAAACGATGATTGAATTGGCTTATCTCCCGAAGGAACGGGCAGAAGATTTCAAATAAAAAAACAGCTAAGTCCGATTAAAAAAACGGACTTAGCTGTTTTTAGTTTACAAAGATAATGGTCGATTGTCACCTTCATGAACAATCTCACGAAAATCTGCTAAGCCCTCCTGCAGGCCCCGAATTAAGATTTCCGCCGTACCAATATTTGTTGCCAAAGGAATTTCGTACACATCACTCAAACGGATCAAGGCATTCACATCTGGTTCATGAGGCTGGGCAGCCAAAGGATCGCGCAAAAAAATTACCATGTCCATTTTATCTTCAGATATTAACGCACCAATTTGCTGGTCACCGCCTAGTGGTCCTGATTTGAAACGATGAACCTGTAAATCAGTAGCTGACATAATTCTAGTTCCGGTTGTTCCTGTAGCATACAACTGATGATCTTTTAGAATAATCTCATAAGCAGTTACTAGTTTTACCATCAAATCCTTCTTGCGGTCGTGGGCAATTAAAGCGATATTCAAATGATCTCTCCTTTTCTTATTAGAATGTTTGGCCCCATTGATCAAATACTAGCTCATTACCTTCAGTATGAGCAATTGTTACACTCGCATTGGCAAAAGGTGCACCTTCTCTGGTCTTTGCTAAAGGAATACCTTGCAAAGTTTTCAGCAGAGTTCGCAAAACAATCCCGTGACTAACAATTAAAATCGTCCCATTAGGATATTGCTGCTTTAATTCTTCTAAAACTTCATTTGTGCGTGCCAATAAACTATCATAGGTTTCTGCCCCAATTGATTCAGCATCAAAAAGATCCGGGCGCTGCATATAGTGATCAATCTCGGGATGGTCAGATACACTATCAATTTCTACCCCTTCCCACTCACCTAAATTCAGCTCAATTAAGCGGCTGTCCGTAGTCAGTGCACTGAGATCCAGGTGGTTGTGATGATCTAATAGAATTTCAGCTGTAGTCTGGGCTCTAACTTGGGTAGAAGATACCACTAAATCAAACGGAACATCCTTTAAGTTTTCTGCCAGACGTTTGGTCGCTTCTATGCCTTCTTTTGTTAGAGGCGAATCCACAGTTGCTCCGTTAAAGCGCCTTTGACGGTTAGTTTCCGTTTCTCCATGTCGAACAAAATAGAATATAGTCAATTAATTCTCTCCTTTAGCAGCCTAAGCGTTTCTGTCTGTATGTGATTAAAGTAATTCGTGTCAGTTGTTTTCATGATAAGTATACAATAACCTATCTCATAATTGAATGACCAATCCTTACAAAATCGCGAGAACTGACTGAATTCTCAAATGAAAAAAATTTTTTCTTAATTGTCTTGACGATAATATTCATGTTCCTGGCGATGAATTTATTATCATTTATTTTTGTTATACCTGGGAGAAACAGGGAAAGTCAAAATGAATATGGCTGAACTTGCAGAATCGCGGATAAATAAAATGAGCCATAATAGCATCTGAGCAAACCAAAGACCAGCTGCCAATAGTCTTTGTTATAAAGTAAAAGGCTAATAATATTAACAGATAATCGAGTAACCAGGCTGTTTACCCATGTCGTCAACTGACAACCTAACTTAAAATAATCCAAATTTAATTCTCGTATGATCTACCTTTTAACTGGTAACCTAAAAAAAGAAGAATCCATGGAAAACCTCTAAACAATTACTGAGCTGAATTGTGCTACTCTTTTTCATCGAGGCACAAAAAGTTTAGCTTCCTTTTCTTAGCTCCTTCAAGGTATATTTTTTGTGATTTGCGACGAAAAAAGCTACTCTTAAATAAGAGAACAAAAAGGAAAGGTGAGCAAAAATGAAACAAGTACCAGAAATTAAAATTAAAGTGACCGATGTGACTGAACGGCTAGACGAGGGATATTTGCTGTTAAGCGAATTGCGTAATGAGGCCGACGCTCCGGTTGTAAAGGCCCATCTGTTAAATAAGGAGATCATCGCTATCTACGGAGAAAATGCTGCAAAAATTTTCTATAATCCCCACAATTTTAAACGTGAAGGTGCGATGCCCAAACTGGTTTTAAAAACTTTATTTGGTGAAGAAGGTGTACAAACACTTGATGGACAGGACCACACCCATCGCAAAAGTATTTTCATGGATTTAATGAATCCTAAGCGTATGGAAGAATATCATCGCATTTTAGATCATCGCTTAACTGAAAAGTTGGATCAGCAGCATGGTGAATTTACATTATTTGATATAGCAAAAGATGTATTATTTCGTTCGATTTGTGAATGGTCCGGCATCAACTTAGCCAACTACAGCGAAAAAGAAATTGAGGAATTAACTAACTATCAAATTTCTATGATCAGCTCAGCTATCACCAGTCCGACTGCTCATCTTAAAGGTGTTGAAAACCGTAAAAAATCCGAAAAGTGGGCTCAGAGCCTGATTGAAAATGCTCGAATTAATCCCGTTCCTGGTAAAGAAGATGTTGCTTTGTATGCTTTTGCTCAGGCAACTGATAGTAATGGGGAGCTTTTACCCATTGATACCGCAGCAGTGGAATTGCTTAACATTATTCGCCCAACTGTAGCCTTAACTGTTTGGATTACGTTAATGGGCCATGCCTTATACAGCCGACCCGATATTTACCAACGATTGAAAGCAGATTTTTCTGAACTGCAGGATTCCTTCATTCAAGAGATGCGCCGTTACTATCCTTTCTTCCCGATGCTCCCAGCTTTTGCTATCAAGGATGTTGAGGTTGATGGATATTTGATTCCAAAAGATAGCTGGGTAGTTTTAGATATTTATGGTACGAATCATGACGAAAGAACAATTGAAACGCCCGATGTTTTTCGTTTAAACCGTTATGTAGGCAACGAAAAGCACATTTCTTATGAGGAAGAATATGAAATGATCGCTCAAGGTGGAGGACAATTTGTTGAGATGCATCGCTGCGCTGGAGAATGGATCACCTTACACACAATGCGTGTATTCTCTGATCAACTAGTTAATAAATATACTTTTTCAATTCCTGAACAGGACTGGGATATTCCCATGAACAACTTTCCAACCTTCCCAAATAGCAAGGCTAAACTCTATAAAGAGTAGCCAGACAAAATCGTTGCCTTCTTTGTCTCATGAAAGCATAATGAACACGAATGGAAGTGGAAATTATGGAAACAAAAATACCTGTACATGAGACATTGATTATTGGGATTCTATTGGCGATGTCTGCTGGTGGCTTGGATGCTTATACCTATTTAGTTCATGGTGAAGTCTTTGCTGGGTTGCAGACAGGAAACTTAATTCTATTGGGTATTCATCTTTTTTTAAGAACTGGTATGGGCATTAGCCGCTATTTAATCGCAATCGGGGCATTTATGGTGGGAACCATTATTGTTCGATTCCTGCAGCAACATTACCCAGAAGAGCGTAAACCTAGAAGACAACTGATCGTGTTGGCTTGGGAAATTTTTTGTATCATAATTGTTGCATTATTTTCAAATCGAATCGCTGATTATTGGGCTAGTGCTTTGCTGTCACTTGCAGCTGCTGCCCAATTACAAGAATTTCGTAAACTTAAAGGTGCTCCTTTCACTTCTTTAATGATGACCGGCAATTTGCGCACTTTAGCAGCTGATCTAGCGGACAGCTTCTTTTCGAAGGATAAAAAGTCTTTTCAAAAAGCCGCGGACATTGGGACGATTATTCTCAGCTTTGTTTTTGGAGCTGCAGTAACTAGCTTACTGGTTCCACATTTGCAGAATCAAACCATTCTAGTCTCCGGCTTTTGGTTAGTACTGGCTTTTATCCTGCTAATTCTCTCGCCACCCAAATCACTTGTATGACAGTTATACATTAGCTGAGCTTGGTCTTAGTCGATTCACTCAGAAGTAGAATTTTTTGAGTGAATTGATTGAGACCAGCTTAATTTTTAGTTAATATAACGTTTTTTTAAGCTACAAAAACCAGTGACTTTGTAAGCGGAATCACGTATAATAGTTAAACACAGGGCTTGGTGAGGAGCGAAAAAGATGGAAAAACGACAGCAAAAAATGAGCAGCAATGAATTCGCAATGGGCACAGCTGCAGCCTTTAGTCTGATTTTAATGAGCATTCTGCTGATTGCTCGCATCATAACCGATCATGAAGTGATGGATATTTTAAGTCTGATCACTGGGGCAGTCGGAGCATTTTGTTATGGTAAATTTATTATGATTAAACATAAAAGCTGGTTAATTGTATCGGGTATTTTCTTCTTAGGCTGTGTATTCTTTTTCATGAAGTACATTTTGTAGTAAAAACAACTAGAAGCGAAGAGCTTGTCTTTATCAGGCAAGTTCTTCGCTTTTTGGTCTTCTTCAAAGAGGTTTAAGTTTCTAAGAGAGAGGTGCCATAGGAATTGTCGATTGCACACAGCCAGTGGTCTCCAACTTTTTGAAAGATGTAAGTAGCTCTTCGTTCCATCCCGAATTCAGAATTTTTAACTGCCGCTTCACTAGCCTCTAAAAAGGTTTGTGCCAAGACTAAAACGACATTTCCGCCCGAAAGATACACCATCTTTCCTTCCACAGGTTTCATAGAATTATCAAAATATGCAGCAATCTTGATAAATGCTGACTTAATTTGTTCTCGTCCATGGGCTTCTAGCCCTGGCTTGACCACCAATGTTGCGTCCTCAGTGTAATAGTTAACCAGTTCATCAAATTTTTCGACTTGGATCAGATGATCACATTCATCAATAATTTTTCTGATTTCTTCTTCGGCTTGTTTATCCTGCATCAAATCAACCTCCTACTAATTAGACTTTTTTGTCAATCCAGATATTCATACTACCAAACAGGCAACTAACGCAAGTTACTGTTGTCAAGAGTGCCAATCAAATAGATCTGCTCTTCCTTATAGTCATTATATGCTTCAAGTATAGGAAACAAAACTATTTTTTGCTGCAGGAATTTGTCCTTTTTCAAACTCTACTGCATCATGAACATCCATTAAATTAGTGATTTTCTTTCTCAGAAAATCAGCCAATTTTTTGTTGAAAGTTGCGTCATTTCACTATTACTGCCTATAAAAATGTTACAATATACACTAACGGTTTTACTCGAAACGTCAAGGAGGATTTTTCTATTATGTTAAAGGATCTAACTCTGCTAGTTGATTATCTGACTGATTTCCCCAAAAATGAGAGCTTCGAATCGGATACCTTGCTGATAGCCGGTAACAGCGTTCCTGAGTTGACAGAGGCAGCCGCTGATTTTTGTCAGCAGCAGAGCAGTATTAAACAAATAATTTTTGCTGGTGGTATTGGTCATGGAACGCAGCGTCTTATTGATAGTATCAAGAAACGTGGTCCAAAAATGACCCTAGCTGATTGGCAAAAAAAATCAGAGGCCGAGATAACAGCTGCCTTGTTTGACAGTTATTATCCTAACCATAAACTAACTTTCTATCTTGATATGAAATCTTCCAATACAGGGGAAAATGCCCGTTTCTCTCGTGATCTGTTTACAGAAAACCAAAGACCTAAAAGTTTCTGGTTAGTTCAAGATCCACTTTTGCAGTTGCGCAGTCATGTTACTTTCGCTAAGGAATGGCAGTTACCTCAACCGTCTATTCAGCCGGTTCCTTTAGAACAGCCAGTTTTAATCGGCTATCATCAAGGCCCGCATTTTGCTAACTCAGCAATGGATAATTGGTGGAGTAACGAATATTTTCTTTCCTTAGTAATTGGTGAGGTTCGTCGTCTGCAGGATACTTCTGAGGGTTATGGTCCTAAAGGTGCCAACTTCATCCCTCATGTGGATGTGCCAAAAAATATTGTTGATAGTTACCAACGTTGTCAGTTGCTTCTGAAAAAAGATGTTCGTGAAGTCTAAAAATAAAACCCCTGAAATAATACTCAGGGGTTTTTCAAGCTTTAAATTAGAAGGCTGGAATATTCGCCCCATCTGAACTGTTTTTAATATAATCAGCTACTTCTTTGGTGGTCATCGCTTCTTTTAAAACTTTAATTTTCTCACTATCTTTTTCTCCATCACGAGTCACTACTTGCAAAGCATAGTGTTTACTTGCGTCTTCAGCCTCTAACAAAATAGCGTCGTCTGTAGTCAGTTTAATGGGTTTTAAATATGCTGGATAACAGAATACCATTGCAATGTCACTCTCATCATAGGCTTTTGCCAAATTTAACAAGTCAATTCTTTCAAATTTTAAGTTTTTAGGATTTTCTACGACATCATCAATTGTGCCGTCAAAACCTACTCCCTCTTTTAATTGAATCACACCTTTGGCATTCAGAATTGCTAAAGCCCTTCCTTCATTGGTCGGATCACTAGGAATGCCAACTTTCCCATTGTCGGGCAGTTCGTTTGCATCGTTGTATTCTTTAGAATAAAAACCTCCGGCAAAATAATAAATTGGTTGAACTGCTACCAAATCAGCCTTTTTCTCTTGATTAAACATTTTCATAAATGGTTCGTGTTGCGCAAAGTTTGCATCAGCCTCTTCATGTTGCACGGCATCATTGTAAGCTACATTGTCACTAACTTCCATAATATTAATAGTGTAGCCCTCTTTTTCAGCTTCCTTTTTGGCAATTTCTAAAATATCTTTTGAAGATTCCAATTGAACCGCCACGGTAATTTCTTTAGTATCCTTAGTAGTCGCAGTATCTTCTCCTCCACATGCAGCAAAAACCACTGTCGTAGCCAAGGCTAACCCAGCAAAATAAATTTTTTTCATTCTTTCTCCTCCTATTTTCGTTTATCGATTTTTTGGGCAATCAAATTCCCTATCATTTGTAAAATAAAGACTAACGCAATCATAATGATAATAGCAATGTACATAATTCCATATTCATAGCGCTGGTAGCCCACTCGAACTGCGAAATCGCCAATTCCTCCACCACCAACTACGCCCATTACTGTTGAATAAGAAACCATGCTGACTGTGGTAGTGGTGTAAGCTAAAACCAATCCACTTCGTGCTTCTACCAGTAAAAAATTCCAAATATACTGTAATCGAGATGTTCCTAATGAATTAGATAAAAAGTAAATTTCCTCCGGCACGTCTAAAAGAACTTGTTCCACCAATCGGGCAAAAATGGCTACCGCAACAATACTTAATGGGACTGATGAAGGTATTGGACCAAAAGCCTTCCCCAATAATGATCGGGTCACTGGAATCAAAGCAATCACAAATAATAAATACGGAAACGATCGTACTACTGTCACGAGAAAGTTCAACAACCAATACAAACCTAAGTGATTACCTTTTACCTTGGGATTAGCCAAAAACAATCCTAACCCTAATGGCAAACCAATTACCAAACAAAAAAACATAGAAATGACCATCATAATACCGGTTTCTTTCAATCCCATCAATAATGAAGGCCAATATTCTATTAAAGTTTCTGAGAAGATCATAAACTTAAACTCCTTTCCACTTTTTCTAAGTAGGAAAGTTTTTCATCTGAAAATTTACGGGGATTGTTTTTGAACTCTCCGACTAACTGACCATTTTCCATTACTAGAATTCGTTCACACAAACTTTTTACCGTTTCCAATTCATGACTAACAAAAAAAATGATTGGCTTTAGTTCCTGATGCGTTTTGTACAACAATCGAACCACAGCTTCAGTATTTTCCTCATCGAGTGAACTAGTTGCTTCATCACAAAGCAGAAATTTAGGATCTCTGCTTAATGCTCGAGCAATCGACACTCGCTGCTTCTCACCTCCCGAAAGTTGGCTAGGGTAAGATTTAGCTTTATGTTCCATACCTACAAATTCTAATAGACTTTGAATTTTCTCTGGTTGTTGTTTCTTGAGCAACTTTAGCGGGAGAGCCACATTGTCGTATACTTTCAAGTTTTCCAATAAATTGTAGTTCTGGAAAATCATGCCCATGTGCTGCTGCCGTTGACGAATATTTTTTTTTGATAGAGTTTGAACATCCACTCCATCAATCAAAACTTTTCCAGAGCTTGGTTGTTCCATCAAATTCAACAGACGCAGCAGAGTTGTCTTACCAGAACCGCTTTTTCCGACAATTCCGACAATTTCACCTGGTTGAACTGAAAAGGTTGTCTCTCTAAGTGCCTTAATTTCCCCATAGCTCTTCGAAACATTTATCATCTCTAACATAGTTGCCCCCTAAGATAAAGTAACAGAATATAACAATATAAATATCTGTATCAATATATCTGAAAAACGGAATCTCGATATACCTCGGAAAATAATCGAATTCCTGATATCGGTTTATAACTATACCTATAATCCCTTAAAACGAGAAAAAATTCAAGTCTTTTATTTTTTTGGCGAATAAACCACCTGTTTTTCATCTGTATTATTTTATAGCATGAAAAACAGTTATAAGAAAACGCAATTTGTTTTATTATCGATACCATTCTTCTTTATTTAGTTCTCATCAATTACTTATTTCAGCAACAGACTTTATATAAAAATCTAAAAAGGTTACGATAAAAAGTTAAAAGCATGCAAATAGCCAAGCAGATTTCCTGCCTGGCTACATAAAATATTCAACTTTAGCTATAGCTAATCTTTTTAGTTTGCTGTCTAGATAGAAATAAATCCAACAACCTTTTGCCATAAGCTTCCCACAAAATCCGTTGCCTGCTGCCATAATCCACCTAGGTTAGGGGATGCCCAAAAGGATTGAATGCTACTAATCATTTGATCTTTGTAAGTGTACAAAAGAAATAGTAAAAATAAGACTCCCGCAATGCGCCATAAAAATGAGCCAACTTTTACAACAAAATATACTAATAAAACAATAAATACTAATGCAATGATCTGATCCATGACGATCCCTCCTACAAGAACTATTATCGCTCTTTTCTTAATTTTACTCATGGGTCCTGCGCCCGATTTATTCTCAGACTTTCTTCAGCCATTTCAGATTAAGATAAAAAAGTGAATTTTTCTAGAACTTCAGCTTGGTTTTTCTTTAGGATGTTTCCGGCTGGTTTGATAGCAGGCTTTGTGAGAAAATGAGAGATGGAAAGGATGATATACATGTATTATCGCTTAGCTGAAAGAAAAGATTACCCAGTTTTAGTTGAACTATGGGAAAATTCTGTTCGAGCCTCCCACGCTTTTTTGAACGAAAAAGATTTATTGGAAATCAAAAAAGAACTTCCGGATTATTTTCCTCAGGTCACTCTAAAGCTTTGGTATGACTACGATCAACTGATTGGTTTTAGTGGAACATCAGACTATAGTTTAGAAATGTTGTTTCTAGCTCCTCAGCATCGGCAAAAAGGCCTAGGGAGCCAAATTATAAAACAATTAATTCAAAAAGATGGTGTTTACTCAGTAGATGTTAACTCACAAAACGAATCTGGGTTACATTTTTATCTTAAGCAAGGTTTCACGATAACTGGAGAAAGTCCAATTGACGGACAAGGACGCGCTTACCCTCTTACCCACCTATCCTTAAAGAATAGGTAAAAATAAACAAAGAAAAATCAAAAAGAATATGAGAGTTTCTTCACCTAGATTCTTCGGAAGCTCTTAGTGGTTTAACGGTATTTTTCAAAACTAAGGGTATATGATAGAGGTATAAATCGTAAAGTGAGGAGAACTTATGCCCATCGCTACCGAGAAAAACCTAGAAGAATTAAGTCCTTTTGAATTAAGTCTATTTTTGGAGAAAAAAATCCATGAGAACAATAATGGAAAGAACCTTTTAAATGCTGGTCGTGGTAATCCCAACTGGACCGCTCCTACACCCCGTGAAGCCTTCTTCCTGTTAGGTCAATTTGCTACATTGGAAACACTTCATGATAATGGTGAGTTAACCGCCGGTATGATTGTTGCTAAAGACGGACGCAGCCGGCGTTTTATCGAGTTTTTGCGTCAGCACCCTGGCAAGGGAAGCGATTTTTTGAAAAAAGTCTGGTATTCCGATAATAACTATTCAGGCTTACCCAAAGAAGAATGGCTGACGGAAATTTTGGATCACATTATTGGTGATAACTATCCTAATCCCGTGCGCTGCTTGACAGCCTGTGAAGGACCAATTAAAGCTTATCTAAATCAAGAGCTGTTTGCAGATTCTGCGATTCCTTTCGATATTTTTGCAGTCGAAGGCGGCACCGCGGGTATCTGTTATATGTTTGACACCTTAATGAATAATTTTTTGTTGCATCAAGGTGACAAAATCGCTCTAATGCTGCCAACCTTTGCACCCTATTTAGAAATTCCCGAATTGCCACAGTATAATTTTGATGTGATAAAAATCCAAGCGCAGCAAACTGTCTTAAATGGCAAAACCAGTTATCAGTTTCCTGACAACGAAATTAATAAGTTGCGAGACAACAGTATTAAAGCTGTGTTCGTAGTAAATCCAAGCAACCCAACAGCAAATGCGATTTGTCAGCCTACAATTGAATTAATCAAGGAAATTGTTGCAACAGATCACAAAGATCTAATGATTTTAACCGATGATGTTTATGGTACCTTTGTGCCAGCTTTTGCTTCCTTATTTGCTGAATTGCCATATAATACAGCGTGTATTTATTCCTACTCCAAATATTTTGGCGCTACTGGATGGCGAGTAGGAACAATCGCAGTTGCAAAAGAATCACTTTTTGATCAATTGATCTCTGAGCTACCCAGTGAATATCAAGCAAAATTAGCCGCACGTTATGCTTCTGTTTCCAGCGATCCAAGCTCAATTTCTTTCATTGATCGAATTGTTGCTGACAGTCGTGATGTAGCTCTGAACCATGCAGCCGGCCTTTCTTCCCCGCAACAGGTTATGATGACTCTATTTAGTCTTTATTCTTTGATGGACGAAGGACAAGCATACAAAGATGAAGTCATGTCTATCTGTCATGAGCGAGAAAAATTATTGTTTCGTACTCTGGGACTAGAGGAACCTTTAGCTTCGTTAGATACTGCTTACTATTGTGAAATTAATTTTGAAGACTGGGTACGTAAACGGTATGGGCAAGCTTTTACTAACTATTTGAAGAAATCTTGGACAGTCACCAAAATATTGACAATTTTGGCCGAGAAAGAACAATTGATGCTTTTAAAAGCCAATGCTTTTGGTAGTGGTGAATGGGCTGTCCGAGTCTCGTTAGCAAACCTTTCTACAAGCCAGTACGCCGAGGTCGGCAAACGGATCATTCATTTGACCGAATCCATTCGCGATGAATGGCTAAAACAAACCAAATAAATAGTACAAGCGGTCATTTTTTATGGCTGCTTTTTTAGTTACTTTATTCAATAAAATTGGCTGAAGAAAAACAAAGCCAATTGGATGTTTCTTTTCTCGGTGTTTTCCTCTATCCTTGAAAGAAAGTTGAAAGGAGTCATTTTATGGAAAAAGTATTAACTATTGCTGGCTCAGATGCAACCGGAGGGGGCGGATTAGAAGCCGATTTAAAAACTTTTCAAGAATTCGGTATTTTTGGTCTAGCAACGGTCACTTCGATTGTAACGATGGCGCCCAAAACCGGCAAGCATAGCGTGAGCTTTTTAGAACCAGCCCTTATTCAACAGCAAATTGACTCCGCCTTCGCTGGCCCTATTGATGCCGTCAAAACTGGTCTGCTACCAACAAAAGACATTATTGAACTAGTTAGCTGCAGTCTGCAACACTATCAGAAAAAGATTGTGGTAGATCCGGTAATTGGTGGTAAAGGTACTGATGATTTCATTCATGCGGAATCTGTAGAGGCTATCCGGCACTTATTACTGCCTCAGGCTTTCATTACTACACCAAATTTGCGGGAAGCAGGCATTCTTTCCCAATTAGGCGAACTGACCAGCAAAAATGAAATGAAAAAAGCTGCAGAAATTATCCATTCTTTGGGTGTAAAACATGTAGTCATTAAGGGTGGTACACGTCTGAGCTTGGATCAAGCTTACGATCTGCATTACGACGGAGTTAATTTTACCTTCTATCCTCACCCACTGATTGACACCGATTATAATCATGGTGCCGGATGTACTTTTGCTGCAGCAATTACGGCAGCATTAGCTAAGAATTACCCGGTAGTTGAGGCGATTGACTTAGCGATTCGTTTTGTGGAAGCAGCTATTCGATCCGGTTTTGCCATTAACCCTTTTGTCGGACACGTCTGGCACGGCGCATACACTCATGCTGAAAAACGATTGGAGTTTAAAAACTATGAACAGTGACAAAAAAGTACAAACCTTGGTTTTAATTGCCTTATTTACTGCTTTAACGATTGCCGGAACAATGATCAAAATCCCCTTGCCTACAGGTGCTTTCATTCACTTCGGAAATGCCGTAGTCTTGTTGGCGGTATTATTAACCGGCTATTGGCAAGGTTCTCTAGCAGGCGGATTAGGTTTTTTCATTTTTGATTTATTCAACGGTTATGCCAATGAAGCCCCCTACTTTCTGATTGAAAGCTTTGTAGTAGGCGCGGCAGCCTATGCTGGTTTTCTATTGTTTAAGAAAAATCCAAAAATGGTTTGGCAAATAGTTATTATAGGAATCATGGCAGGTATTGCTAAATTCATCATGTCAGTCATCAAAGCGACCATCATGAGCATGATTGCTGGTGCACAAATTAAACCCGCTTTCTTTGCAGCTCTAGCAACCATGCCTGCCACCGTGATTAATATTTTTTCTACTATTATAATAGTCAGTCTAGTTTATTTCCCTTTACGACGGGCTATGCAAACCATCTTTCATAACCAGCCAATCAACTCCAAGTCGTAAAATCCTTGATTTTACGACTTTTTTTATGATGAATTCAACAGAAAATAGAAAGTAATTCTGATAAGGTGTATTTTTTATGATTGAACTACTTAGTCACTCCGAAAAGAAATGTTTTGCCTGGAGATATAACTTTATGCTGAATGAACGCTCGTTTCGACTTGAATCGAGAAAACTCGTACTTCTCACGAGCTTAGTAAAATATGGATATTATCTGCTTCATCTCTCCAGTAAAAATACTCGAATAGTTAGAAACATTAGACTTTTTTCCACTACATTCGGTTAATGAATTACCATAGGGCAAACTTCCTCCCAACGCTCTACGACTAGCTACCATCGTTTTAACCCAGCTAAAAGAAAATATTATTGTTCTCGAGGATTCAATAAGCGTTGTCTTAGTGGCATATAGCGATGGTCTAACCTCTTAATATCTTAATGTTTTTATTCCAACAACTGACTAGATCAAAGAAACCTAATTGTCAGCTGTCAAAAAATCTGCTACCTGACAAGAACAACCTGCAACATTAGTTGTGACTTACTTCTTTTTTAGGTATAATTAACTTAAATAATTTTAAAGTCTGCAGGTCGTTTAGGCATACTTGCCCGTTTTAGGTTACAATAGAAAAAGAGCGAAAACGAGCGAAAGTGAGGTTACGAATATGCTAACAGAAGAACGCAGAGCCAAAATACTCGAGAAGATCGAAGAAAATCAGTTTATCTCAGTCAATGAGTTGGCAAAAATGTTTGCCGTTCATGAGACAACTATTCGACGCGACTTAGATGAGTTAGAGGAACAAGGGCTGGTATCTCGTATTCATGGTGGTGTAGTGCCTGTAAGTATTAAGCGAGATGAACCAGATTTTGAGGATCGGGCAACCGAGTGTATCAATGAGAAAATGCGCATCGGCGCCTATGCTGCTACAATGGTTAATGACTGCGAGTGTATTATTTTAGATTCAGGAACTACTACGCTGCAAATTGCTAAAGCACTAAATGAAAGTACTCACTATCAAGCACTAACTGTTGTTACAAATGATGTAAATATTGCCTCTGTGCTGCGTCAAAACCGTCGAATTACAACAATCGTTACTGGTGGAACTTTATTTCATGACAGTTTTATGTTAAATGGGCAAATTACAAATGAAACTTTAGAAAAATTGGATGTTGATAAAGTGTTCGTAGCCACACCTGCATTGAACATTGAAAAAGGCCTTACCCACTTCAATGAACTGCTGGTTCCTGCTAAAACTAATATGATTAAAGCTGCTAAAATCCGCATTGTTGTGACTGATCACACCAAAATAGGACATCGAGCGCTGTACACTTTCTTGCCGATCAACCAGATGGATGCGCTGGTGACCGATCAAGGGCTAGAAACAGCCCTGGAAGACCAATTGCGAAGTAATGGCTTGAAAGAAATTATTAAAGTCTAAAAAACTAGAATCCGTCTATTTTTGTTAATTCAATAGCGGATTCTAGTTTTTTTGTTTTTACCAATTATTTCTTTTGCGATATTTACAATTCGTTGTTTCCAGGATACCAATTGATTGCTGCTTTTTTGGCCTGACTAAATAGCTGACGATAATTGAGCTGGTAGTTTTGGCCATCCTTAACAAAATGCGTCCCGCATTGGCGAAATTCAAAAGCGATTTGACTAGCTATGCATTCTTCTCGTACGTCCAAAATCCATTGATAATCCAATGGTCTAGCCTTTTGGTGGTATTCACCACCTACCACAACTAGCTCAATACCCGTCAAATATGCTGCCAACTTTACAGGACCTAACAACGGTTGACACGCGATGCTTTTGTGTTTAATTGGCAAGCTTTGAAAATAGGCGAGGCGCTGATCGACCATTTGTTGATTCTCCACTGAAACGCCGATACTGACATTTTCATAACCGTCACCCCAATCGGGCGGTATCACTTCTTCAAAGCGGTGAATTCGCTTAGTCAAAAAGAAAAAATTCAGATCGGAGCGTTCCTTAATCATTTTCCAGCATTCTGGACGCCAGGCATCCGCTGCTTCTACAAAAAAGTCGCTGGAAAAACAAACAAATACCTGTTGAGGACCCTTCATTTTGTAAATACCTTGTTTTTTTTTCTTAATCGGTGCTGAAAAATGAGTCGTTTTCTCAATGATACTAGTATTTTGTTTACGTTTTTTGTCTCCTTCATGAATAAAACAAAAGCGGCAACCATCACTTACTCGATGACACCCCCGCCATGGATTCCAAATAGCCACCCTACTCTCTCCTCTCTTTTAAAGCCTCCAAATCTTGTGGTTGGTAGCTATTCGATCCCGGCAGCGACTTCTTGTACTTCCAACAAGCGATAGCTTCCGGGAGTTTACTTCCCGGATTATCTGCAAAAAAGGCTCGAATGTACGTATTGTACTCAAATTGCTGACCAATAATTGTTGGCTGTTTCTTCTTTAGTAATAAAATCTCCTGATAAGCATTTAAAGCCTCTTGATAAGTTTTACCAGCACTTTCTTTTAACCATTTTTGAAAAGCAACATTAAAGGAAAATTGCTGACCCAGATGCTCCTTAAAAAAAGCTCTATGAATCTCCGAACAAACAAAGTCTTCTTCTATTGGTTCTTCTAAAGTAATTGTGTTGGTACGCAGACTCTTTTTACGTTTTCGATGAATTGTTTGCTTTTGACCAGTCGTTAAATAATGAGCAATTCGATCATTTAGTTCTTGCTTATTGCCAGTGGCTTGCAACTGTTCTTGCTGACAAAAACTAATTAATTCCTCTTTCAAATAATAATACTGACGAAATTGTTCTGTTGATAGTTGTGATGACAACGTTGGTCTTTCCATTCCAATCCTCCTGTTTTTCCTAATTATACCATAAGAAGAACACTTGTTCTCGATACTGAAGTATAAATACTTATTACTCTTTATTTCTTGTTACTCTCTTGCGCTTATATTCTTGTTATGTTGACAAAATCCAAGCCGTCTTAAAAGCATTTACCAGAAAAATATCTTATAATGTGCATACTTTAACATTTACGAAAGGGATTATGAATAATGAAAAAATATATAAGCAGGGATGAGGTCACTAAATTATTAGTTACAGACTCCTATTACGAAAAAGGACACTTAGGTTTAAAAATAGTTCAATTTATAGTTGCCATTATTGGTTGGATCTTAGTTATTCTTCCGTTTATTTGGGTATTATCTCCACTTCTTTTCGGCAATTTAGCTCGCAGGTTCAATCTGTTTACTTACGTGGAAGAGCTTCAAACACTTAAGTTCTTATTGATTTTTCTAACAATTGCTTTCTTTGTGATCCTTGTATTATCCGTTATCTTAACAATTTGGAACAACTATCGCTTCAATCACCTGCTTCAAAGAAAAGAAATGTATGACGTTGAACGAGTTAAAAAGCGTAACCAGCTATTAAGTGATGATTTTGAAAAACGTTTTGGTCCTAAAAAGGAACGAGAAAGTACTTGTTACTATTTGGTAAAAGAAGAGCAGAATTTGGATGCTCATTATGTTCGTGATTTATACAAGAAAGGCGATGTTGATTTATGATCACACTTGTTCAAACGGGCAGACCTGTGCTAGATGCTTTATTGACTATTCTTTTTCTTGTCCTGATTACTTATCCGATTCTCGGTGGCTTTAATTGGTTTATTGGTGTTTTCTGTTACGGATTTCTTTTCAAGTATCGCCAAAAGGAATGGGATGACATCCCAACAGAGATTGAACCTTTTGTAACAATCATGGTTCCGGCTCATAATGAAGAGATTGTTATTGAGAAAACCATCCACTATCTGATGACAAACCTAAACTACCAGAATTATGAGGTTTTAGTAACCGATGACGGTTCAACTGACCAAACACCAGAAATTTTGGAGAAGCTTCAGAAAAAATACCCCACCCTGCGCGTGATCCGGATTGAAAAGAATAGAGGCAAAGCTCATGCTTTTAATATTGGACTCGGTTTTGCAAAAGGGAAACTTATTTTGAGTAATGATGCTGATACTGTTCCTGAACCTGATGCCTTAAATCTTTATGTCAATTATTTCTTAAGACCAGATTCCACTAATATTGCTGCAGTGACTGCGAATATGGATGTTCAAAACCGTTCTCGTCTAATTGCTAAATCTCAAACTGTTGAATTCTCTAGTATCGTTGGGATTATTAAACGAACTCAAATTGGTGTGCTAGGTGGTATCTATGCTTATAGTGGAGCGAATACAATGTACCGAAAAGATGCTTTAATTGATGTTGGGTTATTCAGGCAAGACCGAGCAACTGAAGACATTAGTATCGCTTGGGATCACCAAATGGACGGCTGGTTATCTCTGTTTTCTCCAGAGATCATGTTTTTCATGGAGGTTCCCGAAAATATTCGGATGTTGTATCGTCAACGAAAACGCTGGGCCAAAGGTGGGACTGAAGTTTGGTTAACCAATTTCAAAAAAGTCTGTTTTCACCCCTTAAAAAATATCGGACGAACCGTAATGTTCGTTGATCAATCCCTTAGTATTATTTGGTCTTTCTTTTTTTGGATTTCAACCATTCTCTTCATTCTGCTCTTTTTCCACTTTTTATTTGAAGGCAATACTGAGCGAATTTACCATATGTTTAGCATGGCTTTTGTCTTCGTCTGCTTCGAAATGATTTCCGGTGTCTTTCAGTTGCTGGCTTCATTAATTGCCGACGATCACGGCAGGAAGTTGAAATACTTATTTTTTGCCCCTTTGTATATGCTTTTCTATTGGATGATGAATGCTCTGACAATTCTTACAACTTTTATCCCAGCAATTAAATCCATTCTAGGTTTTGGTTCTGGAACTTGGAAGAGTCCAGAGAGACAAAAATAGCTTGTGAAAGAAAATTAGCCTGTTGACTGACTATTCACTCACTTTTGAGTGAATAGTTCTTTTTGTAAACTGACTGGGGACTTAAAAAATCTCGGACTAAACATCTTTCATTTACGCTAATCCTTGTGATATAATTTACAGTTAATAATGGTTGTAAGGGGGAATTGAGTATGAATAAGGAAGAAATTTTTAAGTTTTTAAATGAAGGAAATTTTTGGTACGAGATTACTGAGCACAAAGCTGTATACAACATGGAAGAACTGAGTGAGGTAGATCTTCCCTACCCAGAAGCAGATGCTAAAAATCTTTTTGTCCGTGACGATAAAAAAAGAAATTATTATTTAATTAGCGTTCAAGGAGATAAGCGAGTTGATCTCAAAGAATTTAAAGCGAAGCATGAAACCCGTCGACTATCTTTTGCTTCAGAAACTGACTTGATGACTGTTATGGGATTAATTCCTGGAGCTGTAACACCCTTTGGTATACTAAATGACACTGAATGTATCGTGCAGTTCTTTATTGATGAAGATTTTTTGAAAGATCCTGGTTTGATTGGTATTCATCCGAATGATAATACGGCAACCGTTTGGGTAAAAACTGAGGACTTAATTGCTATTATTAAGCAGCATGGAAATCAAGTTCATGTGACAGAAATTTAATAGATTATCAAGCTGTGACTTTTGGTTGCAGCTTTTTTGTTTAGATAACTTTTCAGTCATCTCTTTTTCTTCAGCGCAAAAATAAATCATTAAGCATCTGCTATGAATAATAAATTCTTCGATCCAATTGCATTTTCAGCATTCTCTAATAATAGGGCTTTAGTCCTATAGTCGTTCTATACTATGTCATGTATAGTATAAGGTATAGAAAGGTGATGCGTATGAATAGCCAATTGAAAAAAGGGCTGATTGAATATTGTGTTCTAGCTGCACTAGCCCATCAAGATTCTTACGGCTATGAAATCGTTAAACAGATCAATCACCAAATTGAGATTACTGAATCCACCCTCTATCCAATTTTGAAGCGTTTAGAAACCAGTAAACGAGTGTCTACCTACTCAAAAATTCATAATGGCCGTTTGCGAAAATATTACCAGCTGACCGATGAAGGCCAAGAAAGCATCCAACAGTTTTTAAACGATTGGAAACAGGTAGAAGCCATCCAACAATACATTAAAGGAAGTGTCGAAAATGCAGCGAGTTGAGTTTATTAAAGAATTGAGTAATTATTTAGCGTATGAAGTACGCCCCAGTGAAGTGCAACGATTGATTGAGTATTACGATGAAATGATTATGGATTTAATCGAAGACGGTTATACAGAAGAAGAAGCCGTAGCAAAAATGGGCGATCCACAAGCTCTGGCCTACGAAGCAGCAGGTATTCCACAGGAAATCAAGGTTCCTAGACGTTTTAGTCCACTAATTATACTATTACTGATTCTAGGTTTCCCAATTTGGGGCAGCTTGGCTTTAGCCGCCTTTTGTATCGTGGTTAGTTTTTATATTGTTATTTGGTGTATCCCATTCACCTTTGCTTGTTTAGGCGGCGGACTTTTATTAGGCGGATTAATTGCTACATTGACTAGTCCACTGGCAATTATGAATGTTTTCTTTATTGGCGTAACTCAACTCGGTGTTGGTATGTTATTGTTTGGTCTAGGAATGTTCTTCCTATGGGCAACCTATAAATGCAGTGCTGTCTTCATTAACAGTCACCGTTGGATGACACGCAAGATTCGTCAATCAGTCTTTCAAAGAAAGGTGGTAAGCGTATGAAATCGAAGTATTTAATCCCCAAAATTGCCAGCTGGTTGATTATCTTTGGATTGATTATCTCTATGTTAGGCTTCGCTCTATCTGGCTTTTCGCTCAATCGTTACGCTCAGCATGAACGTCGCTGGTACAACGTCGTTAGTGTATATAATGAATAAAAATGTGGGGTCGGCTTATACCAAGTCGGTCTCATTTTTATTTTGAACTATACTGTATAAAAAATTTGTGTCTATATAATAATCGCAACAGTGATGGACTGTCATCTAGTCAGCAACTTATCTTTGAATCGAATAAAACAACTACAAAATGATGATAAAGCTAGCAATTTTTACAAACCCTTCTTTCCAAGTTGGGCTCATCCTATTCAACAAGAAGATTTAGTTTAAAAGAGCAAAATCTGTCAGCTTATTACTACGAATTTATCATTTTCAAATGACTTTTGTTCTATTCCAATCAGACTTCTGGTTATCTTATCATCAACATAAGTTTTTATTTGCTGCTTTTTAAGATTCATAAAAATTCCACTGAAATTAATAATGTTCAAACCATTTGTACAAGCAAAGTACTCTTTGAGGATACTCACACTACTCAATGAATGTTTTGGCAACATTAAGATATCCCTGAAAACCCATTCTTATATACTCTTGTCACAAAAAAAGCAAACAGTTTGATAGAAAATCATCAATCTGTTTGCTCATTATAGTTTACGATCTAGTTTTTTCTAATACACTCATTACTTCCAAACTATGGCGCATCTGCTCATTAGCAAACACAATATCATGCTGGTCGATCGCTTTAGCAAAACGGTGGAACTCTTCATACATCCGGTGAGTATGAACATTATTATTCAATACGTGTTGCACCCCACTGCGTAATTTCACATAACCAGATTTCAAAGAATTGGTCGGACCCTTGACGATTATTTCTCCTGCTTCTCCTTGGATACGTACATAACTTTCAGCGTCAGTGTCCTTAGATCCAACGCATACCGCCTTGGCTTGTCCATAATCCATCATTACCACTCCTGAAGTATCCACTCCTCGCTGGTAATTAGGGAAATACCTAGCAATTCGGGGTTCACCTAACAAACCTACTACAATGTGCAGATTGTAGATATTAATATCCATCAACGCTCCTCCGCCAGCAGCTGGATCAAAGGCCAAGGGAACTTCACCCTTTTTAAAAGCGTCATAACGAGAAGAATATTGAGAATAGTTGCAGGAAATCAAATGAATTGGTGCGATCTTGTCTAAGTGTTCCTTAATTCTTCGGAAATTACCTAAATATTGATTAGTAATCGCTTCAAACAGCAGCAAATCTTTTTCTCTCGCTTTTTCTTGTAAGTCTTGCAACTCTTGCAAATGCATTGTGAAAGGTTTTTCGCAGATTACATGCTTCCCAGCAATCAAAGCTTCTAAAGCATATTGATAATGTAAATGATTGGGAAGAGCTATATACACTGTATCAAAATTACCTTCCCTTAAAAAGTCCGAGTAGTCAGTAAAAATCGCCTTAATCCCATGAACTGTCTGCAGTTCCTTATTTTTCTCCAAGCTACGTTCCGAAGACAAAATCGCTGAAAGCTCAATTTGCGGCAAATCAGGTGTTACTGTCAAAAAGTCCTTTACGATCATTCCTGCCCCAACAATTCCTAATTTCATCACTTTTCCCCCTATTGATTCGTCAACATCTCAGTAATGCCTGCTTCCAAAATTTCCATCTGCAGGATGGTTTCCTCATCTTTTACGATTTTTTCTTTCCCATTAATGATTGCTTCGTAAACTCCTTCATAAATCCGACTGTAATCCCCTACTTCGGAGACAACCTTTTCCTCATGATAAACTTTTTCATCGTCTAAATAAGTTAATACCCCGTAATGCTCTGGACGATCAATACCAAAATCTTCATGATTAGGCAGATAGAATAGCTTTAAATGTTCTTCCTGACGATCCTTGGTTTGTTTAACAAAAGATCCTTTTTTCCCATAAACTACAAAGCTTGGACGTTCCTTCAAACGGAAATAGCTGGACTTAACCGAAACCTTCAACTTGCCATAGTAAAAATCTAGATCAAAGTAATCATTCATACGATCTTTACCTAATAATTGGCGGACATCGTAGTGAATATGGTCTGGCTCGCCAAAATAACTCAGCACTTGGTCAATCGTGTGACAACCATGTCCATATAAATAGCTATCATTCTGAGAAAAATGTTCCGCACTTTCTGGGACTTCGGGACGAAAATAATCATAATGCATTTCCACTTCTAACAAATCTCCCAGCTTCCCACTTTCGATCACTTTTTGAACAGTCAAGAAGTCAGAATCAAACCGACGATTTTGATAGCATTGTAAAAACAAACCTTTTTCTTTAGCTAAAGCAAATAATTCTTTGGCTTCATCAGACGTTTCCGTAAAGGGTTTTTCCAGTAAAACATTTTTACCAGCCATTAGTGCTTTCTTTGCATAGCTATAGTGAAATTTTACAGGAGTGGTGACCACCACCAGCTGAATTTCTTGATCTGTCAAAATATCGTCTAAATCAGTGGTATAATGAGTGCCAGCAAGTGGTGTCCATGCTTGACGCCCTGACGGAGAATAAATAGTCTTTACCTTGATTTTATCTCCTAATTTGGTGGAAAATGGTAAATGATAACGGTTGGTACTTTTCCCGTTGCCTAAGTATGCAATGGTTAACATGAACAATCAGCTCTCTTTCCTATCAATGATTAAATTATAACTATTTTACTGATTAATTACATATCAAATAGCTAATTAGCAACTCATGTCCAGTCTTTCACTCATTGAAAGTTAAATAATGAACATCATGTTCATTGAAAATACACTAAGA
>NZ_JAFREL010000083.1 GCF_017377655.1 Candidatus Enterococcus ferrettii
CTTGATTTGACAATTCGCCAAATAAAAAAACCTACTTTATACGGATCGACAAAAACGGAAAGACAATCTTCGCAAGTAAATAAGCTAATTTAAAAGAATAATTTGTTTGGGAAATTGCAAACCTTTTGTAAGCAAATTACTCGACAGAATTCAATTGTAGCAGTAAAGTTAAGCCAAATGGGGGGATTTGAATGTACGACGTAATTATTATTGGTGCTGGTCCTGCAGGTATGACCGCAGCTTTGTATGCATCCCGTTCAAATTTGTCTGTATTAATGATCGAGCGCGGTGCGCCTGGCGGACAAATGAACAATACAGCTGAGGTAGAAAATTATCCAGGATTTGACTCAATTATGGGACCTGAGCTAGCACAAAAGATGTATGAAAATGTAGAAAAATTTGGAACTAAAAATGCTTATGGAATTGTGTTGGATATTAAGGATCGCGGGGACTATAAAGAAGTCATTACCGAGGATCAAACTTATCAAGCCAAAACAATCATTATTGCAACGGGCTGTGTTCATCGTAAGCTGGGCGTAGCTGGAGAAGAATCATTTGCTGGTCGCGGCGTATCTTATTGTGCGGTATGTGACGGTGCCTTTTTCCGCAACAAACGTTTGTTAGTAGTTGGAGGCGGCGATTCAGCAGTAGAAGAAGCGATTTACTTAACTCGTTTTGCCGCTGAAGTAGTCATTGTTCACCGCCGTGACGAATTACGAGCACAAAAGATTATTCAAGACCGGGCATTTGCAAACGAAAAGATTTCTTTTATCTGGGACAGTGTCGTAGAAGAAATAGTTGGCAATGATATGGTGGTAACTGGAGCAAAAATTCGTAATGTTAAGACTGATGAAATCCATGAAGAACCAGCTGATGGCATGTTCATTTATGTCGGACTTGATCCACTAACAGAACCATTTAAAAATAGTGGTATTACCAATCAAGCAGGTTGGATTGAAACAGATAATGAGATGAAAACCAGTATTCCTGGTGTCTTTGCAATTGGTGATGCCAGAGAAAAAGATCTGCGTCAAATCACAACTGCAGTAGGCGAAGGTGGTATTGCAGGTCAACAAGTTTATAAATATATCGAGAGTAATAAATAATGAGTGTCTTTTTTGACACTCTTCTTTTTTTGCTCCATTTTCATGTTTTTGTTTGCTGAATATAACAAGGATGGTATACTTGAAAGGTAAGAAAAATGAAAGAGGTGTCCTTCATGTCTTGGGAACAAGTGTATGAACAATGGATGAATTCCGATAAACTGGATGAAAAAATGCAAAAGGAATTAAAAGCGCTTAATGATAATGCTGAATTAAAGCAAGATGCTTTCTATACATCTTTAGAATTCGGTACAGCAGGAATGCGGGGGATTTTAGGACCAGGAACCAATCGTATGAACATTTTTACGATTCGTCAGGCTACAGAAGGTTTGGCCCGTTTCATGGATACCCAAGATGCTGAAACTAAAAAGCGCGGCGTAGCAATTGCCTATGATTCTCGCCACATGTCGCCCGAGTTTTCAATGGAAGCAGCTAGAACGTTGGCTGCTCATGGCATTCCTTCTTATGTTTTTGAAAGTCTGCGACCAACTCCAGAGCTTTCTTTTGCAGTACGTCACTTGAATGCATTTACAGGGATAATGATTACTGCTTCACATAACCCCGCTGAATACAATGGGTACAAAGTCTATGGTGAAGATGGAGGCCAAATGCCGCCAGAAGATGCGGATGCATTGACTAAATTTGTGCGCTCAGTTGAGAATCCTTTAGAAGTGGAAGTTTTGCAAGACGAAACCAGCAGTCTAATTACGATTATTGGTGAAGAAGTTGATGCTGCTTATTTGGAAGAAATCAAAGCTGTGACAATTGATCAGGAACTGATTAACGAAATGGGCAAAAACTTGAAACTTGTTTATACACCATTACATGGTACTGGAACAATGCTTGGGGAGAAAGCCTTGAAGCAAGCAGGGTTTGAAGAATATATGCTGGTTCCTGAACAAGCAGTGGCTGATCCTGATTTTTCCACTGTTAAATCACCAAATCCTGAAGAGCATTCAGCTTTTGAATATGCAATTAAATTAGGTGAAAAAGAAGGTGCTGATTTATTAATCGCCACGGATCCAGATGCTGACCGTTTAGGAGCAGCAGTACGTTTGCCGAGTGGTGAATACCAAGTATTAACTGGAAATCAAATCGGTGCGTTGCTGATTCGCTACATTTTAGAAGCTCATAAGCAAGCGGGGGATCTACCAGAAAATGCAGCGGTATTAAAGTCCATTGTTTCAAGTGAATTGCCAACGGCCATTGCTAAAGCCTATAATACTGAAATGGTTGATGTTTTGACCGGCTTCAAATTTATTGCTGAAAAGATTCAACAATACGAAGAAGATGGCTCTCATACCTTTATGTTTGGCTTTGAAGAAAGCTATGGTTATCTAATCAAGCCATTTGTTCGGGACAAAGATGCAATTCAAGCGTTGCTGCTATTAGCAGAGGTTGCCGCTTATTATAAGAAGCAAGACAAAACCCTTTATGATGGTTTGCAAGAAATTTTTGAAGAATACGGCTACTTTGCAGAAAAAACTATTTCTGTGACGTTGAGTGGTGCAGAAGGTGCTGCTAAGATCAAAGAGATCTTGGAAGGGCTGCGGACTCAAGCGCCAACGGAATTTGCAGGGGTTTCAGTGGCACTAACCGAAGATTATCTAATTCAACAAGCCACAGATAGCCAAGGTACAAGCAGGGCCATCGCCATGCCTTCTTCAAATGTATTAAAATATACGTTAGAGGATGATACCTGGTTAGCTATCCGACCATCTGGAACAGAACCAAAAATTAAATTTTACATTGGAGTAAAAGGGTCATCTGAAAAAGATGCGGAGAATAAGCTAGCGGCTTATGAAGCAGCAATCCGCAAAATTACAGAGTAGAAGAGGGGCTTAGAATGAGTACACAAAAGACTGAAATTCTAGCCGTTAGTCAGTTGTTTAAAGTGTTGAGTGACCCCACTCGTTTAAGAATTTTATTGTATTTGAAGCAAGGTGAACGCAATGTTTCTTCCATCAGTGAAAATTTGGCAATGGAACAGTCCGCGGTTTCCCATCAGTTGAAGCTGTTGCGGGACAACCGTTTGGTCAAAGCACGACGCGATGGCAAGGCAATGTTGTATAGTTTGGATGACCATCATGTCTTAGATATTTTGGATCAAACCTTCCGCCATGTGTCTCATCATTAAGACAACTAGTGATTTTCTATTTTTATTGGAAAATCACTAGTTTTTTTTTGGTATTTTAGTTATACTAAGACACAAACTATATTAAAATATGATGAAACACGTTTAATCTTTGTGCAATCATTTGGAGGCGAATTATGGAAAAACCAGTTAAAGTAGGTCTATTAGGTTTAGGTGTTGTAGGAACTGGTGTGCTGGAAATTCTGGCAGATCATCAGGAGAAAATCGAAAAGAGTATTGGCTGTCCCTTAACCGTAACAAAAGCGTTGATTCGCCCGACTGAGGACAAAGAAGAAACGGCGAAAAAATACAATCTTCAATTGGTGCATGAGTTAACTGATATTACAGAGGATCCAGAAATTGATATTGTAGTAGAAGTAATGGGTCGTATTGAACCAGCTAAGACTTTCATTGCAGAATCGCTGAAAGCTGGCAAGCACGTTGTTACAGCGAATAAAGATTTACTCGCTCAACATGGCAGTGAATTAGCTTCTTTAGCTCATGAGCAAAAACGCAACTTATACTATGAAGCAAGTGTGGCTGGTGGTATTCCAATCTTACGGACCATCGCTAACAGTTTAGCAGCGGATGATATTCAGGAAGTATTAGGAATTGTTAATGGAACAACTAATTATATGTTGACTAAAATGGTCACTGAACAGTTAGACTACGAAACTGCCTTGAAGCAGGCTCAAGAATTAGGCTTTGCTGAAAGTGACCCAACAAATGACGTAGATGGCATTGATGCAGCGTATAAAATGGTAATTTTAAGCAAATTTGCTTTTGGTATGACGATTAATATGGACCAAGTAAAGGTAAAAGGAATTCGGGGATTATCCGGTAATGATGTGACGGTTGCTGACCAGTTAGGCTATACCGTTAAATTGATTGGCTCGACTGTTAAGCAAGGCGACAGTATTGCAGCCGAGGTAGGACCAGTATTGGTTCCTAGTAATCATCCATTAGCTTCCATTCATAATGAATTTAATGCGGTATTTGTGAAGAGTTCAGGAATTGGTGAGTCCATGTATTACGGACCTGGCGCTGGTTCACGACCAACAGCAACTAGTATTGTAGCGGATTTGATGACGATCGTTAATAAGATTCAACTAGGCACGATTGGTCATCGTTTCAGTGAGTATACTCAACCAACCAAGTTGACACCGCCTGAAGAAATTGTCAGCAAATACTTCTTGTCATTAAAAATGCCTGATGAAACAGGTCAATTTTTACAATTAGCTGAGATCATGGCACAAGCTGGTGCAGGACTTGAACAGGTAGTTCAAGAGAAAGCTCAAGTAGAAAATGCTCGAGTTGTGGTAATTACTCACAAAATGTCGGAAACAACCATGAGCCAAATTCAAAAAGACATCGATGAAAAAACAGATTTTGAACTATTATCAACAATGAAAGTAATGGGGGAATAGTTAACATGTACGAAGGATTATTAAAGCAATATCAAGAATATTTACCAATCACTGATAAAACACCAATGCTGTCATTAGCGGAAGGAAATACACCGTTAATTCCATTGCATAATTTATCTAAAGAACTAGGAATTACTTTGTATGGTAAATATGAAGGCTTGAATCCAACTGGTTCATTTAAAGATCGTGGGATGGTTATGGCTGTAGCTAAAGCTGTTGAAGACGGAGCGAAAGCAATTATCTGTGCATCAACTGGAAACACTAGTGCAGCAGCAGCGGCATATGCGACTCGTGCAGGTATTAAAGCCTATGTAGTAATTCCAGATGGAAAAATTGCTATGGGTAAACTGGCTCAAGCGATTATTTATGGCGCGGATATCATTTCAATTCCAGGAAATTTTGATGAAGCGTTGAAAGCAGTGCGTGATATTGCAGAAACAGAAGTAGTTGCTTTGGTAAACTCAGTTAATCCTTATCGTTTAGAAGGTCAAAAAACTGCTGCTTTCGAAATATGTGAACAACTAGAAAAAGCACCTGATGTTTTAGCTATTCCTGTTGGCAATGCTGGAAATATTTCGGCCTATTGGAAAGGTTTCAAAGAGTGGCATGAAGTGAAAGGCACTGCGTTACCTCGTATGCATGGTTTTGAAGCGGAAGGCGCAGCAGCAATTGTTAGGGGAGAAGTAATCGAACAGCCGGAAACAGTGGCGACTGCGATTCGAATTGGGAATCCAGCCAGCTGGAAATTAGCTGAGGCGGCAAGAGACGAATCAGGTGGACACATCGATGCAGTAACTGATGAAGAAATTTTAAATGCATACCGGAAAGTTGCAGCACAGGATGGCGTCTTTGTAGAACCTGGTTCAGCAGCATCGTTAGCCGGAGTAATTCAGCATGTGAAGAGTGGAAAAATCAAACAAGGTGAAACTGTAGTAACAGTTTTCACTGGTAATGGTTTGAAAGATCCAGATACAGCAATTAATGCAACTGATGTAAAAATTAGTAAAATGAGCGATTTAGAAGATATGCGTCAACACTTGAAAGAAGGAGTGGCGAAACTATGAAAATCCGCGTTCCTGCTACAAGTGCCAACCTAGGTCCAGGCTTTGACTCTTGCGGGATCGCGCTTTCGCAGTATTTAGTGATCGAGATTGGTCCAGCAACACAAAAATGGGCAGTGGAGCATGAGTTGTCTAATTCCATTCCTCGCGATGAGAAAAATCTGCTGATTCAAACAGCGTTGAAAATAGCGCCTAAGTTGACACCTCACAGTATAAAGATGTCAACTGATATTCCAGTCGCTAGAGGATTGGGCAGCAGTTCCTCTGTCATTGTGGCCGGAATTGAATTGGCTAATCGTTTGGGTAATCTAAACTTGTCTGTTCGAGAAAAATTAGAGATTGCTACAGAGATCGAAGGTCATCCTGACAATGTTGCACCAGCAATTTGTGGTAGTTTTGTTGTGGCTAGCTATGCAGATGAGCAGGTAGAGTATGTAAAACATCATTTTCCAGAATGCGATGTGGTCGTATTCATTCCAGACAAGGAATTGTTAACCTCAGCCAGCCGAAGTGTCTTACCTGATGAATTTTCTTATAAGGAGGCAGTAAAGGCCAGTTCGATTGCGAATGTAATGATTGCCGCAGTATTGAATGGCAATTTACCTTTGGCTGGAAAAATGATGGAAAAAGATTTATTCCATGAGAAACACCGTAAAGATTTAGTGCCTCATTTAACTGAAATCCGAGAAATTACGCAAAAAATGGGTGGATATGGCAGCTATCTAAGTGGAGCAGGCCCTACTGTATTGACATTAGTGGCCCCAGATAAATCTCAGCAGGTTGCTGAGCGATTGAAGGAGTTAGATGACACAGCTCGGGTGGAAATCTTGGCAGTTGATCAAGAAGGACTGCAAGTTTATTAATTAAATAGTATGTGATGAAAAGAAGAGTATAAAAGAACTAGGTTTTACAGAAAGCTTCGGTAGCTGAAAAGAAGTATTCCTGATCTTTTAGAAGATGGTCTTGGAGCATAAAATGATGAATAGAGTAATCATTTGCGGGTCGGCCCGGTACAGCTTTTCAACAGTCCGCTGTTGAGTGAGATTGATCCTAGATCAATAAACAAAGGTGGTACCACGGAAAACTTCCGTCCTTTCCTATTACAGGAGGACGGAAGTTTTTTTGCTAGTCTGCTTTTTGCAGTTTGTTATTGTGAGAGAGTTAGATTTAAAGGGGTTGCTCAAATTCAAAATTAAGAAGACTAGTTGGATTGTACACAATAGGGATAAAAGATTTTTGATAAGAAAATGTTGAACAGAAGAACAAACAGATCGAACAACCAATCACAATCAAAGGAGGAAATGAATATGGAATTCGAAACAAAATGTCTGCATGCGGGGTACACGCCAGGAAATGGAGAACCTCGGGTATTACCTATTACTCAAAGCACTACGTACACTTATGATTCAACAGAGGAAATTGGAAAACTATTTGATTTGAAGGAAAGTGGTTATTTTTATACTCGATTGGCAAATCCAACGACGGGGGCGGTAGAGGAAAAGCTAGCTGCACTGGAAAATGGCGTAGGAGCATTATGCACTGCTTCTGGTCAGGCGGCGACTTTCTATGCTATCTTGAATATTTTAGAAGCAGGGGATCATTTTATCTCTTCTTCTTATATTTATGGGGGTACGTACAATTTATTTGCCCATACCTTACGGAAAATGGGAATTGAAGTGACTTTTGTAGATCAAAATGCTTCTTTAGAAGAATTGAAGCAAGCAGCAAAATCAAATACCAAAGCGGTTTTTGCTGAAACAATTGCTAACCCAGCCTTATGTGTATTAGACATCGAAAAATTCGCACAGTTAGCGCAAGCTTTGGACGTACCGTTTTTAATTGATAATACTTTTGCGACTCCTTATTATTGCAGACCAATTGAATTTGGAGCAGATATTGTTATTCATAGTACAACTAAATACTTGGATGGTCATGCGGTTCAAACCGGCGGAGTTATCATTGACGGTGGGAAATTTAACTGGAATAATGGTAAATTCCCACAATTGTCTGAACCAGATGACACTTATCACGGGATTGTCTATACTGAAACCTTTGGTGCTGCAGCATATATTACTAAAGCTAGGGTTCAACTAATGCGCGATTTAGGAGCAACCCCTTCTCCGCAAAATTCTTTCTTACTGAATTTGGGAATCGAAACTTTAGCAGTAAGAATGGAACGTCATTATCAAAATGCTATGGCTGTTGCAGAGTTTCTAACTAAACAACCTGCAGTCAAAAAAATAAAGTATCCTGGTTTAAAGCAAGATGAAAATTATGATTTAGCACAAAAATATGTTCCAAATGGATTATGCGGTGTGATTTCCTTTGAAATTGGAGCAGGCAAAGAAGAAGCAGCGAAATGGTTGGATGCTTTGCAATTGGTTTCGTTGGAAGTTCATGTAGCAGATATTCGAACATGCGCACTGCATCCAGCAACATCTACCCATCGTCAGCTAACCGATGAAGAATTAACGCAGGCGGGAATTTCACCAGGTTTGGTGCGCTTATCATGCGGAATTGAGAATGTATCAGATATTCTAGCAGACTTGCAGCAAGCTTTTGAACAACTGGAGGGATAGTCATGCCGATTCGTTTAGAACCTGACTTTCCAGCAAAAAGGATCTTGGAGAATGAAGATATCTTTGCCATTGATAATTTGCGAGCTAATCAACAAGATATTCGACCATTAAAATTATTGATTCTAAATTTAATGCCTAATAAAATCGCAACTGAAATTCAATTGCTGCGGTTAATCAGTCAAAGTCCATTGCAAATTGATGTGGATTTTATGAAGGTAGCTTCCCATGAGCATCGTAATACTAGCAAGACCCATTTGGAGAAATACTATTTAGAATTTTCTTCTATTAAAGAAACTTGTTATGACGGATTGATTATTACGGGTGCCCCCATTGAAAAACTGTCTTTTGAAGAGGTAGATTATTGGGAGGAACTGACTGCAATTATGACCTGGAGCAAAACCCACGTGACTTCGGTCATCCACATTTGTTGGGGAGCTCAGGCGGGGATGTATTACCATTATGGAATAGATAAAGTGCTGTTTGAGGAAAAGCTGTTCGGCATTTTCTCACAAAAGCTTTTGACGCAGCATCGTTTGTTCCGTGGTTTTGATGATGTTTTTTGGATGCCGCAATCTCGTTATACTGGAATTAATGAAACACAAGTCTCAGACAGTTCGCTAGAAGTAATCGCTCGAGGAGCCGATGGTGCAGCCACGATTCTTCTTTCAGATGATGGGCACAATGTATTTTTACTGGGACATTTTGAATATGATTCCGGTACCTTAGAAGGTGAGTATCTGCGGGACTTGGATAAAGGATTAGATACTCAAAAGCCTGAAAATTACTATTTGTCTTCGGAGAAGATTACAAATCGTTGGCGAGCGCATGCGTATTTGTTTTTCCATAATTGGATTAATGATGTCTATCAGACAACTCCCTATGTATTAGAGCAAATAGTCGAGATCCAAACGAAAAAGACAAAATAAGATTTTTAAAATAGAAAATATCCGAACTTTAGCAACTGCACCCCTGTAATTATTGGAGTGTTCATTAACTATAGTTCGGATATTTTTTGTTAAAATTCCGTTTAGTTAGTCGTCTTCAGCGTCTTCCATAAAATAGTAGCTGTGGTCTTCTAAATCTAGGGCGTTCATAATCTTAGCTGCCGTTTCCTCTATAGAATAGTTTGCGACGTTTACTACATAGCAACCAAGTTTTTGATACAATTCATTGGCAAATTCTAATTCTGCTTGAATTTTGTCGCGATCCGAATATGCTGTTTCAGGATTGAGGCCATAAGCGCGCATCCGTTCTTTTCGAATACTGATTAATACTTCAGGGTCATTGGTTAACCCAACAATCTTTTTAGGATCAATCTGGAACAATTGCTTAGGAATATGCGCTTGTGGAATCAACGGCAAATTAGCTACCTTTAAATTTTTGTTGGCTAAAAACAGGCTTAAAGGTGTTTTCGATGTTCGTGAGACACCTAATAAAACAATGTCAGCGTCAAGGAAACCTTTTGCATCTTTGCCATCGTCGTATTTCACAGCAAATTCCAACGCTTTGATTCGTTTAAAATAATTGTCATTTAAATGATGCAGTGCACCGGGTTCATAAGTTGGTTCAATACTTGCACGTCGTTCGATTTCATTAACCACCGGATTCAACAGATCCATGTGGAACAAGCCTGCTTGTTCGCAAAATTCTTCAGCGATTCGTGATAATTTCGGATCAATTAATGTATGAATGATCATGGCATTTTCATTTTTAGCATCTTTCAACGCCTTTAACAGTAACTCCGCTGAGCTGATAAAGGTTCGACGGAACAAGCAAAATTCTACAGTCGGGTATTGCGCCATAGAAGCCTGCGCCAATTTAGAAGCCGTTTCACCTGCCGAATCGGAAATGATAAAGATCGTTACAAGATCGGTTTGATTTTCCTTCTCCATAAAATTCTCCCTTGTATTTTAAGATAATTTATTATACCATATTGTTTATTCATAATCATTACGATTTAATTAGGAGGAATCGTCATGACCCAACCAACATTATTAGAAAAAGCGTTAATAAAAGTGAAGGAAAAGGGCTTTAAATACACGAAAAAGCGCGAAACCTTACTGGATTATTTGATTAAAAAGAATCGTTATGTGGCTGCTAAAGAAATATATGACTATTTGAATGCTCAGTTTCCTGGACTTAGTTATGATACTGTTTATAGAAACTTAAGGGAATTTTGTGAAATCGGCATTGTGGAAGAGACCGATTATCAGGGAGAAATGAAGTTCCGCTTCAGCTGCAGCGAAGATTTTGGGCACCATCATCACTTTATTTGTACGGTTTGTGGCAAAACGAAGGAGATTCACATGTGTCCAATGGATTTTTTCAAGGAGCAGTTAGATGATTGCCAAATTGAAGGGCATCGTTTCGAATTATATGGACGTTGTTCAGATTGTAAAACGATTGCTTAACCAATCGGTAAAATAAAACTCCTCAGTACCTTGACTCATATTTATCCATTCGATATAATAACCTATGGACGGTCTTGTTTTTTGAGAGTATATTTCAATAACAAAAACGGTTACTTTTTAAGCTCGGAGGGAGGGAATTTATATGTCAAAAACAGTGGTTCGTAAAAATGAATCTCTTGACGATGCTCTTCGTCGCTTCAAACGTTCCGTTTCAAAAGCGGGGACTCTACAAGAATCTCGTAAACGTGAATTTTATGAAAAGCCAAGTGTGAAACGCAAGAAAAAATCAGAAGCAGCTAGAAAACGTAAAAAATTCTAGTGTGAATGGAGTGATATGATGTCACTGCTTACTCGGCTAAACGAAGACATGAAGCAAGCGATGCGCAGCAAGGACAAAGAATCTTTGCAGGTAATTCGTATGCTGAAAGCCGCTGTTCAAAATGAACAAATCAATACAGGTCAGGAATTATCAGAAGATGATGAACTAACTGTTCTATCTCGTGAGATGAAGCAGCGACGTGAGTCATTGATGGAATTCGAAAAAGCTGATCGGACTGATTTAGCGGATAAAGTCAAAAAGGAAATTGTAATTGTAGAAAAGTACATGCCAGCGCAGCTTTCAGAAGATGAAATCCGCGGCATAGTAAGTGATGCAATTGCTAAAACTGGAGCAACTTCACCAAAGGAATTTGGAAAAGTGATGGGCGCTGTGATGCCAAAGGTCAAAGGTAAGGCTGATGGTAATCAGGTAAATGCCATCGTGAAAGAGTTGTTACAATAGAAATTTTACCATCGAGAAGAAAATTCTCGGTGGTTTTTTTGTGCTTTATAATTGAGGATTGCCACAATTTCCACATTGAAGTGGAAAATAAAAAATTTAAACTCATTTGAAAACGTTTTATAGTTAGGTCAGAAAGAAGGAGGAGGAACTTTTTAATGGAAGAAGTCAGAGTCGGAACCGAGATGGACTCAATGGCCATCATCTTACATGCAGGCAATGCAAAGAGTGATGCGTATGAAGCCCTGCTCGCAGTGAAGCAAGGAGATTTCAAAACATTTGATGAAAAGCATACGACAGCAAAAAGTGAAATGAAACTTGCTCATCGAGCGCATGCAGAAATGCTTAGAAAGCTTTCTTCGGAGGATCGAATGAACGAGGTGGATCTGCTATTAGTGCATGCAGAGGGACATTTAACTTCAACAGAGATTGCTGTAGACATGATCGCTGAGTTTGGAGAATTGTATAAATGGAAGGAGACGATTTAATGGATAAAAACTTTTTCTGGGGTGGGGCAACTGCCTCTTATCAATGTGAAGGTGCTTGGGATGTCGATGACAAGGCCGAATCAATGTGGGATCATTACCTGCATGAAAACGATATGGAAAATGGAGACATTGCCAGTGATCATTATCATCGCTTTGAAGAAGATATTCGTATGATGAAAGAAGGAGGTCAAACTTCTTATCGCTTTTCACTATCATGGCCGCGCATTATTAAAAATCAAGCTGGTGAAATTAATTCTAAAGGAATTGAGTTTTATCATCGCTTATTAGATGCTTGCCACAAATTTGATATCGAACCTTTTGTGACAATCTATCACTGGGATTTACCGCAATATTGGGAAGCAGATGGCGGTTGGCTAAATCGAGACGTAGCTTATGCATTCGAGCATTTAGCAAAGGTCTGCTTTGAACAGTTTGGAGATAAAGTTCGTTACTGGACAACCTTCAATGAACCCAAATGGTTTATTGCTAACGGCTATTTTATCGGAAATTATCCACCAGGCTTGCAGGACGTTCAAAAAACGATGATAGGAGCTTATCATGTAATGTTGGCGAGTGCTCTAGGGGTGCGGGCTTTCCATGAAGGCGGTTATCAGGGACAGATTGGTATTGTTCACAGCTATACACCAGTGAATGGTGTAGATGATACAATTGAAACAAAGATTGCGATGCGCTATGCAGATAACTATTGCAATAACTGGATTTTAGACACAGCAGCCTTAGGAGAATTTCCAATTGATCTAGTAGCAAAACTGGCTTTAGATTATGACGTAGATTTTATAAAGGCAGATGAATTACGTATCATTAAAGAAAATACAGTTGATTTCATCGGGCTAAACTATTATGCTCGTACTTTAGTGAAACCGTATACCGATGGTGAAACACAAGTAGTCTTCAACCATTCGGGTAAAAAAGGTCAGAGTAAAGTGGTGATCAAAGGTTGGTTTGAACAAGTGAAGGATCCGAATAGTGAATTTACTGCCTGGGATACTGAAATCTATCCAAAAGGCTTGCAGGATGGGTTGATTGAAGCTTGGGATCGCTATCACTTACCCATTTACGTTACCGAAAATGGGGTAGGCGTCAGAGAAGACGTGACTGTTGATCAGGTGAATGATGATTACCGTATTTCATTTATGAATGACCACATTAATGCCATCATGAACGCGATGGATCAAGGAGTAGATATTCGCGGCTACTACGCTTGGGCATCCTTTGATTTATATTCTTGGAAAAATGGTGTTGAAAAGCGTTACGGCCTAGTTGCTGTTGATTTTAAAAATGAACAAGAACGTAAGCCTAAAGCCTCTTACTATTGGTTTAAAGAGGTCATTGAAAGTCACGGAGAAAAAATCCAACGAAGAGCGTTTGAGTAACAATCCGATTTGCATTTAAAAAAATGGCTCCATTGAGAGGAACGATAATAATGAAAAAAGTAATGCTAGTTTGTAATGCAGGGATGTCAACAGGGATGTTAGCAAAAAAAATTGAAGCAGCTTCCGGCAATACGCTGGAAGTGAATGCTTACAGTGAATCTGAATATAAAGATTATTTGGAGGGGGTAGATTTAGTTTTAATTGGGCCTCAAATTCGTTTCTTAAAGCCGCAAATTTCGGCGGCGGTAGAGGTACCCGTTGAAGCAATTTCACCAATGAAATACGGCATTATGGATGGTAAAGGTGTTTACGAAGATATCAAAAAATTGATCGGGGGATAAAAGATCATGGGATTTAATACATTAAGCGAAAAAATGGATCAATATATCTCGCCGCTTGCTAACAAGTTAAGTCAGCAGCGGCACTTGAAAGCAACACGCGATGCCTTTATGTCAATGCTGCCAATTACTTTGTTTGGTTCAATTCCGATCATTTTGAATGCTGCACCAGTGACAGAAAATACAACAAACCGCTTTTTGCTGGCTTGGGCGAGCTTTGCTGAACAGAACAGTATGATTTTAAACTGGATCAGTGGTATCACCTTAAGTGCCATGTCATTATTCATTTGTATCGGAGTAACTTATTTCTTATGTCGTCATTACAAGGAAGATGTATTACGACCTTTGATGTTTGCAGTCGTTGGATTCTTGATGCTAGTTTTGACACCGTTGAAGCTAGGCTGGGATGGTAAAGAAGTGGAGATTAGTTTCTTGGATGGTCGTGGAATTTTGTTGGCACTTTTTGTTTCTATTGTTACGGTGGAAGGCTATCATTGGATGCGTAAGAAAAACATTGGACGAATTTCAATGCCGGATAGTGTACCAGCTTCATTGTCAGAAACCTTTGCAGCGCTCGTACCTGGCCTGATTTTGATGACATTCTTTTCGATTGTCTTTATTATCTTTCATGCCTTCGATACGACCGCTGTACAATTCCTATACAATATTATGGCACCGAGCTTCCAAGCAGCGGATAGTCTGCCATTTACCATTTTGAGTATTTTCTTGATTCACTTGTTTTGGTTCTTTGGCATTCATGATGCGGCATTAGCTGGAATTTTAGGACCGATTCGTGACGGAAATCTATCAATTAATGCGGCGGAAAAAATGGCGGGTACAGATTTAAGTAACGTCTTTACTACTCCATTTTGGACTTACTTTGTTATTATTGGTGGTTCAGGTTCAGTCTTGGCATTAGCTTTCTTAATGATGCGTTCCAAATCAAAACAGTTAAGTACAGTGGGGAAAGTTGGTTTTCTGCCTTCCATTTTCGGAATTTCAGAGCCGATGATCTTCGGGACACCGTTGATGTTGAATCCGATTTTCTTTGTACCATTTATTTTTACTTCTGTGTTTAACGGAATTGTTACTTACTTGTGTATGTCGTGGGGGATTGTTGGCAAGACCTTTGCGGTGTTCTCGTGGCAGATGCCCGCACCAATTGGAGCTTTCCTTTCCACTATGGATTGGCGTGCGATTGTATTGGTTCTTGCATTGATAGCTCTAGATGGAGTGCTGTACTACCCATTCTTTAAGGTATATGAGAAAAACCTAATTACTCTGGAAAAAGAATCTGAGACAGAGGCTGATTCAGCAGAAAAAACAGCCGTAGATGTTTCCAATGATACAACGACTGCTTAATAGTTTAGAGCATAGGTAATCCTATGCTCTTATTGTGATATAATCTAAAAGCTAAAATGCCTTCAGGAGGATCGAACATATGCAAATTTCTCAAAGACAAGAACAGATTATCGAGAAATTGACTTTTAGTAATCTCCCTCTCACAGCCCAGATGCTCTCTAAAGAGTTAGGCGTATCGTCTAAAACAATTCGTAATGATATTCAACAGTTAAATGGGCAGGTTTTACAAGCGGTCATTTTATCGAAAGCGGGTGCTGGATTTTATCTTAATCCAGAAACTCTTACATTATTGGATAATGAGAAGGAAATTGATCGATCAAACCTGCGCTTTGAATTGCTGGTTCAAATTATTGATCAAACCAGGTGCGACTTTTACGAATTAGCCGATGATTTCTTTATCAGCGAGTCTGCACTTAATCGGATTATCAAGGAGTTAAATGACTTGATTTCTCGACAGGATCAATCATTGATTATTCAGCGGAAAAACAACCAATTATTTATTGATGGTGAAGAAGCTGAGAAACGGCGCGTTTTTACGCTGTTCTTGAATCAAGAAATTGAGGCCAATAAATTAAGCTTGGAGAAGTATTCAGACTATTTTGGACAAATTGATTTAGCTAAGTTGTCGCAGTTGGTAATTCGTTTCCACCAACAGGAGAACTTTTCGATAAACGACTTTTCCACGATTTCTTTTATTTTACATGTAGCGGTATTGTTAGAGCGAGTGAGCAAAGCGAGCTTTTTAAATACTACTAAGACTGCAATGGAGGATCAAGAGGGACGTCGGCTAACCCTTGAAATAGCTGCTTTATTAGAAGAAAACTTTCAGGTAGAAATTCCAGAGGAAGAGTTGCCGTATATTTATCGTCTATATTCTGGTGTAATTGTTTCCAATGAGAGCTTGGAAGAACTGCGGTTAAAAGAAGTGATCGAAAATTTACTTGATAGTATTTCGGGGATTTTTTATTTAGATTTTACTCAAGACGAAAAGATTGTTGATTATTTGCTGACTCATGTTTCAGCTTTATACAAGCGGGCAATCAATCATCAATATTTAACCAATCCTTTGCTAGAGGAAATTAAAAGTAAGTTTTCTTTTGTTTACAATGTTAGTGTATATGCTTCCGCTTTTTTACAACGGACATTATACATACAATTTCCAGAGGATGAAATTGCCTATTTATCCTTGCATTTTCTTTCCGCTTTAGAAAATATTCGCAGGAAAAAAAAGAAGCAGGTGCTGCTAGTTTCACCTTACGGAGTAGGAAATCAGCGGATTGTTCGATCTTATTTAAATCGAATTACGGACTTCGAAATAGAGTTGTCTGTAGCACAGTCTGTTTTCGATATCAATGATGAGCTGATAAAGGACAAGGATTTGATTTTGACAACCGAAGCGTTGCAAATAGAGACGACTGTTCCTATTTATCACTACCAGTCTTTTTTAACAGAACAAGATTTAGCCGAGATTACCCAACTCTTTGCTGCAGTCAGTCAAACGCCGTCGGTACTGACCCGCTTTTTGAAGGAAGAATTATTTTTTCCTCACGAGGGACAAAGGGCACCTGATGAAGCGATTCGTTTTCTTTGTCAGCAGTTGTGTGATAAAGGATATTGCGAAGCTGACTATGTGGAAAAAGTATTAGAACGTGAGGCGTTGTCCAGCACAGCATTTGGCAATTATTATGCGATTCCCCATGCGATTAAACGTGAGGCTAAGAAAAATGCAGTAGCGATTGCCTCCTTTGAAAAACCGATTCAATGGCAAGGAAAAAAAGTAAGACTGGTTCTGCTGCTGGCGTTAAAAGGAGAACGCGACAATTCCTTTGAGCAATTGTTTGAGGAGTTGGTGATGATTTTAAACGAACCTGCTCGTGTCAAACGGTTAGCGAAGCAAATAGATTTTGAAAAATTTTTAACGATTTGTCAGGAAAAATAAGAAAGACAGTGATTTTTTGAAGCGGCTCGTCAATGAGACTTCGAGGATTGCTGTCTTTTTAGGTCTTTCTTAAGGTGAGATCCCTTGCAATTTTGCTTTTATTTAGAGTGTGGTATGATAGGGTGACTGATTAAAATAAGGGGATGAAGTATTTTTGACAAAAAACGATTTTGAGTCGTTGGAAATAAAACTTAACGCCAAAGATGATATTAGTATGTTGTTAGGTTCCCATGACAAACATATCAAGTTTTTAGAAGATAATACAGAAACAACAATTAATACACGTGGCGAAACCATCCAAATTATTGGTGAAAAAGAAGAGACCAAACTGGTCGCAGATGTTATTCGAGCATTGCAGATGTTAATTGATCGGGGAATAAAGGTTGCGACACCTGATGTGATGACCGCTCTTCGCTTGGCTAAAGATAATCATTTAGATGAGTTTGTGATGATGTATGAAGAAGAATTACTAAAGGATCGCAACGGAAAGCCTATTCGTCCTAAAAATATTGGTCAAAGCCGCTATATCTCCGCTATTCGTAAATCAGATGTAGTATTTGGAATCGGTCCTGCCGGTACTGGTAAGACCTATTTGGCGATTGTTATGGCAATTGCCGCGCTAAAAAAAGGTGAGGTACAACGGATTATTTTGACTCGACCGGCTGTTGAGGCAGGCGAAAGTTTAGGATTCTTACCTGGTGACTTGAAGGAAAAAGTAGATCCTTACCTGCGCCCAATGTATGATGCGCTGCACCAAATCTTTGGTGTTGAGCATACGAACCGTTTATTGGATCGTGGTGTCATAGAAATTGCACCATTGGCTTACATGCGAGGCCGTACTCTAGATGATGCTTTTGTTATCTTGGACGAAGCACAAAATACGACGATTGCCCAAATGAAAATGTTTTTGACTCGGCTGGGATTTAATTCTAAAATGGTGGTTAACGGTGACACCAGTCAGATTGACTTGCCAAAAGGTCAGATGAGTGGCTTAATGCATGCGGAACGAACGCTGCGCAATATCAAACATATTCGCTTTGCGAATTTTGAATCTGCTGATGTGGTTCGTCACCCCGTAGTAGCTGAAATTATTGAAGCTTACGAGAAAGAGAATCTACGCCATTCAAATGAGTAGATTGGAGGAAACAACATGTTGAATCAACCAATCAATAATTTGCGAAAAAAACTCGGTTCACGATTTATTCCGCTAACTCTAGTCTTTTTTGCATTTCTTTTGATTGTTACGATGTTTACCAGCGTGCGTCAAAAACGAGTGGATTACCGGGAGGGTCAAGTCGCTTCTGAGAGTATTCGCGCCAATAAAACGCTTGAAAATATTGCTGAGACGGATCAGAAACGTCAACTGGCAGCTGAAGCTGTCACTCCGGAGTACACGTTCCAGCCTGAACTGGCAGAAACTCAGCACGATCGCATCAGTCAATTGATTGATTTGGTTCAAAAAACCAATAGTGATATTGATAAGGCTAATCAAACCAAAGTATCACAAGCTAAAGAAGGTGAGACTGTTCCTCAACCAACGGTGGAGGAACGTGTTGCCGCGGTAAAAAAGAACTTTGAAAGTATCGACCAAGATACAGTCAGCTTTTACCAGAAGCTGCCGGAAAACTTTTTCCGTCTAGTTGTTCAACTGACAAGTCAGCAGTTAGATCAAGTAAAAACGTCGACTTTAAAGTTGAACGATGAGCAGATGAGCAAACGAATTCGAGAGAGCGACTTAGAGGCCTATAGGCAGCAGGCGATCGATCAAATTCCTGACCTTGGACTAACAGACAACCAAAACCAGGTGATTCAATACTTGTTGGAAAACGGTATTGTAGTCAATGATATTCTGAATGAGAAAAGAACAGAAGATTTACGGGAACAGGCGAAGAGCTCTGTTCAACCGGTTATGATCTATCAAGGAGAAATCATTGTTCGCGAGGGCAGCCAAATTGATGCCAGTGCCTTTAATAAGTTGAAATTATTGGGGCTGACTAGCTCGGGCGGGTCAACCTTCCCACTGATAGCCATGATTTTGTCAACTATTCTTCAAGGCTTTGTCTTGTGGTTCTACAGCCGACAATTTGAAGTTGAGTTTCAGCGAATCCGATTTATCTTATTCTATTCGGCTTCAATGATTTTCAGTGTTCTAGTCATGAAGTTTCTTCAGATTTTCCAAAGTACCAGCAGCAATAACTTGGCGCTATTTTTCCCAGCTGCTTTTGTACCATTGTTGTTGACTGTTTTTGTGAATCGCAGAGCTGGAAGTTTAGCGGCTGTTTTCCAAACTATTTTTGCTTTATTTGTTTACTATGATTCCATTGGAACCAACATGCTGACGATTATTTTGATGACCTATTTGTTTTCAGGTGTTTTGGCAGTGATGGTAAAACAAAAACGAGTATCTGATCAAGCCAAGCAAGCGCTGCTTTGGATCGTTATCTTCCCCTTGATTTGGGCGATTATTTTGAATATTTATCAAGGCTTGTCCTTTACCAATAGTGCAACTTGGGGCACGTTGATTTGTGCGGTAGCTGGATCGTTATTATCCTTCTTGTTAGGAACTGGTCTGCAGCCGTATATTGAATTGCTAGTAACAGATAGTGGGGTTATTACGCTAAATGAATTAAGCAATCCCAACCATCCATTGCTTAAACAGCTGCTGGAAGAAGCACCGGGAACTTATCATCATTCCATGATGGTGGCTAATCTGAGTGCCAATGCCGTAGCTGAGATTGGCGGACGTTCGCTGCTAACCCGTGTAGCTTGCTACTACCATGATATTGGTAAGATTCGTCATGCGAACTTCTTTGTGGAAAATCTGCCGCCGGGTGCGGAGAATCCACATAATTTCCTGCTGCCAGAAGACAGCAAGCAAATTATTTTTGGACATGTGATTGAAGGGGCTAAGATTCTAGAGGAATACAAAATGCCGCAAATGGTGATCGATATTTGTTATCAGCATCATGGAACGACGTTAATGAAATTCTTCTATGTGAAAGCCAAAGAACGTAATCCGGAAATAACGGAGGCAGAATTCCGATATCCTGGTCCGAAGCCACAGACAAGAGAAGCGGGTGTAGTAAGTATCGCCGACAGCTGTGAAGCAGCAGTACGCGCAATGGATCATCCATCAATGGAAAAAATCAGCAGATTTGTTCATGAGTTGATTGAAGAACGTATCTCTGATGGGCAATTGGACGATTCAGGCTTGACGTTGAAAGAAATTCGAATTGTCGAAAAATCGTTAATCAGCAGTTTGAGTTCGACCTTCCATTCACGGATTAAATATCCGAAGATGAAATCAGAAGCTGAGAAAATGAAAGAAGAGCAAGAAAGAGGCGAACGGTAGTGGATATTACCTTTATTGATGAAACCGGCGAAGTTTCTCAAGATAGAATCACTGAAGTTGACGACTTGCTGCAATTTGCAGCCGACTATTTGAAGCTGCCAGAAGACACGGAGATGTCGGTCACTTTTATGGACAATGCGGCCATTCAGATTATTAATCGGGATTATCGCGATAAGGATGCACCAACGGATGTGATCAGTTTTGCTCTGGAAGAAGACGGTGAAGATGAGGGACCGATAATTTTTGACGAAGAGATGGCAATGCCAAGAAATCTAGGCGATATAATGATTTCTACAGAACGTGCAGCAGAACAGGCGGAAGAGTACGGACATAGTTTCGATCGGGAATTAGGCTTTTTAGCTGTTCATGGTTTTTTGCATATCAATGGCTATGATCATATGACCCCGGAAGATGAGAAAGAAATGTTCGGACTACAGAAAGAGATTTTGGATGCCTATGGACTCAAAAGATAAAAAAGAAAAAGTAGCTAAGACAGATGAAATGGATAAAACTGAAAAAATAGATGAGACAGAAAAAGCAGTTAGAGTGGATAAAATAGAAGAACCGAAAAAGATGGAAAATCGGGGGAAGAACAAGCATTTTATCACTTCTTTAGAATTTGCTTTTAAAGGAATACAAACTGTCTTTGAAGAAGAACGCAACATGCGTAAACATGTTCTTCTAGGTGGGCTAGCAATGCTAGCTGGAGTCATTCTTGGGTTAGACCGTTTAGAATGGCTATGGATTTTTCTGGCAGTTTTTTTGGTTTGGATAGTTGAAATCATTAATACTGTGTTTGAAAATGTAGTAGATATGTGTACGGAATGTCACTACAATGCCATTGGCAAAAAGATCAAGGATATGGCCGCTGGTGCGGTATTGCTGACATCTATTTTTGCTGTAATTGTTGGCTTGATTATTTTCTTGCCAAAAATTCTGGAATTTTTAGGCGCATGAAATTGAGAGAATGTTGTTTAGCTGGGACGAACGAGCTTTTGTAAGCTGAAAAGGTTCGCCCAGTTTTTTTCAGGAAAGGAATAGAAACTATGACAGAACATAAATCAGGATTTGTTGCAATTGTTGGTCGTCCTAACGTTGGAAAATCATCCTTGCTGAACCGGATTGTTGGACAAAAGATTGCCATTATGAGCGACAAAGCTCAAACTACCCGTAACAAAATTCAAGGAGTGTATACGACGGATGAAGCTCAATTGGTTTTCATTGATACCCCTGGAATTCATAAACCCAAACATCGTTTAGGTGATTATATGGTGGAGGCTGCCTATAGTGCGTTGCGGGAAGTCGATGCGATCATGTTCATGATTAGTGCTGATCAAAAGCGCGGGCCAGGAGACAACTTCATTTTGGAACGATTGAAAAACCAAAACGTTCCTGTTTATTTAATTATCAATAAGATTGATAAGATTCATCCAGATGAATTACTGGCAATCATTGATGATTATCGTCAGGTGATGGAATTTAAGGAAGTCATCCCTATTTCAGCAACTGAAGGCAACAATGTAGAACATATGATGGAAACTTTAGTGGATCAGATGCCGGAAGGTCCGCAATATTTTCCAGAAGATCAGGTGACCGATCATCCAGAATATTTTATTGTTTCGGAGTTAATCCGAGAAAAGGTATTGCAACTGACCCGTGATGAGGTTCCTCACTCAGTAGCAGTAGTAACCGACTCAATGAAGCGGGATGAGAACGAGAAGATTCATATTCAAGCGACAATTATAGTAGAGCGTACAAGTCAAAAGGGAATTATTATTGGCAAAGGCGGGAAAATGCTGAAAAATGTCGGAACGCAAGCACGTAAAGATATTGAGCGCTTGCTGGGAGACAAAGTGTTTCTGGAATTGTGGGTAAAGGTTCAAAAGGACTGGCGCGACAAGAAAACCTATTTGCAGGATTACGGCTACCGTAACGATGATTATTAAGATGAGCAGAGGTGAAGCGAGGCTTTACCTCTATTTGTTAGCCTATTTAATAGAAATCCCTTTATAATAGAAAGAAAGAGCAGAGGTGACGTGATGGCACAAGTAAGTGAAACCAAAGGCTTGATCCTTTTTAGTCGGGATTACAAGGAAAAGGATAAGCTGATTAAGATTTTTACCGAGTCGGCCGGGAAAGTTATGTTTTTTGCCAAGGGGATTCACCGACCGAATAATCCGCTGCGGTCTGCAGTTATGCCTTTTACCGAGGCAGTCTATATTGGTAATTTGAAGAAAGACGGCTTATCCTTTTTGAATAGTGCCAAAGAGATTCACCCGTTGCGCAAGCTGCAGGAGGACATTTTTCTAAATGCTTACGGTTCCTATATCTTAGGTTTAGTGGATGCCGCTATTGATGATCATGTCTATGATCCGGCTTTGTATGGCTTTACTAAACAGGCACTAGAGTTGATGGATCAAGGGTACGATGGCGAAACAATCTTGAATATTTTTGAATTGCAAATTATGCAACGATTTGGGGTAGCTTTAAACTGGAGAGCCTGCAGTATTTGTGGAAAGACTACTGGAGCTTTTGATTTTTCTTCGAAATACAGTGGGGTTTTGTGTCAGGACCATTGGCACATGGATGAACACCGTTACCATGCAGATCCGCGGGCAATTTATTTCATTCGCATGTTTTCGACGATTTCTTACGATAAAATCAGTAGTGTAAATTTGAAGCCGGAAACTAAGCAGGCTATCCGTAAAACGATTGATCAGCTTTATGAAGAATATGTTGGATTGCATCTGAAAAGCAAACGATTCATTGATCAAATGGGTGAGTGGCAAAATATGCTGAAGCCGTTAGATCCAAAAAATGATGCTGAATAGTCTGCGCTGTCTTAAAGACGGTGCAGATTTTTTTTATAGATCTTTGACTGGTAAAAACTTTAATAGAGTCAAAATCTCCTTTTTCAGATTCTTTCTTGAAAAAATCCCTGGTTTGTTTAACAAATTTTCCAGCTTTCCTTGACCTTTAATGATAAAATGATTAATATACTTTAAACATAAACTTATGAGAATTTCATTTTGGAAAAGGAGTGGTATAGATGAAGGAACTTTGGGATGTGCTACGCCCAGAAGAACAGATCGAATTACAAATAAGAAGGTTGTATCAAGAGCATCATTTTCATCTATACCAATTAAACAGCTTTGAGGAATTTGAAGGCTATCAGCAACAGCGGAATTTTTTTAAAGATAGTACGATTATTACCTTTACCGGAAATGATGGCCGAACGATGGCTTTGAAGCCGGATGTAACGATTTCGATTGTAAAAAATACACCCTCAGGGGAGCGTCGTAAGGTTTATTACGTAGAAGATGTTTATCGTCAAGATCGTCAAGAGGGGGAATATCAAAAGATTCGCCAAGTGGGAATTGAGATTATTGACAACATCGGACAAAAAGATGAACTTGAGGTTCTGCGTTTGGCTTGGCAGAGTCTAGCTTTAGTAGGTGAAGGAACCTTAGACCTTTCTCACATGGGGATAATCAATGCAATTTGCGAACAATTCCCTCAAGAGGAACGTGATCAGGTTCTGAAAGCTTTACAGCATAAAAGCTCGCATGCCATGGATGAATTGACTCAGAAATACAATTTGCCAAAAGAAGAAAGTGAGAACTTAGGAAAATTACTGCGACTTTCTGGTAAATTTGAGCAGTTTTACGAAAAAGCACGTGGGTTGCTATCTACATTGCCTAAAGCTCAGGCTGCCCTAGATGAGTTGAAGGAATTACACGATCAGTTGACAAGTGACCCTGAGTTGTCTTCGTTGATTCGTTTGCGACTAGACTTTTCAATTATGAACGATGCGGATTATTACAGCGGATTATTGTTCCAAGGATTTATTAAGGAATCAAAGGAAACCATTCTTCATGGCGGACGTTATGACCTCCTGCTAAAACGCCAGGGAAAAAGTCAAGGTGCGATTGGGTTTGGTATGAAGCTGAATCATGTGGGTGAAAAAAAAGCACCGAAGGACTCCGAGTATTTAAACATCGCCTTACCAAAAGGACGGATGGGAGATACGGTCTATCAATTATTTACCAAAGCCGGAATTGCCAGCGAGGGAGTTTTCGAAGACAATCGCAAGCTGATTTTTGTTGATGAAACAAATAAATTGCGCTTTTTCTTAGTAAAACCTAGTGATGTAGCGATCTATGTGGAGCATGGTGCCGCTGATATAGGGGTCGTTGGCAAAGATATATTGCTGGAGAATTACGCACATGTTATTGAGTTTTTAGATCTACACCTAGGAGAATGTCGAATTGCAGTGGCGGCCTGCAATGATTTCGTAGAGGATGAAAGCCGACCGTTGCGAGTTTCAACGAAGTACTCCAACATTACACGAGATTATTATGACAGCTTAGGTCGTTCGATTGAGTTGATTGGATTGCATGGTTCGATTGAATTAGCGCCATTATTAGATTTATCAGACGTAATTGTCGATATCGTGGAAACAGGTACTACTTTGAAGGAGAACAATTTAAAGGTGATTCAGGACATCGCACCCTCTTCTGCACGGTTAATTATTAACCACGCTACTTGGCGTTTTAAGCAAGCACGCATTCAGGAGGTTATTGAGAAAGTGAGGCAGGAAATTTGAGAATCTTTTCAACTGTAAAACAAACGCAGGAAGAAATTTTGGCGCGAAAAATGTCTGAATCCGTCGATGTTTCGACTACTGTATCTGAAATAGTAACGAAGGTTAAAACTGGCGGAGATCAGGCGATAAAACAACTGACAAAAGAAATCGATGGTGTTGAACTCGCTGATTTGCGGGTAGCGGCTGCGGATATTGAAGCTAGTGTGAATGAGATTTCTAGTGAGTTGCTCGCTGTTTTGAAAAAAGCCAAAGAAAATATTACGGCTTATCACGAAAAGCAGGTTCGCCAAGGATTTGTCTCAACCTCGGAACAAGGAATTGTCATGGGACAACGTGTATTACCCTTAGAAACGGTGGGTGTTTATGTGCCCGGCGGAACAGCAGCGTATCCCAGTACAGTATTAATGGATGTATTGCCAGCTAAAATTGCTGGGGTGAAGCGAATCGTTATGATCACTCCTCCAAGCAAAGAAGGGAAATTAGCACCAGCTATTCTCGCAGCTGCACACGTTGCTGGTGTGGATGAAATTTATCAAGTCGGTGGAGCGCAAGGTGTGGCTGCACTAGCCTATGGAACGGAAACGATTCCGGCAGTCGACAAAATTGTTGGACCGGGAAATATTTATGTTGCAACAGCGAAACGTATGGTTTACGGCTTGGTTGATATTGATATGATCGCAGGTCCAAGTGATGTCTTGATTGTGGCGGATGACAGTGCCAATCCTGAATGGTTAGCCGCGGATTTAATTGCTCAGGCCGAACATGATCCCTTGGCGCAGGCCATTTTGATTACAACCTCAGAGTCAATGATACAAGCAGTGGATCAAGCAGTACAACAGCAATTAGTTGACCTGCCAAGACAAGCAATTGCTCAGCAATCATTGGACAACAATGGGAAACTGATTTTAACTCGGGATTTAGACGAGGCCATTTCTTTAGCAAATCAGGTGGCACCAGAACATTTGGAGTTAGCAGTTGATCAACCTTTTGGACTATTAGGAAAAGTAAGAAATGCCGGCAGTGTCTTTTTAGGCCATTACACGCCTGAGGTTTTAGGAGATTATTTTGCTGGACCGAACCATACTTTGCCAACGGAAGGAACCGCTCGTTTTTATTCCCCTTTGTCGGTAGACGATTATGTGAAGAAAAGCAGCTATCTTTACTATACGCCAGAAGCATTGGCAGAGGCAGGCCCTTCCGTTGAATTATTTGCTAAAACGGAACACTTAGATGGCCATGCCCGTTCAATGGCGATTCGATTAAAGGGGGAAAAGGAATGAATTTCTTACATTCAAAATATGCTCATTTAGTTCCTTATACACCTGGGGAGCAACCAAAAGAATCTGACTTTATTAAGCTGAATACGAATGAAAGTCCTTATGAGCCAGCACCATCAGTTATGGAGGCAGTTAAAGCAGCAGCTCATACGTTAAACCGATACTCCGATACTGCTGCAAGAATTGTAGTTGACCCCTTAGCAAAGCAATTAGGAGTCAAAGCGGACCAAGTTATTTTAGGGAACGGCAGCGATGAAATTTTATCCTTTATTTTCCAAGCATTCACCGAAAAAGGGATGTCTTTTCCAGATGTAACCTATGGTTTTTATGCAATCTATTGTGATATGTATCAAGCGCAGGCCAATGTGGTACCTTTGATGGAAGATTTTACCTTAGATTTATCGGCTTATGATGCATTGGCGGGAACTGTAATTATTGCTAATCCCAATGCACCAACGGGTTTGCTGCTTTCCTGTGAGGAAATATGCGACTTCTTGAAACGACATCCAGATCGTTTGCTGGTAGTGGATGAAGCGTATATTGATTTCGGCGGTCAATCAATGATTGCCCACATAGAAGAGTTTGATAATCTGTTGGTGGTAGGTACCTTTTCGAAATCACGTCAGTTGGCGGGAGCACGTTTAGGTTATGCTGTAGGGAACAGTCAATTAATTGGGAATCTGAATCAGATCAAATACAGTGTGAATCCCTACAATATCAATGCAATGACCCAGGCCGCGGGGGCTGCAGTGTTAGCCGAGCAGGATTATGTGGACCAATGTATCAAGAAGACGATTGAAGTAAGAAACTGGAGTACACAGGAATTGAAAAAACGAGGCTTTGAAATGACAGACAGCTATTGCAATTTCCTGTTTGCTAAACATTCTGAATTTGCTGGCGAAACGTTATTTGAGGCGTTGCGAGAACAAAAAATCTTAGTCCGCTGGTTTAATCAACCGCGTACAAAGGACTATTTACGTATTTCAATTGGAACCAAAGAACAAATGGAACGCTTGATGGATGCCGTGGATCGAATTTTGGAAGGAGCCAACTAATGAGAAAAGCAGAAGTGACGCGCAATACCTCGGAAACGAAGATTCAACTCCAATTAGCTGTGGACGGGACTGGCCAACAAAATATTAAAACAGGTATTGGTTTTCTGGACCACATGCTGGAATTGTTTACTCGTCATGGCCGTTTTGATTTAGAGCTGGTCTGTGACAGCGATATCGAAGTGGATGGCCATCATACAACGGAGGATGTAGGGATTGCGATTGGTCGTGCCTTTTCTGAAGCTTTGGGCGAACGTCGCGGAATTAAGCGCTATGGCAGTATGATGCTTCCGATGGATGAAGCCTTGGTGATGACTGCTTTAGATATCAGCGGACGTGGAATGGCCGTCGTTGAGCTGGATATTCCTACCGAAAAAATTGGGCAACAGTTTGATACGGAGCTAGTTGAGGAGTTCTTCATTGCTTTTGCTCGTGAATTAGGAGCAACCATTCACTTACATCAAATTGCTGGCAAAAATAGTCATCATATTGTTGAAGCCTGCTTTAAAGGATTTGGTCGAGCATTAGGCGAAGCAGTCACCATCAATCAGGCGGCGCCAGATGAAATTCCTTCAACTAAAGGAACGATTATCTAGAAAGGGAGAATCTGATGATAGCGATTATTGATTATGGTGTCGGCAATTTATTCAGTTTAACCCGCTCATTGGAATATATTGGCGAGAAGAGTATTGTAACAAGAGACTTAAGTATCCTAGAAGCGGCCGATCACATTATTCTACCTGGTGTTGGCGCCTTTGGGGATGCAATTGAAAAATTGGAGCAGCTGGAATTAGTTGCGCCAATTCAGCAATTAGCAGCCAGCGGAAAACACTTCTTAGGGATTTGTTTAGGGATGCAGCTGCTATTCGAAACGAGTGAAGAATTCGGCAATTATCGAGGGCTAGGGTTGATTCCTGGAAAGATTATTTCTATGACAGAGGCCTTTCAAAAACAGGGGATTGATTTGAAGGTACCGCAAATTGGCTGGAACCAATTGGAAATTTTGCAGGAGGATTGCCCGCTGATTCGCGCTATCCAACAAGGCGATTATGTTTATTATGTGCATAGCTTCTATGGAGCGGATTGCGAAGACTCATTGGTTGCAGTTAGCGATTATGGTGTCAAAATTCCCGGGATTGTCCAAAAGGAAAATGTCATGGGAACTCAGTTTCATCCAGAAAAAAGCGGCGATGTCGGATTGAAGATTCTTAAAGCATTTGCGGAGGTGGGAAAATGAAAATCTTTCCAGCAATCGATTTATTAAATCAAAAGGTCGTTCGTTTGTATCAAGGAGACTACGATCAGCAGGAAATCTTTGGTGATGATCCAGCAGCTTTTGCCAAGTCCTTTGAGGAGGCGGGAGCAAAATATCTGCATTTGGTCGATTTGGATGGTGCTAAGGCTGGGAAGCTGCACTATTTCGAAATTGCGAAGCAAATTGTTGAACAAACCAACTTGTTTGTCGAAGTTGGCGGTGGTATTCGCGATGAAGCAACGATTCAACATTGTCTGGATGCTGGAGTAGATCGGGTAATTTTAGGAACAATTGCGCAAAAAGATCCTGAGTTTACACAAGCTATGCTGGCAAAGTATGGCGAGAAAATTGCCATTGGAGTAGATGCTAAAGAGGGAAAAGTAGCAGTAGAGGGCTGGTTGGAGAAAACCGAAACTGATGCTTTTGAATTCTGTCAGCAGCTGCAAAGCTGGGGAGCAAAGACCATTATTTTCACGGAGATTTCCCGGGATGGGACAGGTCAAGGAATTAATATTCCTTTGTACCAGAAACTGAATGAATTAGATTTGGAAATTGTGGCTTCTGGCGGAGTGGCCAGTTTAGCGGATATTGAACAATTAAAGGCGATTCAGATTGGTGGAGCAATTGTCGGCAAATCCCTTTATAATGGCAGCTTGAAGCTAGAGGATGTCTTGGCAGCCGGCAAGGAGGAGAACTAATGCTCGCAAAACGAATTATTCCTTGTTTGGATGTCCGGGATGGCCGAGTAGTCAAGGGGGTAAACTTTGCTGGGCTGAAGGATGTGAATGATCCAGTTACTTTGGCGCGTTTTTACAATGAGCAGGGAGCGGATGAATTAGTTTTCTACGATATTACAGCTTCAGCTGAAGATCGTGAGCTGTTTACTGATATTTTAGAGGCTGTTGCCTCGGAGGTATTTATTCCTTTGACTGTGGGCGGCGGAATTAATGAAGTAGCTGATTTTGAACGGGTATTAAATTGTGGTGCCGATAAAGTCAGTGTTAATTCCGGGGCTTTGCGAAATCCTCAACTGATTGAGGATGGGGCCAAGCGTTACGGCAGTCAATGTGTGGTTCTTTCGGTTGATATTCGAAAGGTAGGCGATCAGTGGCGGGTTTTTGCTAAAGGTGGTCGCGAAGATACTGGTATGGACGCGTTAGAATGGATCAAAAAAGGCGAAGCATTAGGTGCCGGCGAGCTGGTAATTAACAGCATGGATACGGATGGCGTGAAGCAGGGATTTGATTTACCTTTGTTAACAGCGGTTAGTGAAATCAGCTCATTACCGATTGTTGCCTCTGGAGGAGCCGGAAACAGTGAAGATTTTTATCGCTTGTTCCAGCTGCCCAATATTGAAGCAGGCTTAGCAGCTTCTATTTTTCATTATGGCGAAGTAAAAATTCCTGATTTAAAGCGTCAATTAACAGAAAAAGCAATTCCAATGCGAATTGTTTAGAGGAGGAAGCAGATGGAACTGAAATTTGATGAACAAGGCTTAATCCCAGTTATTGTACAGGATGCCCAAACCAATCAAGTCTTGACCTTGGCTTATATGAATCAAGAAAGTTTAACCCTAACGTTGAAGGATCGTTTAATGACCTTTTATTCCCGCAGCCGTCAAGAGTTATGGCGCAAAGGAGAAACTAGCGGGAACTACCAGCATTTAGTCTCTTTAACCGCTGATTGCGACCAAGATGCCTTAGTTGCTAAGGTGACCAAGGATGGGCCGGCCTGCCATACTGGTTCAGAAAGCTGCTTTACTGAACAGCTTTTTGGTGAGCAGGAGCAGGAGAAAGTTCAACTAACTGATCTTTATCAATTAATTAAAGAGCGCAAAACGTCTCCTAAGGAAGGTAGTTATACCAGCTACCTGTTCGATAAGGGGTTAGAAAAGATTTTAAAAAAAATTGGTGAGGAATCTACCGAAGTTGTTATTGGAGCAATGAAGGCAGATCGTCAGGAAACTGTTTTTGAAGCAGCGGATTTAACTTATCATATGCTAGTGCTTTTAGTGGAAATGGGCATCACGGTAGAAGAGGTTCAGCAGGAATTAGCCAAACGGCATGTCGTTGATCATAAGGTGAAGCAAGAAACGTTAAAATAGGGGGAAGTTTCATGTTCTATTCAAACGCACATACCCACAGCACCTGGTGTGATGGTAAGGATACTATGCAATCGATGGCTGAGGCAGCTATTCAATTAGGTTTTACTGACTTAGGTTTTACCAGCCATTCTTCAGCACCCTTTGATCCTTCTTGCCCTGGCGTTGCTGATGAAGCAGGGTACCAAAAAGAGGCCCATGGGCTACAGGAGCAATTCAAGGATTATTTGACGATTCGTGTAGGGTTGGAATGGGACTACTATAGTCCAGATCCACAGATTGGCTATGACTATTTTGTAGGATCGGTGCATTATTTACCACCAAGAAATGGCATCTATCGTTCGGTTGATGAAAGTCCGGAAACGCTGATGGAAACTTTGCGGGACTGGTATGGCGGCGACAAGCTGTTAATGATTCAGGACTACTACGACACCGTAGTGAGCCATATTCAACAGCATCAGCCAAAAATCGTCGGGCATTTTGATCTGATTACAAAGTTTAATGGGAAGGCCCCTTGGTTTGATGATACCAGCAGCGCATACCAGAAGATTGCTTTAAAGGCATTAGATGACGTAATTGATTTGGTTCAATCCTATGACGGTTTGGTAGAAGTGAATACTGGAGCTATTTCTCGTAATTGGCGAACACAGCCCTATCCGGATTGTTTCTTGCTGCAGCAGCTGCAGTTAAGAGAATGCCCGGTGATTGTCACTAGTGACAGTCATGAAACAAATACGTTAAATTTTCATTTTAAAGAGACCGGTGAACTATTAAAGTCCTTAGGTTTTACCTCGACATTTCAATTAAAGGATGGCGAATTTCAAAAAATTTCGTTTTAAGCTAAATACGATTTGACAAACCATAGGAAAAGTCGCTATTATAGTAGCAAGTTGAATAGGTGCGTTGAGCAAAAAAAGAAGTTCATCCCTCAGTGAAGCGAGTTCGGGTCAGTGGAAGCCGAATGTGATATGAATTTTCCCGGCGTTTGTGAGCACAGTAGTTGAAAGCTGCCAAGTTTTTTTGACTTGGAAGTAGGGTGGAACCGCGTTAATACGTCCCTATGTCTATTGCAGACATAGGGCTTTTTCATGTTTTTAGAACATTCAAGGAGGAAAATAAATGAGTAAACGATCCATGCAAGACATTATTTTGACATTGCAAAAATTTTGGTCCGACAATGGTTGTATGCTGATGCAGGCTTATGACACAGAAAAGGGTGCCGGAACGATGAGTCCTTATACCTTTTTACGGGCAATTGGACCAGAACCTTGGCGGGCAGCTTACGTGGAACCATCACGTCGGCCAGCGGATGGACGCTACGGAGAAAATCCCAACCGTTTGTATCAGCACCATCAGTTTCAGGTAGTGATGAAGCCTTCACCAGAGAATATTCAAGAGCTGTACTTAGACAGCTTGCGCTTACTGGGAATTGATCCACTGGAGCATGACATCCGTTTTGTAGAAGACAATTGGGAAAATCCATCAATGGGTTGTGCAGGACTAGGCTGGGAAGTTTGGTTAGATGGGATGGAAATCACCCAATTTACTTATTTCCAACAAGTTGGCGGACTACCTTGTCATCCTGTAACAGCTGAATTAACTTATGGTTTGGAACGTTTGGCTTCTTATATTCAAGAAGTGGAAAGTGTCTATGATCTGCAATGGTCAGATGATGTAAAATATGGCGAAATCTTCAAGCAGCCAGAATATGAACATTCAAAATATTCCTTTGAAGTTAGTGACCAAAAGATGCTGCTGGATAACTTTGATAAATTCGAAAAGGAAGCACAACGATGCATTGATGAAGATTTAGTGCATCCGGCCTATGATTACATTTTAAAATGCAGTCATACCTTCAACCTACTAGATGCGCGCGGAGCCGTTTCAGTCACTGAACGGGCAGGCTACTTGGCACGCATTCGTAATATGGCACGAGCTGTTGCGAAAATCTTTGTGGCAGAACGTGAAAAATTAGGATTCCCATTGTTAAATCATGAGGAGGGCAAATAAAAATGGCAAAAGATCTATTATTAGAAATCGGTTTAGAAGAAATGCCTGCCCATGTGGTTTGGCCCAGCAGTAAACAGCTGGAAGAACGTGTAGTGAAATTTTTAGAAGAAAATAGTTTAACCTTTGATTCAGTGGAAAGCTTTTCAACCCCTCGTCGTTTGGGGATTCGAGTAACCAATATTCCTGATCGTCAAGAAGATGTTCAAGAAGAAGTTAAAGGGCCAGCTAAGAAGATTGCTCAGGACGCAGAGGGGAATTGGAGCAAGGCAGCAGAAGGATTTGTTCGTGGGCAAGGTTTGACCACGGAGGCCATTACTTTCCGTGAAGTGAATGGTGTTGAATATGTTTATGTAACAAAGTATATTCATGGAAAAGAAAGCAACGAAGTGTTAACGCAATTAGATAAAGTTATCACTAGTATGACTTTCCCAGTAACTATGCATTGGGGCGATACTACTTTTGAATATATTCGTCCAATTCACTGGATGGTGGCTTTATTGGATGAAGAAGTGATCCCTTTTGAAATTTTAGATGTGAAAACGGGTCGTGAAACCCGCGGACATCGTTTCTTAGGTGACAACGCGGTAATCAATGAGCCAAAAGAATACGAAGAAAAATTGAAGGAACAATTTGTCATTGCGAATGCCCAAGAGCGCCAACAAATGATTATTGATCAAATCAATCAATTGGCTGCCGAGAATAAATGGCAAATTGATCTGGATGCGGATCTTTTAGAAGAAGTAACTAATTTGGTTGAATATCCAACTGTTTTTGTGGGCGACTACGAAGAGCGCTTCTTATCCGTTCCTGAAGAAGTTTTAGTTACTTCCATGAAGGAACATCAACGCTATTTTGATGTTCGTAATCAAAAAGGAATCTTGCTTCCTCACTTTATTTCTGTACGTAACGGGAATAATGTTAAGCTGGACAATGTCATTAAAGGAAATCAAAAAGTACTAACTGCTCGCTTGGAGGATGCGGACTTTTTCTACGAAGAGGACAAAAAGCTCACTATTGATGCTTGTGTTGAAAAACTGAAAAACGTAACCTTCCATGAAAAAATCGGCAGCATCTATGAAAAAATGCAGCGGGTTGGCAAAATTAGTCAGCTGATTGGTAAACAAGTAGGCTTAACAGAGGACGAATTAGCTGATTTGCAGCGAGCTTCCGAGATTTATAAGTTTGACCTAGTCACTAATATGGTGGGTGAATTCCCTGAACTGCAAGGGATTATGGGTGAGAAATATGCGTTGCTGCAGGGTGAAAAACCAGCAGTTGCTCAGGCTGTTCGAGAGCACTACCTGCCGATTTCAGCTGAAGGTGATTTGCCTGAATCGAATATTGGGGCAGTTTTGGCAGTAGCTGACAAGCTGGACAGTATTTTAGCCTTCTTTGCGGTAGAAATGATTCCAAGTGGTTCAAACGACCCATATGCTTTGCGTCGTCAAACTTATGGAATTGTACGTATTATTGAAAACAAAGGCTGGAGTTTCCCATTCCGGAAAGTTCAGCAAGTAGTAGCTGAAGCAATTAATGCAGATGAAGCCAGCTTTGGCATTCATTTCAATCAAGATCAACAAGCATTAGTGGACTTCTTCAAAGGCCGTTTACGCCAACGTCTGCAGCTGCAAAATATCCGTCATGACTTGATTGATGCAGTATTGGCATCGAAGCAGGATGACTTAACCCAAATTTTTGAAGCGGCTCGTATTTTTGGTCAACATGTTAAGGATGTTGATTTCAAGGAATCGATGGAAGCTTTAACTCGGGTAATCAACTTAGCCAAGAAAGTAAATCCTGAAGCGGTTGGTCAAAAGGTTGATCCAAAACTCTTTGAAAATGAGAGTGAAAAAGAATTATTTGCTGCGGTAAAATCTGCTTGTGATCAGTTTGGCGATCAATCCATGGCAGATAATTATGAAATGCTAGCAAACCTGCGTCCGGTGATTGAGCGCTACTTTAACGAAACGATGGTTATGGCAGAAGACGAAAAAGTCCGCAATAACCGATTAACTCAATTAGCACAGATTGCTGATATGGCGGAAGCTCTAGCAAGTATCGATAAAATCATTACAAAATAAGCAGAAAGAAACCTTCAGACAAACGCATCTGAAGGTTTTTTGCATTATAAAATGAGTTTTAGTAGCACTGGGATATACACAAGATACAATAGAACCGAATAGCCTAATGAAGAAGCAGCGTATTCCTGATCACCGCCGTAGGATCGAGCGAGGATCGGTACGGAGTTTTGTACCGGCATGGCTGATTGAATGATAAAGACAGACAGCATCAGCTCAGGGACATGAATCCATTGCCCCAATAACCAAACAATTAACGGGGACAGCAAATAACGGCCTACTAAAACGCCAAGAATGTCCTTATTCAGCTTAAGGTTTCGAATTCCTACATTGTATACGATGATTCCGATGACAAACATTGACAAGGGTGTAGTTAAATTACCTAGGTAAGCAAAAAAGGTCGCAGCTTCACTCGGCATAGGCAGGCTAAGCAGTACCCAGCCAACGCCCACTAAAAATCCTAACAGAGCAGGTGAGAATATTTTTTTTAGAACCTGCAACGGATGAAAATGAACCGTTGCTTGTTCGATTTGCGGATGGTCTTTGGCAATCAAATAGATTCCGATGGTCCAAAATAAGGTTGTATTCACAATGTAATAGAGCAGGACATAGGGCACTGATTTCTCACCAAAGATAGCTAAATTAATCGGTAAGCCAATAAAAATCGTATTGGAGCAAGTAAACATTGTGGCGAAGGCTCCTTGGCGACCTTCTGAAACCTTGAATAGTTTGACATATAGGTAGCTGAAGGCAAAGGTCAGCAGCATGGAAATAAGCGGAATAATCATTCCACTGAATAATTGCAAAAATTCTTCACGGGAAAAGTTCTTGGTAATATTCAAAAACATATTGCAGGGAAGGGCAATTTGCAGCACCAATTTGGAGAAAACATCTCCCACTTGGTTGGTAAACCACTGTTTATAGGTCAAAAAATAGCCAATAAACATTAAAGCAAAAATTAAAAATATATTGATATATGCAGATAGCATGAACAACACCTCGCTTCAACTATACCGAAAAACCCCTCTCCCAACAAGATGAATTGGAAGAGGAGTGAAAATTTTCTTAGTTTTTTTGATACAACAGCAAACCTGTCAAATTTTCGATCTGCTCCTCAATGCTTAAACCAACTGTCGTGTCCTTAATCAGAATACGGGTCAGTTCATGATCAATTACTTTTTTCAAAGAGGTTTGATCCGATTGCTTCTCTAACAGATTCTCAACCGAGGTAAAGGGTTCATGAGTAACCAATTGGAAGCCATAGGAATTGTTCAACAGCGAGTACCCAGCAATGCCAGTAGTCTTCTGATAAGCCTTAGAAAGACCGCCATCAATCACAAACAGCATTCCTTCACCTTTAATGGGTGATTCGCCGCCCTTCACCTTCACCGGTGTATGACCGTTGATGATACGAGAGGCGGGTGAATAAAGACCAAACTCTTCTAAAATCATTTCGCAGATTTCTTTTTTATCCCGAAAAGAGTAGTAGCTGTTTTTTACTTCCAAATGCGTCTTTTTATCATTGATGAAGTAGCGCTCAAAGGTCGTCATGGCACTCTTTCCAAATTGGGGCGAAATTTTACCAGTCCAGCAATACCAGATCCAATCAGCATGTGGATTGTCTGTACTTTGATCATTGCAACCTAACCGGATTTGATTTTCGAAAAACTCTAGCAGGCATTTGCCTTCATACAGATCCTTGCCAACCTTTAGGGGGAGGAATTTCCCCTTCCCATCCAATGGAATACAACCATGGAACAGCAAGTGTTGATTGTAAACCAAGTACATGGAGCCTTTGTCCAGTAAAAAATTCATATGTTCTTGCATTTTGACCGACATTTGGAAAGAGGCCATCAGCATATCCACTACATAATATTCCTGCTGAGTAAGGGCATAAGGGTCCTTTTGCACTGTTTGGAAACAGCTGCCCTGCAAAGGGTAAGTATCTTTGCCCAGTTTGATTGTATTGGACTTGAAATTGATCTGATTAAACATTAAACGATCTTCCATCTCAAATTCGGGATGACGTTGAATCAGCTGTCCTTCCAGCTTAAATTGTAAAATAGATAAAGCTTGGTGAACCTTTTCCAGCGTATCTAAACTTTCGATGGAATAGTCTGCGCTGCAATTTTTTTCTTTGGGTGTGAAGACCGGATTTTTTTCATAGTGCTCTTCAGCGTACATAAACAAAGGACGCAGATTTAAGGCATAAGCCTGTTCAATTTCATAAAGATAATTGTAACGGGCAGCAATTCGCAGCAGGGTTATTAGGCAGGCGCGAGAGCCGCCGTAAGCACCCATCCATAAAATGTCGTGGTTGCCCCACTGAACGTCGACGGAAGGCTGCTGGCATAAACGGTCCATAATCTTGTCTGCGGCCGGTCCACGGTCGTAAATATCGCCAACGACATGCAGATGGTCTAAAACTAAGCGCTGAATACTGTTGCATAAAGCTACAATGAAAGGTTCACCCTGATCCAGCTCCAAAAGATGAGACATGATTTGGTCAAAGTAATCAGCTTTATCCTGATAATTAGTGTCAGTGTACATTAACTCTTCAATGATATAAGCATATTGCTTTGGCAAAGCCTTTCTTACCTTTGAACGAGTATATTTGGTTGAAGAATAGCTCAGCAATTCTAACAATTGGCGTATTTTTTTGCGATACCAGGAACAATCCTTATGGTCGAAGAAGGTATTGCTTGCTAATGCTTCTCGTGGGTAAGCTACTAAAATAGTTAGTTTGTCTTTCTCATGGGAAGTCAGACGGTCCTGAAACAGGCCGCTGATTTTCTCCTTGATGTTACCAGCTCCGGTACGCAGAATATGGTTAAAGGCATCGTACTCACCGTGAATATCGCTGATATACAATTCGGTTCCTTTAGGCAAGTGCATGATTGCTTCCAGATTAATTAATTCAGTCAAAATTGCTTCCTTGGTAGTGAATTCTTTTTCCAGCATTTGGTAATATTTTTCACGGGTAGACAGCATAAAAACCTCCAATTAATTTGGCAAATGGCTATCCATGTGTTCAGCAATCAGAGTGGCTGCCTCTTCAATGGATTTGTTGGTTACATCGAGTGAGAATGCCCCTAAATCATCAAAGACGCCTAAAGCATAATCAAGCTCGTCCTTGATTCGTTTAATATCGGCATAACGAGAATTTTCCTGTAGACCTAGCGAATGCAAACGACTGGTACGGATTTTCTGTTGTGTTTCGGGTTCAATAATTAAGCCTACCAGTTTTTCCTTTGGAACATCCTTAATTTGTTCAGGTAAGGGAACCTCTGGGATTAAAGGTAAATTAGCCACTTTATAGCGGTTATTAGCCAAATACATACTTAACGGTGTTTTCGAAGTGCGAGAGATTCCCAGCAAAACAATATCGGCTTCCATAAAGCCTTTTGGATCTTTTCCGTCATCATATTTCACTGCAAATTCAATGGCTTCCACTCGGTTAAAATATTCTTGGTTCAGTTTGTGGACGGTACCTGCCTCTTGCAAAGGAGCAATACCGGTTTTTTGATGAATGATTTCCATGAAAGGGCACATTAAATCCATATATTGTAAGCCAGTTCGATCGCAAAAATCAGCAACAATCTTCGTTAAATTGCTGCTAACCAAAGTTGTAACAACAATCGCCCCGTCCTTTAGAGCATCACTTAAAATTTCTTTCAGCTCTTCTTCGTCCTTCATGAACGGGAAACGATAAGAAGTATCAAACTCAACATCAGGAAATTGTGCAGTAACAGCATTCACCAATTTTAAAGAAGTTTCGCCAACGGCATCAGAGATCATATACAACGGTACACTTTTTTTCATTATTATTTTCTCCTATCGATTAGTTTCTGTTTGTTTCGCTTGCTGCATAATATAATTGAAGATGCGTGATTTTGTAATTTTTCCAATGATTTTTTTCGGATCTTCATCGCTGACCACCGGCAAAGAATCCACTTGATAATCCAGCAAAACTGCGCCAGCTTCTAAGACGGTATATTCTTTTGTACAGGTCCGGATATGTGGTGCACGAGTCATAACCACCGCAACGGGTGTATTCTGCAGATTGCTGTTCAAAGCTGCCCGCAGTAAATCTTTTCGCGACAATAGTCCAACGAGATGCTGTTCCTTATCTGTCACATAAATAGAACCGACATCATACATGAACATATTAGTAATTGCATCGTGGATCGAGGTGTCTTGCGGAGTCAGCAGTGGTGAGAGCATAATATCACCAACTTTCACTGAAAAGATCTTATCGAACAAGAATTGTTCGATGCCGACACCGGTATAGGTATACCCAACTTTGGGGCTGGCCTCCAGCATACCGGCCATCGTTAGAAAAGAAAGGTCTGTACGCAAAGTTGCGTGTGAGATACCTAGATTTTCAGCAATCTTTTCTCCGCTTAACGGCTGCTCTTTTTTTACTATTTCGATGATTTTCTCTTGCCGTTCTGATAGCTTCATAAGTTCCTCCTATAGTACAGTGATTCATTCGTACATCAAATATTATACACTTATTCGCTATATAAACAACATAAACAGATGAATAAACGCATATTTATTTTTTATCGATAAGACAAAATCTTTTACGAAAAAAGCGATAAGCGTTATACTATTTTTGGTTAAATAGCCTGTTGGTCAAGGGGTCAAGACGCTGCGTTCTCAGCGCGGAATCACGGGTTCAAATCCCGTACAGGTTATACAGTGCTGCGGCAGTCGTTTTTTATTAACGATTGCGGCATTTTTTTTTAAAACAAAAAATAGTTGAGGTGTGCAGCTCACGAAAAAAGTCAATATTTTCCAAGCCGGCAGTGTATACTCTTTTGTATACTAGGTAAAAGACAGGAGGCCGGGCGATGGCACAAGCCAAAAAGGTGATTTGTTACGACAAGCAATTACAGCTGGAGGCGTATACTTTTACTGGCGTTTCGCAAAATTTCCCTAATCACTTTCACGACTATTATGTAATTGGTCTAATTGAAGCAGGGGATCGTCGTTTGGTGGTGAATCAACAGGAATATATGATTGGACCAGGCGATCTCTTGACCTTCAATCCTTACGATAGGCATAGCTGCGAAGAAATTTCTGCCGGATGCTTGACCTATCGCTGTTTTAACATTAAAAAGGAAAAGATGCGTCACATCATGCAGGAGATTGGAGCTGTGGAAGAATTGCCTTATTTTCTTCAGCCTGTTCAAAAGCAATCCAGTACGGTTGATGATTTTACCAGAGTACATCAACTGGTGATGGCTGAACAAGAGGAAGGTGAAAAGGAATCACTCTTTTATTTATTGATGGAGGACTTTCTGCAAAATTTTACTTCCATGGAACAAACAAACCCGCTTTTTGCCAAGCAAGAGGTAGAGCGGGTGTGCGACTATCTAGAACATCATTATGGTGAGAAAATTACTCTGGATCAATTAAGTGAAATTGCTCATCTGAATAAGCATTCTTTGGTTCGCAATTTTACTCGTTACAAGGGGATTACGCCTTATCGCTATTTAGAAACGTTGCGCATTGATAAAGCGAAGAAGCTGTTGGAGCAAGGGAAAAGCTTGTTAGAAGCGGCTCAGCAAACGGGTTTTTACGACCAAAGTCACTTTGCAAATTATTTTAATCGTTTAATTGGACTAACCCCGAGCCAGTACCAATCTGTCTTTTTAAAAATGAAGGAAAAAGAGGATCTGTATGACGAATGAACGAAAATGTGTCATGGTAGTAGATGAGAAGATGCCTATCGGGATTATTGCGAACAGTACAGCAGTAATGGGCGTTACGATTGGCAAACTATTCCCAGAGGTGGTAGGTCGAAATGTTTATGATCAAACCGGTTACGAGCATCAAGGAGTCATTGAATTTCCGATTCCGATTTTAAAAGGTAATAAAGCGTTTCTGAGAGAATTGAAAGAAAAAATGCAAGACCCGAAGTTTGAACAAGTAACAGTGGTTGATTTCTTTGATGCTGCTCAGAGCTGTAAGACCTATGAGGAATATATTGAGAAGATGAAGAACATCCCTGAATCAGCGCTGCAGTATTTTGGTTTAACCTTTTTTGGTCCTAAAAAACAAGTGAATCAATTAACCGGCAGTTTGCCTTTACTGAGATAAGTTAGAAGCTTTGCTAATTCGTAATTATACGAGTCGGCAAAGCTTTTTTGGCGACAAAAAAACCTAGCTGCTGCGAGCTAGGTTCAATGAATTATTTACGTTTTTGTTTACCAGAATTACGACCATTAGCAGATTTCTTCGGCTGATTGACCGCTTTAGGCTTAATCGGCTCAGCCTTTTTCATGGTTTGTGGTGTTACAACTTGCTTCGGTGGATTCTTCGCCAATTCTTCTTTAATTTTTGCCTTGATCTTTGGACGCATCAATACATTGGTGATGAAGGTTTGGATACAGCTAAAAATACCGCCGACTACCCAATATAGTCCCACACCAGCTGGTGAACTGAAGGTCATGAAGACAATCATTAATGGTGAAGCAATCATCATGCTGCGCATCGTCTTTTTCTGTTCTTCAGGAACACCGATCAAAGAAATGTAGCTTTGCAGCAAATAGGCAATCCCAACAACAACAACCAATACATAACTTGGTTTTGCTAAATCAATACCTAAAAACACAGAGCTCTGAATCCCGGTAGAAAAACGGGCAGTATAATACAAAGCTGAGAAAATAGGCATTTGGATCAGCAACGGCAGACAACCAATGCCGCCCATCATGCTAACATTGTTTTCTTTGTAGACAGCCTGCATTTCTCTTTGAGCTTCCATTTGCTCTTCAGGAGTTGACGCTTCTTTTAATTTTGCTTGAGCGGCGTCCACTTGAGGCTTAATCGATTGCATTTTTTCTGTCTGAATTAGTGATTTTTTCGATTGGTTGATTCCTAATGGCATAATGATCAAACGAACGATGATCGTTAAAACAATGATAGCTAAGCCATAGGACCAGTTAAAGTTTTGAACCATCCACTCCAAAAAACTCTCTAAAGGAACAACTAGGAAACGATAAACAATACCTGATGTATCTGGTTTTCCGTCACTGCCCATACGAACACAGCCAGATAGAAATACCACAAGACTTAGGAGTCCCGTTCCAAGAAGCCATTTTTTCATTTTATTCATTTAATTCTTCCTCTGCTAATAAAATTTCACACAGGGAATACTATACTAAAGATCGGACCCCTTTTCAATTGTATTTCAAAAAAAGCCGATGGATTCAACGTTTTCTTAATAGATTACAGAGAATTTATCTCGATCTTTAATGGAGGAGTCCTCATACTTTTCCATGTGGTCTACTCGAGCAAAGGAATGGGGCGGTTGCTTAATCTTTTCTAAGAAGGTATCCACTTGTTCGGTTGAGCCGATAGCTTCGATCGTTACGCTGCCATTGTCTTCATTTTTTACAGTTCCGGTAATACCAATTTCCTGAGCCAGTAGTTGTGTAGTATAGCGAAAGCCGACACCTTGGACACGTCCAGTTACATTAATATGCATTTTCATGATCTGATTCCTCCTTTTTTACTATCATAACGAGTTTTGCTGGCTGAGACAAGAAATCGCGTGCTATAATGCCAAAGAGGTGACGCAAGTTGAAAGAAATTCAATCGAACAAAAATCCATTTATCAAAGAAATCAAAAAATTGCAGCAAAAAAAATATCGTCAGCAAACCAATTCCTATATTTTGGAAGGCTTTCACCTAGTGCAGGAAGCCTTTAATGCGGGGGTGGAAATTCAAGAGGTTTTTGTCAATCCGCGAGGGCAAAAGGAATGGGCTGCTTGGCTGGCAGAACGTTTTCCTGAGTATTATTTAGTTAGCGATGAAATACTGAAAATGTTAGCAGATCAACCGACACCTCAGGGGATGGCAGCTGTTGTTTCCATGACTGAGGATACGATCGAACAGTTTACTGGGGCATGGCTGTTGTTGGATCAGGTACAAGACCCAGGGAATGTCGGAACAATGATTAGAACTGCAGATGCTGCCGGCTTTAGCGGAGTTGTCCTAGGTGAAGGCACGGTTGATTTATATAACCCCAAAACCTTGCGCAGCATGCAAGGCAGTCATTTTCATTTGGCAGTAGTTTCCAGAAAGCTGCCAGAATTGATTTCTGAGTTGCAATCGCAGAAATTCACCGTCTTCGGAACCGCCTTAGACAAAAACGCCAAAAATTATCAGACAGTGGATGTACAGGCTGATTTTGCTTTAGTGATGGGCAATGAGGGACAAGGAATGCGTCCGGATCTGTTAGCCATGACAGATGCTAATCTTTATATTCCTATCAAGGGTCAGGCAGAGTCTTTGAACGTTGCGGTGGCTGCGGGCATCTTAATGTTTAAGTTAATTAAGTGATTGTGAAGAAAAATTCAGGCTTATTAAGGTTCCTTTAAAGTTCGGTATAAGTAAAGTAACTCACCTGTTTTCTTATCTGAAAGCGTGTTATACTACTAAACAGATACGAAAGAAAAGGGGCTTTGCATCAGATGAATTGGCAAGATGATAAAGAGTATATGTCCTATGTTGAAGATCTGCTAGCTACCAAAGAAGTACAAAGATTGGCAAATTACACCCAACACATGAATTCAACACGCTTGGAGCACTCAATTAGTGTCTCTTATAATAGCTATAAATTAGCAAAACGTTTGAATGGCAACGCGAAGGCAACAGCTCGCGCGGGACTATTACACGATTTGTTTTATTACGATTGGCACACAACTAAGTTTGATGAAGGGTCTCACGCTTACATGCATCCACGTATTGCAGTGAAGAATGCAGAAAAGATTACTGAATTATCTGCACTAGAGCGCGACATTATTATCAAACATATGTGGGGTGCTACTATTACACCGCCTAAATACAAAGAGGGTTATATTGTGACAATGGTCGACAAATATTGCGCGATCAAAGAAGCAGCAGCACCACTTACTGCACGTTTGAACAAAAGACGTGTGAAAAAAGAAGTTATCTAAGAGCCTGGCAACTAGGCTCTTTTTTTGTCGATTCTGCTCTTCGCAGTATCCAAAAGAACGAGTGCTACATAAAAATAGTTTTGTACTTTTTAAGTGTAAAAGTTGACGGAGAGTAAAGCTTCCGGCTACAATAAAAGAGGTGAGTTATAAGTAAACGACACCTTATCCCCACAATAGATGTGAGCGAGGAAGATAAATTTGATTGGAAAAGACAATTTAGTAAAACAGTTTACGTTAGCTTTAATTGGCACCTTTATCGCGGCACTAGGTATTCGCTTGATTGTAGTCAGTGGATTAGGGGCAGATGCAATCAGCACTTTGGTGTTAGGACTCCTGCAGCATATCCCACTACGCTTTGGTACAATCAGCTTGCTATTTAATGCCATCGTGTTAGCCATCATCTTTTTTTATGATCGCAGCATGGTTGGTATTGGTAGCGTTATCAATGGTTTTGGAGTAGGCTTGTGTTTGAATTTAATAGATTCACTCGGTTTGCTGCACACAATCCCTGAAGTATTAAACTACCCCTCAGTGGTGGTAGGAACAGTCGTGTTTGGTGTGGGAACGGGGATTTATCTTTTGGCAAATGCAGGGTCAGCTGCTTATGAGAGCTTAATGATTGTTCTACAGCGGATACTGAAGGTGTCAGTGAAAACCGCTCGGATCATCCTAGATGGCAGCTTCTTTCTAGCAGGTTTTCTGCTAGGCGGTACAATTGGTTTTGGGACAGTCATTGTTTTAGTTTTGATGGGACCGTCGCTGGAGTTGACCTTGAATTATTTGCCTAAATGGCGAATTTTTCGTACGCGAAAAGTCAATTAAAAAGCTGGTGCAAAATTCTAATGAAAGAATTTTGCGCCAGCTTGTTTATTCGCCGCAGGATGGGGCAAGGTTTTTGATAGGAAAATATATCCGACAGCATTTAGAATCATCATGCCGATAAAGATAGCAAATGAACCGGCATTCAACAGCCCGATTTCTAAAATAGAATGGAAAAGCATCGCAGCTACATAAATCCCTCCAACAGTTGTTACGATTAAAAAGATACGTAAAGGATTCAGCGGCAGGCAAGCTTTGATCACTGCTAGACAGCTAATACCAATCAATAGATAATACATTAAAGTGGTTGCGTCCATGTGAGCCCAGTTGTTATTCCGAGCAAGTAATGAGACAACCAATACATTCACAACAACTAGTAAAGCATTAGGAACGGCTGCCCGTAATGCTGTTGGCAGGAATTTTCCTTTGATCCGTTCCTTGTTTCCTTCAAAGGATAAGAAGAAGGAAGGGTAGCCTTCAATTGCCAAGTCAATCAAGGTAATTTGAATTGGAATGAAGGGAAATGCAGTAGCTGTTAGCAAGCAAATGACTGACAATAAAAACGAATAGATTGTTTTGATAAAGAAGATGCCTGATACTTTGGTAACATTATTTACTACGCGACGACCTTCAAAGACAACCTCTGGCAATGAGGTAAAGTCAGAATCAAGTAAAACTAAGTTAGCAATTTGACGAGTGGCATCGTCGCCGTCCGCCATAGCAATACTGACATCTGCTTCACGAAGAGCCAAAATATCATTTACGCCATCACCAGTCATGGCAACTGTCCGCCCCGCATTTTTCAACGATTGGACCAGCAATTTTTTCTGATGAGGTGCTACTCGACCAAAAACGGTATACTGCTGTGCTGCATCAATCACTTGTTGGTCAGTTTCACAGGTTGCTAAATCAATGTAACGTTCAAAGTTGGGCAGACCAGCCCGACGAGCAATGTTGGAAACGGTGATTGGATTATCCCCAGAGATTACCTTCAGTTCCACGCCCTCGTTATACAAGTACGCCAACGTTTCTTCAGCATTCCGACGAATGACATCTTCAATTTCAATCACAGCTAAGGCTGTTAAGTTTTCTTTTTCTTCAGGCACCTTGCTGCCAGGTCCAACGGCCAGCAGCAACACGCGTAAGCCTTCTTCCTGAGCAAGAGCGACTTGGGCTGGTAAAGCCTCAGCAGCAATTAACTTTTCAGGAGCTCCAAGATAAACCACACCGAAGTCTTCTAAAGCCATTGCACCCCACTTACGATCGGAAGAGAAGGGCAAGACATCTAAACTAGCGTAACGGTCAGCCTCTGGAAAGTAATCCCGCAAAGCCTGCATGGTTACGTTGTTGTCGGTACTTTGTGCTAAGTAGCTGCCTAATAGCGACTGAACATCGATATCATTGGAAATTGGGTGAATATTTGTTACCCGCATGTTTCCTTCAGTGATTGTTCCAGTTTTGTCTAAACAAAGAGTATCGACATGAGCGAGCGTTTCAATTGAGTACATATCTTGAACTAAAATGCGTTTTTTCGCCAGCTTTGTTACACCCGTTGTTAAGGCGATGCTGATTAAAAGGACCAATCCCTTTGGCAACATACCTAAAACAGCAGCAGCTGAAACGACTACAGATGTTTTGATACCACTTGTGCGGAAAAAGAAAGCTTCCAGAAATAGCAAAATCCCAAACGGAATAATAATGAAACTGGTAAATTTAGACACTTTGCGTATTGCTCGAACCAATTCTGAGTTGAAGGGCTTGTGAACTTTCGCTTCGCTGGCTAGTTTCGTTGCGTAATTATCAGCACCAACGCGAACAACTTTCGCAACGACCTCTCCACTGGTTAAAAAGCTGCCAGATAGTAACTCATTGCCGGCCGTTTTGCTAATCAAATCAGATTCACCAGTCAGCATGGCTTCATTTACTTCAGCAAAGCCAGATAGAACATTCATATCAGCAGCGATTTGTTCGCCGGCATGCATAATCACAGTATCATCCATTACGAGCTCTGTAGAGTTGATCGACTGCTCCTTGCCATCACGAAGAACCTTAACCTTCTGCTGGTTAACAATCGACAGCTTCTGCACCAAATTCCGAGCATGAATTTCTTGATAAATTCCGATACAAATATTGGTTAAAATAATGACTAAATAGAACATGTTGGTGTAGGCACCTACTAGAAACAGGCAGATACCAATAATCAAGTTTAAAAAGTTAAAAAGGGTGACGATATTATCGTAGAGGATCGCCTTAGTCGATTTTGTGGCGTTTTCCTCATAGTTGTTTTGCAGCCCCTGCGATTTACGCTGCTGTACTTCGTTTTCAGTTAGTCCCGTTTGCTTCACAACATTTCCCGCTTTCCATAAAAATCTCATACAGCATTCAAGATAGCATAAAATAAAAAGGCAGATTGAGGAAATAAGGTGAAACAATCGTTTTTTATGAAAATTTTAAAGGAAAAAATGTAAATGAAAGGAAATTATTTCTTGCTCTTTCAGACTTAAGGGTTCTTTTAAGAAGAAAACGCATTTATGCCTAGTAAGTCAGGGACATATTTGCTACAATAAACGAGGTGTAATTATCGAAGAAGGAGTGTTTTTTAATGATCTCAGCAAGCGATTTACGTGCCGGTATGACCTTTGTTCAAGACGGCAAATTAATTAAAGTATTAGAAGCCAGCCATCATAAACCTGGTAAAGGAAATACTGTTATGCGCATGAAATTGCGCGATGTTCGTACAGGTGCTACGTATGATACTACATTGCGTCCTGATGAAAAGTTCGAAAAAGCAATGATGGAAACAAAACCAGTTCAGTATCTATACAGTCAAGACGACATGGCAGTCTTTATGGACTTGGAAACTTACGAACAATACGAATTACCAGTTTCTTCAATTGAAGAGGAAATGAAATATTTGTTGGAAAACATGGAAGTGAAAATCCAATTCTTTGGTTCCGAAGTGATTGGTGTAACCTTGCCTACTTCAGTTATCCTGCGAGTGGTTGAAACCCAACCTTCAATCAAAGGAGCAACGGTTACCGGCTCTGGCAAACCAGCAACGATGGAAACTGGCTTAGTAGTCAACGTTCCTGACTTTGTTGAAGCAGGAGAATTATTAGAAATCAATACACAAGAAGGTACCTACGCAAAACGCGCAGGTAAATAATAAAAAGGGGGACTCGAATGCTGTGTGCAGTTGAGTCCTCCTTTTATACGGTAAAAGGATCAGCCACCGGGATTGGATGGCTGATCCTTCATTTTAATGTGTATTAAATTGGGCAACCCAACGTTTGTAAGGCAAGACACTCCCTAAGAAGTAAGTCAGGATGCTTTGGATTGGAACCCAAATAATGGTTTTTATTAGGCGCGGCGCCCAAATGATCCAGCTGTTTAACGGAACATTGTACATAATCGCCAGCCATAGTGGGGTTAAAATTAGATTGATCACAATCGTGTTAACTACGACGGACTGGATAGAATTCTTCCAGGTAATCTCTTTTTTGTAAAAGAAAAAGCCGTAGATGGCACCTGATACAAAGGCATTAATCGTAAAGCCGATGAAAAAAGGTGCTTTTGGCAGTAAAGCCATGCCGATAAAATCGGCAACAACCGATCCCACTCCTGTCCAGAGAGGACCAAAAAGCATTCCCATAATGATTTCTGGGACAAAGGTGAAGCTCACCTTCAAAAATTGTGTCTCAATACCTAATACGCGAGACAGTGTAACCATCAGGGCAATCAGTAATGCCATGGTGGTGATGCTTCTAGCATCCAGTTTTTTCTTCATTTCTAGCATCTCCTTTAAGAGCTGCTACATCTTCATGCAGCGAATGCGAAAATAAAACCGCAGACCGAAGTCTTTCGTCCAGCAGGCAACATCCCATCCTTCCGGCACTTAACGCTTTATTCTCTACTCTGATTATTATTCGGGGAAAACCCCGCTAAAGCGTATCACAAATACCTGCCAAGCGCAATCAAACCCGGTTTTCCTTTTTCAGAAAGACAAAAGAAAAACTTTCAATATAGTCTGTTTTCTTATAAAATAAGAGAAGTTATGATAAATAATTCACAAAGACCTGGATAGCCAGCTCTTTGACTAGGCAAGTGTGAAAATTAATTCGACAAACGAAGGAGTAGACGCATGTATTCACCGACAGAAACAGCAGAGATTTGTGTAGCAAAAGGAGTAGAAAAAACCAGAAAATCATTGATCCCACAGCTCATTTTGGGTTTTATTGGCGGAGCAATGATTTCGTTAGGGTATTTAGGGTACATGAAGATAGTGGCAATCACCCCGGAGGAGCTGCTTTTTTTAGGAACGCTCCTAGGGGCTTCGGTTTTTCCTATTGGACTAGTAGTCATTTTGTTAGCGGGCGGCGAATTGGTCACTGGCAACATGGTGGCCGTTTCGATTGCATGGCTGAATAAACAAGTTAGCGGACGGGCAGTCATTAAGAATTGGGCGATTATTACTTTTGCTAACTTTTTAGGAGCAGTGTTTGTCGCCTATTTCTTTGGACATCTAGTAGGCTTAACCAGCAGTGGTGCCTATTTGCATGAAATTCAGGTGGTTGCCGAAGCTAAGTTAGCCGCAACACCATTGCAGGCTTTTGTATCAGGGATTGGCTGTAACTGGTTCGTTGGTTTAGGAGTCTGGCTAAGCTATGGCTGCAAGGATTCCGCTGGCAAAATTTTAGGAATTTGGTTCCCAATTATGGTTTTTGTCTTGTTGGGCTTTCAGCATAGTGTGGCGAACATGTTTGTTTTATCAGATGCAATGCTTGAAGGCTATGCAGGCTTGGGCGATTTTTTGGGCAATATTCTTCCAGTTTATCTCGGCAATATTGTCGGTGGTGTTGGTTTTGTATCGCTGCCGTATTTTATGAGCTATTTGAACGGTCATCATTAATCGATAACTGAGGGGCAAGGGATTTCTTGCTCCTTATTTCAATTTTAACATCTGCCAGCTTTGGCTTTTGCGGTTAAACGAAATATGCTACTCTAAGAAAAAAGAGGAGGGGAAATATGACCCGTTCAAATGAAATTGCCGCCGAATTACGAGGGAACGTTTTGTTCAAGCTGTTCCCCTACTTATATAGTAAAAACCTGTCGAAAATGGCGAATCGCTTTCTTTATTCGTCCATTGGCAGCCAAGTGAAAAGCCCCACGCTTCGCTATGAGGAGCGCTTTATTCCGCGAGCGGATGGCAGCCAGCTGCGTATCTGTATCTACCGATCTAAGCAAGTTTCTGAAAATGTTCCGGGTATTGTTTGGCTGCATGGAGGCGGTTATTCCATGGGAATCCCAGAATTGGATGAACGAACCTATGAAGCTTTGATAGCTGCAAATCCTTGTGTTATTGTTGCACCAGATTATCGACGAAGTGTAGATGCTCCGTATCCAGCTGCACTTGATGACTGCTATTTAGCTTTAAAATGGTTAAAGGAAAATGGCGAGAGTCTTGGCTGCCGTTTGGATCAGTTGATGGTAGGCGGTAACAGTGCAGGCGGTGGATTGACAGTTGCACTAACCATGCTGGCTCGCGACAAGCAGGAGGTTAGCATTGCTTATCAGATGCCGTTGTATCCTATGCTGGATGACCGCATGCAGACCGCTTCGGCTAAGGATAACCATGCGCCAGTCTGGAACAGTCGCGCCAACCGAATTGCTTGGGATTTATACTTAGGCAAGCTAAAGAATTCTCCTGAAATTCCTAGTTATGCCGCACCTGCGCGATCCAAGGACTACACAGGACTGCCGCCAGCGGTTACCTATGTAGGGGATATCGAGCCTTTTTATGATGAAACGTTGCAGTATGTCAATCAGTTGAAGGCGGCCAGTATTCCAGTTGCTTTGAAGGTTTTTTCAGGAGCTTATCATGGCTTTTCACAGGTGAAACCTGATGCAGCGATCTCTGAAGAGGCCTTTGACTTCTTCATTGAGAATTATATTTATGCCTGCAAACATTATTTTGCCAAGCAGGTGAAGAGATGAACCAGAGGGAAGCGCAAAAGGAATGGGCGCGCTGGAAATACTATGTGATGGCGCGCTCGCAGGCGGAATATTTAAATTTACGGCAGCTTTTCTCAGGAAACCAATGGAATGAAGAGAAAGAAAAAGTCTTCCTCACCAGTCTGCAAAAAGTTCAGGAGCTCCCCGCTAACCCGAAGGCGATGCGCAATGCCTATGAACATGTGTGGGGCTACTTTAAGAAGCAAGCTACCCCCGATGAACGAGCGGCTTTTTACCAGAGGCTGGTCGCAATCAGTGAAACACAGGACGATGCATTGCCTTATTTAATCTATTTAAACGAAAAATATCCCAATCAATACCTTGCTGACTCTAAATTATTCAACTAAAGCAGATTGTTTTCTTCTTTCCTACAAACCTTCTATAATGAGAGCGACGGAGGGATAAATGTATGAAAACTAGAGCAATTGTGATAAATCAATATGGCGGGGCCGACCAATTAGTGGAGGAAACAGTGGAACTGCCAGCGTTAGAAGCAAATCAAGTAGTCGTGAAGGTTAAAGCCACTTCAGTGAATCCAATTGATTGGAAGCTGCGAGAAGGTTACTTAAGTCAAATGATGCCTTGGGATTTCCCGATTATTTTAGGTTGGGATGTTGCTGGAGAAATCGTGGAAGTCGGCGACCAAGTAACAAACTGGCAGGTCGGCGATCAAGTCTTCGCCCGACCAGAAACGACCCGTTTTGGAACCTACGCGGACTACACGATCGTTGACGATCATTTATTGGCTAAAAAACCTGAGAATATCTCCTTTGAAGCTGCAGCGGCAGTTCCTTTAGCAGGCTTGACTGCTTACCAAGCGTTATTCACTCATGGTCATTTAAAGGCTGGTGAAAAGGTCTTAATCCATGCTGGGGCTGGTGGAGTCGGCATGTTTGCTATTCAGTTGGCTAAAAATGCGGGAGCTGAGGTTATTACTACAGCTAGTGCGAAAAATCATGAATGGCTGAAGGAATTAGGGGCAGATCAGGTAATTGATTACCACACCACTGACTTTTCAGAAGTGTTAACGGATATTGATTTAGTCTTTGATACAATGGGCGGTGAAATTCAAGCGAAGAGTTTTAAGGTTTTGAAACCAGAAAGCGGCCGTTTGATTTCCATTGTGGGTACTCCGATTTTGGAATTAGCCAAAGAATACAATATTTTATTGGCCAAAAGCATTTGGTTAAATCCTGACGGCGGCCAATTACAGCAGCTGGCTGAATGGCTGCAATCTGGAGAACTGAAAAGTGTCATGGGAGAAACCTTCCCATTAACAGCTGAAGGTGTAAAAGAAGCCCATCGATTAAGTGAAACACATCATGCGCAAGGGAAAATTGTTCTGACAAATACTAGCAATGCCAATTAATTTGCATAATAAAAGTGGCTGCTGAGAAGATCATGTTAAAATGGTCTTCTTTTTTTATCGCTATTGACACCTTCAGCTTTTGTTTGTATCGTTAAAATAAAATGTTGGAGGTTGTGCCATGAGTAAGATTACCGAAAGTATTGCCTTTTTGCAGCAGCAAAAATGGATTGACTTAACCCATACTGTTTCAGCTGAAATTCCTTATTTCCAAGCCTTTAAGCCACTAAGTGAGGAGACATTATGTACGTTAGAAAATGATGGCTTTTACGCCAAAGAATACCATGTGGTCACACAATATGGGACGCATATTGACGCCCCGATTCACTTTGCAGCAGGTAAGGATCATTTAGAGCAATTGGATATGCAGCAATTTATTCTGCCGTTGGTTGTGCTTCACAAAGAAGACGCGGTAGCAGAGAATCCAGATTACTGTCTAACCGTTGCTGATATCGAAGCGTTTGAGCAGGAGCATGGGGAGATTCCAGCAGGCAGCTTTGTAGCCTTTGCTAGTGGCTGGTCAAAACGCTGGAACGAGCATGCTTCTTATTACAATGTTGATGAGAACGGTCAAGCCCATACGCCGGGCTGGTCATTGGAAGCTTTGAAGTTTTTACACGAAGAGCGTAACGTAACGGCGATTGGACATGAAACATTGGATACGGATACTTCGATGGATTGCACCAAAAATGGTGGCTTGATCGGTGAATTATATTGGTTATCGCAAAATAAATTCCAGGTGGAGGTCTTAGCCAATTTAACTGATGTTCCAGCAATAGGTGGAGCGATTTTCCTAGGTGTTCCTAAAATTAAGGGAGCGCCTGGCTTCACAATTCGCGCCTTTGCCATTGTACCTGCGGAATAGGTGAAAGATGATTAAGGTGCTGACGACTGATCATGAATTGAAGGAAGCTTTAGCAGTTGTATGGCAGGTATTTACTCAATTTGAGGCCCCAGAATATTCGATAGAGGGTGTTCAGGAGTTCAAAGAATACGTGGCTTTTGATGCAATGCAGCAGCGGATAAAAGCAAAAGAACTAAAATTGTGGGGCTATCACCAGGATGAGAAAATAGTGGGTGTCATTGGGGTGCGGCTGCCGGCTCATATTTCATTGTTATTTGTGGAATCGGCCTATCATCGACAAGGAATTGCCAGAAAGTTATATCAGACGGCGCTTTCAACCATAGGTGAGCCAGCAATTACTGTCAATTCCTCCCCCTATGCGCTTTCCGTGTACCAGCGGTTAGGCTTTGAGGAAACTTCGGAAGAACAAGTAGTAAATGGGATTCGTTTTATTCCCATGAAATACAGCGTAAAAAAACAAGGCTTAGAATAAAAAGCCTTGTTTTTTTAGGAATTCTTTCGTTTGTGGACGGCGTGGTTCATAAAAGTGAGCCAACATTTTTCTTGACCAGTCAGTATCTGCTGAGTTAGATGACCGTTGCCCATAATAGTCTTGCATGAGGTGGTCGTAGGCTAAAATACGTTCCTCAGTCATCGGCTGATAACGATCAACGTGCTGAATATCCTGCAGCGGCAAACGCGGCTTCACCTCATTTTTTTCAGCCGGATAGCCTACTGACAGGCCAAACAATGGGAAAGTATATTCAGGCAGCTCAAGCAGCTCGGCCATTTTAAACAAATCGTTGCGAATCCCACCAATGTAGCAAATTCCTAAGCCTAGAGATTCAGCATAAACACTCAATGTTTGAGCAGCAATCGTTGTATCTACAACCGAAACGGTGAAGGCTTCCTCATTTTTTAAGGCTGCTAAAGAATGATCCTGCTGGGCTAAGATCTGAGCATGCTTATTTAAATCAGCTATAAAAACATAAAAGGCACCGGCATCTTTAACATAGCCAAAGCAGTTAGATAGGCCTTCAATGATTTCCAGTTTTTGCGGATCAGTTACTTCAATAATGGAGTAAGACTGAATAAAATTGGAGCTGCTGCCGCTTTGAGCAGACAATACCAATTGCTTCTTAATTGCTGATGATAGTTTCTCTTTGGTGAATTTGCGAACCGATGTATGGTTCATTAATTGATCGAGTAAATCCATTGTAGGACCTCCATTCTTTTCTTTATGATAAAACAGCTGAATGAAAATGTAAAAGGCGAACATTCCTGTAAATTATATGAAAAAAGATTCACGATTCCCTCATCTCTTTCTAAAGATTGTGCTATAATGAGAAAAATCAATTTGGAGGGATTATTATGCGCGGCATCGTAACCGTTATTGGAAAAGACAAGGTAGGAATTATTGCAGGTGTCAGCCAAAAATTGGCTGAGCTTGAAGTGAATATTTTAGATGTGTCTCAAACGATCATGGATGACTATTTTACTATGATGATGTTGACTAATTTAACGAATGCCAACAAAGAATTTGATGATATTCGTGAAGAGCTTCATCAACTAGGCAAAGAGCTAGGGGTAAAAATCAGCGTGCAAAACCAAGAAATTTTCGACACCATGCACAAGTTATAGGAAATTTTTTAACCAAAACAGGAGGGCGACATGGAAACCAATCAAATACTAGAAACCATCCGAATGATTGAAGAAGAAAATCTAGACATTCGTACGATTACGATGGGTATTTCATTGTTGGATTGTATCGATAGCGACAGTGAAAAAGCCTGCGAAAAAATCTATCAAAAAATTACCACTAAAGCGAAAAATTTAGTACAGGTCGGTCAGGCAATTGAGTCTGAGTATGGGATTCCGATTATCAATAAACGTATTTCAGTTACACCAATCGCTATCATTGCAGCAGCTAGTGATGACACGGATTATGTGAAGTATGCGAAAACGTTAGACCGGGCAGCGAAGGAAGTCGGCGTTGATTTTATCGGCGGATTCTCAGCCTTGGTTGAAAAAGGCTATCAAAAAGGCGACAAAATTTTGATTGATTCCATTCCTCAAGCGCTGGCTGAAACAGACTTTGTCTGCTCATCCGTTAACATCGGTTCGACTAAAGCCGGAATCAACATGGATGCTGTCAGACACATGGGTGAAATCATTAAAGAAACTGCAGCCGCTTCTGAATTAGGCTGTGCCAAATTAGTCGTCTTTGCTAATGCGGTAGAAGACAATCCATTTATGGCAGGTGCTTTCCACGGTGTTGGAGAAGCAGACTGCGTAATTAACGTGGGTGTCAGTGGACCGGGTGTAGTAAAGCGTGCATTGGAAAAAGTGAAGGGCGAGCCCTTTGATGTGGTTGCTGAAGTAGTGAAACAAACGGCCTTTAAGATTACTCGTATGGGCCAGTTAGTTGGTCGTGCGGCGTCAGAGCGCTTAGATGTTCCATTCGGAATTGTTGACTTATCCTTAGCACCAACACCAGCTGTAGGAGATTCTGTGGCGCACGTATTAGAAGAAATGGGCTTAGAAACGGTAGGAACTCATGGGACTACTGCTGCTTTGGCATTGTTAAATGATGCAGTGAAAAAAGGCGGCGTGATGGCCTGCAACCATGTTGGCGGATTATCCGGTGCATTCATTCCGGTTTCTGAAGATGCCGGCATGATTGATGCGGTAAACAACGGCTCACTGAATATTGAAAAATTAGAAGCCATGACAGCTATTTGTTCCGTTGGTTTAGATATGATTGCTATTCCTGGCGATACACCAGCTGCCAGCATTTCTGCTATGATTGCGGATGAAGCAGCGATCGGTGTTATCAACCATAAAACAACTGCGGTTCGGATTATTCCAGCAGCCGGCAGTAAAATTGGTGATACGGTTGAATTTGGTGGCCTATTAGGTCGTGCACCAGTAATGAAAGTAAATCCAGCTGGTTCAGCTGACTTCGTTGCTCGTGGTGGACGGATTCCAGCACCGATCCATTCTTTTAAAAATTAATCCTACAAAGAAAGCCCTCAGCGGCTTTCTTTTTTTGCTTTATTGTAAGATGTAGAAAAACAGCTAATAAAAGCCCCCAAGTCCCTCCACATTACCCAATTCACCGTCAAATATTAGCAAGCTGCGAATGCTTTGTACCTTCAAAACAACCAACTAATTTGAACGGTGACAAGCTCCAGCTTTTCTGAGAGAATAGAGGAGGAGGCGATAATGATGAAACGAGCAATGGTTGTGTTAATGGGAATAGTATTTTTCCTGACTGGCTGCAGTGCCAAGCCAGCTGAGTCAGAGGAGAATCCAACATTTGATAAATATATCCAGCAGGCAGAGAAGCTGGTAAAGGAAAAAGAGTATCCTGATGCAGTTAAGGAATATGATAAAGCGTTAGCAGTAGATACCAAGCAGGAGAAGCAGCCAGTGGAGGATGACAAGGCTGGTGTGAATTTACTGATCGCTGTTAATAAATTAATTGACGAAAAGGACTATCGCAAGGTAATTGAGCAATTAGGCTCTTCAGATTTGCGCAAAAGCAAAGATGTTATTGTGCATAAACAGCTGGAAGAGGTCTATCAAGCTGCCCGCTCGAAGCAACGAGAGCAGTGGGGCAGTGAAGAAGAGTCAACCGATGAGTCTACAGCTGCCAAGCCTTCGACTAATCAAGCTGCCAGCAGCAGTCTTTGGAATGCTGAAAAAGGCAAAGCCTTGCAAGGCTTCATGGCACAATGGGGTTCTGCCATGGGTCAGAAGTATGAGAATTATTCTGATGGTGTAGTCGGTGATTTTTATGGAATGAGTATTCCAAATGATGTTGTAGCCCATGCGGCAATCGGTGGAAAGAAAGCGAACCTAAACTTAAGCAAAGAGGTTACTAGTCAAAAGGGACGATATCTGGTAGCAATCTATTCTGATGCTGCTCATAGCGGCTATATGGATAAGCACCTCTATCTGTTTGTCATTGACAATGGGCAGCCTAAGGTCTATGTAACAATGCAAAACCAAGGGAACAGTGAAAATCTGCTGTACTTTGATGAAACAGAGAACCAGGATGTGAAAAATGGCTTTGCAGCGATTGTTGCCAATACCAAGGGTTATCAATCCGCAGGACAAGCTAAGAAGCAGCTGTCAACGAATGAAATCAATCAAACCTTTTTAGACTGGGCGATTCAGCGGGGAGAAATGGGCGGCATGGCGGTTTCTAGTCGGTACTTTACTCATGGAGCAGCTGGCAGGGGAGATTGGTATGCCCAGACACCCGATGGTGAGGTGCAAATGCAGGATAACGGGAATCCCGGTGCAGCAGCCTTTAAGATTCATATTATTGGCGGCTGTGTGTTCTATACTTCTTTAGATGGCACAATCGGGTTGGACCAAAAAGCTGAAGGAAGCAGTACTGCTGAGAACTATTACATTAATCTGGATCAAAGTCAGCCCGTTCATGTCTATTTGTTGGGTGATAACGGCAAAGTGTATGAGTATACTCACGTTCCTGCCGAAGAAAAAGCAATGGGCTTGTTTGGCGAATTGGAAGATGACGGGACTAAAGGACAATACGGACCCACCAAAACCTTCGCTGTTTCTGAAGATGCTGATGCCCAGGCGAAATTAAAAGAATTGTTAAATTAAAAACGGCTTCCCACCATCAAAGTGGGAGCCGTTTTTTAGTAGATCTCAGTTTTGAAAACATTCAATAGCAGCTTGCTGATTGCGGCAGCACTCATACTTTCATAATCTCTTAACCAGCGAACAATTAAACCTACTGAGCCTTCGACAAAGTAAGACAAATAGAGCTCCTTTTCTACTGTTGAAGCCTCTGGAAAATACTGGGAAAAATGCTGAAAGGCTTCCGGCTTAATTCGCTCCAGCAAGGGCGATAAGAAATTACTTTGATAATTCCCTAGCACCAGAATACGTACCTCTGGCCGCTGCTGAATTTTTTGCAGCAAAGTGGTTAACCATTTTTCAATCGGCTGACTGTTTAACTGAATATCCGCCAACAAATCCTCCATGGTTTCTTCTTCAATCTTCTGCAGCAGATCAAAAGCATCCTTGTAATATTTGTAAAAGGTCCCCCGATTAATATCGGCTAGCTGAGTAATTTCCTTTACAGTAATTTTTTCTAAATCTTTTTGAGTTAACAGTGTTAAAAAGGCTTCGCGAATGGAATTTTTCGTGTAAATGGTTCGACGATTATTAGCTATTCCTACCATCTTTTCTCCTGCTTTCTTTCAACAGTTCAAGTAAAACTGTCGCTTTAATGACAGCCATTTCAGTTTTGTTTCTTGTTCTTTGGAATGTTGCCTAGTATACTAACAACAGACTAAAAAAGCAACAGCTGTTCAATTAATGGAGGTCATAAGGTGAATTATGTAGAAGTCCAGCATGTGTCAAAACGTTATCAAATGGGAGAATCGGTCATCACAGCGAATGACGACCTATCCTTTAACATAGAAAAGGGAGAACTGGCAGTCATACTAGGTCCCAGTGGTGCCGGAAAATCAACTGTTCTGAATATTTTAGGTGGAATGGATGCACCCGATGAAGGAAAAATTTTAATCGACGGTACGGATATTGCTCAGTACAACGATAAACAATTGACCGCCTATCGTCGAGAAGACGTGGGTTTTGTTTTCCAATTTTATAATTTGGTACCAAACTTAACGACGAAAGAAAATGTGGAATTGGCCACGGAGGTTTCACCGAAAGCACTCGATCCAGAGGAAGTCTTAAAGCAGGTGGGATTGGATCATCGTCTAAACAACTTCCCCGCACAATTATCTGGCGGGGAACAGCAGCGAGTGTCGATTGCTCGAGCACTAGCTAAGAACCCGAAGCTGCTTTTGTGTGATGAGCCAACCGGGGCACTAGATTTTGAGACTGGGAAGCAGATTCTAAAGCTTTTGCAGAATGCCAGTCGAGTGCAAGGCAATACGGTCTTAATTATTACGCACAATTCAGCTTTGGCGCCGATGGCCGATCGGGTCATCCGGATTAATGACGCCAAGGTTCGTTCGGTTGAGGTGAACAAAAATCCTATTTCAATCGATGAGATTACGTGGTAGGTGCTGTCGATGAAAAATAAAACCTACTTAAAAGCCAGCCTGCGGGAAATTGCATACTCCAAGGGCCGCTTTATCGCGATCATTTTAATTATTTTGCTGGGAACGATGCTGTTTGTAGGAATCAAGGCCGCGGGTCCCATTCTGAATTCTTCAGCCAGCCGCTATGTAGACAGTCACGAATTATCTGATTTGCAGGTGGTTTCCACTGGCGGATTAACCGAAGACGATTTAGCTGCAGCTAAAAAAGTGAAAGACGCCAATGTAGAGCCAGGGTACCAATTCTTTTATGCTGATCCAGATAAAAACGAAGTGGTTCAAGTCTTCTCCTACGATCCGCAGCAAAAGCAGAATCAATTAGTAGTAACTGAGGGTCGATTGCCCAAGACAGACAACGAAGTCATTCTAGATACTAAAGCTAAAGACAATGGCTATAAGATTGGTGACACGTATAAAATCAATGATGCGGATCAATTGAAGGAAGCCAGCTATAAAATTGTCGGCTTTGCGAACTCGCCAATCTTCATCAGTACAGGGGAGCGGGGACTTTCCAATGTTGGCAATGGTCAAGTTGATTATTTTGCATATATACCAAAAGAGCAGTTTAAATCAGAGGTGTACGGTATTTTCTATCTGACCTTTGAGCAAACGAAGGATTTAGAAACCTATGACAGCGACTACGAAGATAAGGTGAAAGAAAAGAGTGAACAGCTGGAGACACTGTTTGCTGATCGACCGCAAGAGCGTTTAGCAGAAATCCAGTCGGAGGCGCAAGAAAAGCTGAACCCGGAAAAAACTAAAGTAGCCGATGGCTTAGCTGAATTAGAGCAAGCAGAAACCCAGCTGAGTCAACAAACGGCTTTTGCTTCACAGCTGCCGGTTGAGCAACGGGCCCAATTAGTCGCAGCTCAGGAGCAGCTAGCGGAAAATCGTCAGCAGCTGACGGAGGCCCAATCTAAAATTGAGGAACAGGAGCAAAGCTTGGCGGACATGAAGGAACCCAGCTACTCCTTCCACCAACGCTCAGATAATCCTGGCTTTCAGGAATATGGGGATTTGTCCGAACGAATTGCGGCAATTGCCAATGTTTTCCCCGTCTTCTTTTTCTTCATTGCGGCATTAATCACCTTTACCACTATGACCAGAATGGTAGAGGAAAACCGCCGGGAGATTGGCACTTTAAAAGCATTAGGCTACAGCAAGTTTGAAATCTCAAAAAAGTATTTTATCTATGCATTATCTGCTGCGGCGATTGGGATTTTATTGGGAAGTGTTATTGGAACAGAGGCTTTACCACGAATTATTTTTGCTTTGTCTAGTGAACGATACAACTTCGATCAGGTCCATATTTACTATTTGCCTCGCCCGATTATTCAGGCGTCAATTGCTTTTGTGTTAGCTAGTCTGGGCTCGGCCTTACTAGTTTTAATGAAGGACTTGCGAGAAAAACCAGCGCAGCTGCTGCAGCCGAAAGCACCGAAACCGGGCAAACGGATTTTCTTAGAGTATATCAAACCACTCTGGGCCCGACTGAGCTTTAATCAAAAGGTCAGCTATCGCAATCTGCTGCGCTATAAATCACGGATGGTCATGGCAATTATTGGTATTTCCGGTTGTGCCGGGTTGATGGTTGCTGGGGTAGGCTTGAAGGATTCATTAAGTTCAGTTACGGCTAAACAATTTGGCCCAATCATTGATTATCAGGGAATCGTTACGCTATCCGATGATGCAGATAATCCAGCAGATCGGCAAGCAGTTGAAACGGTATTTGATCAAGAAGGACAGGTAACTGCCTCTCTGCCAAGCTTCAATGAAGCAATCGAAATTCGTCAAAGCGGACAAGGCACGCAGCAGCTAACCATGATGGTTCCTCAGAGCAGCAAGGATTTTGCTGACTATGTCCATTTGAGGAATAGGGAAGAGAAAACAGTCAGGTTGGATGATCATGGTGCGGCTATCACTGAGAAGGTGGCGGAGCTCTTTGATTTAAAAGAAGGAGACAGTCTGACTATCTATGACAGTGAACAGCAGCCGATCAAGCTGAAGATTAGCCACATCGTAGAAAACTATCTTGGTAATTTCTTATATATGTCCAAGGATTACTATCAAACGATTACCGATGACAGTTATCAGCCCAATGCTTTTTTCCTGCAAACGAAAAGCATGAGTGAGAAACAGGAAAACCAGCTGTCTGAGGAGTTATTGACAAGTGAGAAAGTTGTAAATACCTCATTTGTTTCGCAACAAATTCAGACGCAAGAAGATTCCATGGCGAATCTGGATGCCATTGTACTGATTTTCGTGGTGTTGTCTGGTTTGTTAGCCTTTGTTGTATTGTATAACCTAACCAATATCAATGTTTCAGAGCGGATTCGTGAACTGTCGACGATTAAGGTGCTGGGCTTCTTTGACAAAGAGGTAACTATGTATATCTTCCGAGAAAACGTCATTTTTACACTGCTGGGAATTGTGGTGGGCTATGGTGTTGGCATCGTGCTGACAGCCTTTATTCTGCGGCAGGCTTCTATGGAAAATGTCATTTTTCCTTTAGTGATTCACTGGACAGCCTATGTAATTTCTGGTGGATTAACGATTGTTTTCACGCTGATTGTCATGGCAGTTACGCATGTGAAGCTGAAGCATATCAACATGATTGACGCATTAAAATCGAATGAATAGTTTTTACCGCTGTCTTTTACAGGCAGCGGGTTTTTTTTAGGTTGCAAATCAGCTGTTAGGGCATTTTGTGTGGGGGATTTTTGTTCCCATGGTATCATATTCGTAGGAGTAGAAATGAGGAAATTTTTATGAGAATTGTGATTATAGGAGGGTCCTTTGCGGGGATTCAGGCCGCAATAACCAGCCGTGAATATTATCCATTTGCTGACATTATTCTATTGGAAAAACAACCGGAGATAGGGTATATCCCTGGAAGCCTCTCCTTACTGCTGCAAGATAAGATCGCTGACTTGAATCAGCTGCATTGGATAACTCTTCAAAAATTAACCGTTGATTATCAAATAGATGTGCAATGCAACCAAACCGTGGTCGGACTGACAGACGAAGGCAGATTGCAAGTAGCAGCAAATGAAATCGTTTCCTTCGATCGATTGATTATTGCCACCGGCTCGGGACAATTCTCTCGCTACGGTTCAACAGACGAAAGACCTGGCGCTAGAATTTTGCGCTTTAAAACAAAGGGCGAAGCGCAGCAGCTATTAAACCAGCTGCCAGAAGCTCAAAAAGTTGCAGTGATTGGAGCTGGGCAAGTTGGGCTAGAGATAGCAGAAGGATTACAGACTATAAACAAAGAAGTCCATCTGTTTGAAAGCAATCCGCAATTGCTCTTTCGTTATTTAGATAGTGAGATGACCCAACCGTTAGTTGAGGCTGTGCAAGCTGCTGGAGTACAGCTTCATTTGAATGCTTATGTGGAAGACTTGTTGGAAAAAAACGAGCAGGTATTGCTGACAGCTGCAGGTGAACAGACTGCCTTCGATCTGGTGTTGGTAGCGACTAACACTCGTCCCGATAACAGTTTATGGGAAAAAGCGCTGATTTTGAACGATGATGGGACTATTCAGGTTGATCGCTGGATGCAAACGAGCCGGACCAATGTTTTTGCGGTGGGAGATGCCATTCAAGTGAGCTTCCAGCCGACAGGTGAAGCGATGTATATTTCGTTAGTAAACAATGCGATTCGCACAGCCAAGCTGGCTGCAGCGAATTTGAATGGCCCGAAAAAAGCTGATCCAGGAACCTTGCGAACAATTGGCAATTATTTATTTGATTATTATGTAGGGAGTACTGGTTTAACTGAAAGTGAAGGAATTTTTTATCCCGGTACCTTGGAGACTCAGACTTTAGAACTGCCGGTTCATCTGTTTACTAAGGAAACACAGCGAATCAAAATGATTTTTGATCAAGAGACAAAGGAGCTGCTAGGTGCTCAGCTGTTAAGCAGAATGCCTGTATTGGAGACCCTTAATCGGTTGGCAGCGGCCATCCGGCTAAAGGAGACAAAAGAACAGCTGCTGCAAAGCGAGGAATATTTCCATCCGGCTTTGAACACCCCACAAACGCTCTTTGCCAGAATTGAGGACCGCCATGAGGATTGAGCAGCTTCTAGACAAGAAGGAACAGCTGCAGCTGCTGATTTTACGCCAGTTAATTCTGCAGGGAGGGCAGTTTTCTGCAACCGAATTACGAAAAGAAGTAGGATTGTCGCGTAATGCTTTTGAGCAATATGTCAGTGATTTGGAATATGTTTGCCAAATTTCTAAGATTCCTTTACGGCTCTTTTACGAGGGGACGGATTTAGTTCTCCATATTCCACCGGAACACAATCTGAATGATATTGTGGAACTATTTGTTGCGGACAGCATTAACTATCAAATTTTGGATTTTTTACTGCGGCATAAAGAATTTACCATCGTTCAATTGGTGAATGAACTGATGATTAGCGAGTCCTCAGTTTTTCGTAAAATTAAAGAGTTAAATCGTCTATTGGCCGAGTTTGGTCTGCAAATAAAAAATGGCCAGTTCTTGGGAGAGGAAGCACAAATTCGCTATTTTTATAATCAAGTTTATTCTTTTTTACCCAAGCGAATGCCAGAATACATGCAATTGACACCAGAAAATCAAAACTTTATTCGCGCGCTGGAGCAGGTGCTGGAAACGCACTTTTCTTGGGAAGCAGCCTATAAAATTTGTCGATGGATGGGGATTACTCGTAAACGATTGACCGCTAAAAAAACACAAACCAAGAAAACTCAAAAGCTGATGACCCCTTATTTGGAAAATGTGCTGTACCAAAAAATTGATCATGTGGTGACACTGTATTTTAGCCGGACCTCTTTAGAAGTCACCCAGAGTGAAAGTCTGATCTTTTATGAGTTCTTTGTTTCTAATTATATGCTGGATGAAGATGAAGCCTATCGGTTTGAATTATTGCGCAGTAAGAAGCTGCCGACTGCGGTAGTGGATGTTTACGTAAGAGAGACCCTGCTCTTGCATTATCGCCCACGCCGACTGCCAATTGATATGGAAAAGAAGATTGGGTACCATCTAGCTCAGATACACAATGAAATCTATTTTTTTCAAGGGAAAATCGAGCACTACCAACGGGACCAAATGCTAAACAAAGAAAAGCATTTGTTAGGCTCGGCCTTGAGCCAGCTGTTAGATCAGCTGACAGATTTGGCGTTACAGCAGCTGAACCAGACTTTCGATAGCGAAAACACCTTGCATTTGTATCTTGCACAAAATTATGCCAGTGTGCTGTCCATGATTGATTTCTATTTGCTGGACAATCTTCAAATTGGTCTTGATTTGACTGGTTCCTGGAAGGAGCCGCTTTACCAATTGCTAATCAGCGATTTGCGGCCGATTATCGGAATTCAAATTGAGGTGTATCAAGCCAACCGCAGCTACGATTTGATCCTCACAACGAAAACCCATCAGCTGGATTATTTGGAACAGCCGCTTATTTATCGACTCTCGGAGTTTGCTTCTGCTTATGATTTAAAGGAAATAAAAGCCTGTATTTACCGTTTAAAAAAGACAAAAGTTTAAAAAAGACTGCTGGATCAAAATCCTTGATGCAGCAGCTATTTTTAAAGAAACTATCACAGAAAGTAAAAATTCGCTGGTTTTTGACAGTTTGTTTTTTTGAAAGCGTTGTATGATAAACACAGTTAAGGAAAACGTTTGCATCAGATAGAGAGGAGAAACATCATGACAGCAAAAACTTATATCATGGCAATAGACCAAGGAACAACCAGCTCACGGGCGGTAATTTACGACAAAAAGGGGCGCCAAATCGGCAGCTCGCAAAAAGAGTTTGCCCAGTATTTCCCAAACGACGGCTGGGTTGAGCACAATGCGAATGAAATTTGGAATTCTGTTCAATCGGTGATCGCCGGTGCCTTTATCGAATCAGGGATTAAGCCGGATCAAGTAGAGGGAATTGGGATTACTAATCAACGGGAAACCACCGTAATTTGGGAAAAAGACACTGGTCGTCCGATTTACAATGCAGTAGTTTGGCAATCCCGTCAGTCAGCACCTCTGGCCAACAAGCTGAAGGAAGAAGGGCACAGTGAATTTATTCATAAGAAAACGGGCTTAATCATTGATGCTTACTTCTCAGCCACTAAGATTCGCTGGATTTTAGATCATGTAGAAGGAGCGCAAGAGCGGGCGGAAAAAGGTGAGCTGCTATTTGGGACCATTGACACTTGGTTAACCTGGAAGCTGACAGATGGCGGGGCCCACGTAACTGACTATTCGAATGCAAGCCGGACAATGCTGTTTAATATCAATGACCTGGACTGGGATCAAGAAATTTTGGATTTATTAAATATTCCTCGTTCGATGCTACCAAAGGCTTGCTCTAATTCAGAAATCTATGGCCACACGCAAAGCTATCATTTCTTTGGAGCAGAGGTTCCTATCAGTGGTATGGCTGGTGACCAGCAGGCTGCCTTATTCGGACAAATGGCCTTTGAACCGGGAATGGTGAAGAATACCTATGGTACAGGTGCCTTTATTGTAATGAATACGGGAGAAGAACCTCAGCTGTCGAAAAACAACCTGCTGACAACGATTGGCTACGGCATTAATGACAAGGTCTACTATGCTTTAGAGGGAAGTATTTTCGTTGCCGGTTCATCTATTCAATGGCTGCGAGACGGCTTGAAGATGATGAAAAAAGCCAGTGATTCCGAGGATGCAGCGAAACGCTCGAAAAATAAAAATGAGGTCTATGTCGTGCCTGCTTTTGTTGGTTTGGGTGCTCCTTACTGGGATCAAGAAGCTCGAGGTGCCATGTTTGGCTTAACGCGTGGAACCACTCGTGATGATTTAATTAAAGCAACGCTGCAATCAATTGCTTATCAAGTTCGCGACATTGTCGATACCATGCAAGAAGACACAGGAATCAAAATTCCAGTATTAAAGGTGGATGGCGGAGCAGCGAAGAACGAGTATCTAATGCAGTTCCAATCAGATATTTTGGATACACCGATTCAACGGGCGAAAAACCTGGAAACAACTGCATTAGGCGCAGCTTTCTTAGCAGGCTTGGCAGTCGGCTATTGGAAGGATACCGATGAAATTCGTGAATTTTATGAAGCAGGAAAAATCTACGAAAGCAAAATGAAGGAAGAAGAACGAGAAAAATTATACAGCGGCTGGAAAAAAGCGGTAGCAGCAACACAGGCGTTTAAATAAGGAAGGAAGCGTTAGACGATGACATTTTCTATTCATACACGTAAAGAAACGATTCAAGCAATGCAGCAGGAAGAGCTGGACTTGCTGATTATCGGTGGAGGGATTACTGGTGCCGGAGTGGCTTTACAAGCTGCTGCCTCTGGAGTAAAAACGGGTTTAATCGAGATGCAGGATTTTGCAGAAGGAACCTCTTCACGCTCTACTAAGTTGGTTCATGGCGGCATCCGCTACTTGAAAAATTTCGATGTGGAGGTAGTGGCTGATACCGTTACTGAACGGGCGGTTATTCAAAGCGTTGCCCCCCATATTCCAAAACCCGATCCGATGCTGCTGCCAATTTATGACGATGAAGGTCCCACAACGTATACGATGTTTTCAGTCAAAATAGCGATGGATCTTTATGACAAATTAGCCAACGTCACAGGCACCTCCTTTGAGAATTATGTAATTGATCCAGAGGAGGTTTTAAAAAGAGAACCCTACTTGAAAAAAGAAGGACTTCAAGGAGCCGGTGTGTATCTGGACTTTCGTAATAATGATGCGCGTTTGGTGATTGAAAACATCAAACAAGCAGCGGATGACGGGGGCTACATGGTCAGCAAGATGAAAGCGGTTGGATTTTTATACGAAGATCAAAAAATTGTCGGCGTAAAAGCCCGCGATTTATTAACCGGCGAAACCATTGAAATTCGAGCAAAATTAGTTATTAATACCAGCGGTCCTTGGGTGGATAAGGTTCGCAATCTAAACTTTACCCGGGCAGTAGTTCCCAAAATGCGCCCGACAAAAGGTGTTCATTTAGTGGTGGATCGTAATAAGCTGCCTGTTCCACAGCCAACTTATTTTGATACAGGCAAGCATGATGGACGGATGGTTTTTGCCATTCCAAGAGAAAACAAAACGTACTTTGGCACTACAGATACCGATTATAATGGTGACTTTGAGGATCCAAAGGTTACGCAAGAAGATGTTGATTACTTGCTGGATGTTATCAATCATCGCTATCCAGAAGCAAAGCTTACCTTGAATGATATCGAAGCCAGCTGGGCAGGTTTGCGCCCGCTGTTAATGGGCAATGCTGGTTCTGACTACAACGGCGGTGATAACGGATCGATTTCTGAAAAAAGCTTTGATGAAGTCATTGAGGTTGTGACACGTTATAGAGCGGAAACGGCTTCTCGTGATGAAGTGGAGCATGTATTAAACCATTTAGAAAATAGTCGCAGTGAGAAAGAGCTGTCTCCTTCACAAGTATCTCGCGGAAGCTCGTTGGAGCGTGAGGAAGATGGACTCATTACCTTATCAGGTGGGAAAATCACCGATTATCGCAAGATGGCTGCTGGGGCGATGAAATTGATTCAACAGCTGCTGAAAGACGAATACAACCAAGAGATAGAAGTCATTGATTCAAAACATTATCCCGTTTCTGGCGGTCACTTTGATCCAGCTAAGGTGGATGAACACGTTGAAATGTTAACGAAGCAAGGGGTTTCTGCTGGTTTGCCAGAAGAGGAGGCTCGCTACATTGCTGATTTTTATGGAAGCAACGCGCAAGAAATCTTTAAGCGAGCACAAGAAGAACCCTTCCCAGGTTTGTCAGCTGCTGAGTCCGGCCGCTTACGCTATGCCTTGGAAGCAGAGTTGAGCTTGACGCCGGCGGATTATTTGATGCGTCGCACCAACCATATTCTTTTTGAACGAGACACATTGGATAACCTGAAGCAGCCAGTTGTTGACGCGATGGCGGAGTATCTAGCTTGGGATGAAGCTGAAAAACAAAGACAGCAGCATGAATTGGATGCCGTAATCGCTGAGTCGGATTTGTCAGAATTGAAAGCGGGGATGAACTAGATGACAGGAGATATGGCAGAAATTTTTGGTGAATTTATTGGAACGATGATTTTAATCGTTCTAGGCAGCGGTGTCTGTGCCGCAGTTAATTTGAACAAAAGCAAGGCACAGGGCTCCGGCTGGATTGTTATTGCATTTGGTTGGGCGATGGGGGTAGCGATGGCTGTTTACATTTCCGGCTTTATGGGACCTGCACACTTGAATCCGGCAGTTACTATAGCAATGGCGATGACCGGCAATTTAGAAGTAGGCTTGATTGTACCCTTTATTATCGCGCAAATGCTCGGAGCTATTGTAGGCGCAACGTTGATTTGGTTGGCGTACCTACCCCATTGGGCTGTTACAGAGGACAAAGATGCCATTTTAGGCACTTTTGCCACAGCTCCTGCGATTCGCAACTATCCGGCCAATTTAATGACTGAAATCTTAGGTACCTTTGTCCTGGTGTTAGGACTGTTAACCTTCACGCAAAATGAATTTGCAGGCGGTGTAAATGTCTTAGCTGTGGGTGGTTTAATCTTAGCTATCGGACTTTCATTAGGTGGACCAACGGGATACGCGATTAATCCAGCCCGGGATTTAGGACCACGGATTGCCCATGCGATTTTACCGATTGCCAATAAAGGCGGCTCTGACTGGGCGTACTCATGGGTACCAATTGTCGGACCAATGATTGGCAGCGTGATCGCCGTATTGGTTTATCAAGTAATGGTTTAAGTTAAAAAAACCTTGAGAGGCTGACTGTTGTCAAACCTCTTAAGGTTTTTTTTCTAACCCTTTTGTCAGCCAGTGAGACTTAAAACGAAAGTCCTCCACCAGCTCGGCTTCTGACCACTGATTAGCCAGCATATCCGTGAGAGAATCAATGACCAGCTTCATGGAAAAATACATGAAACTAATACTTTCCTCGACAGAGTCAACCTCAAAAGAATTCTTTTCCAAAATTTCCTGCCACAAAGCCAGCCCGTGGCTCGCCTCATTGCGATAGGAAAACAGGTAGCTGTTTTGCGTTAAAAGCACGATTTCCTGGTAACGAAAATCTTCTTCCTCCAGCTTTGCAGCCAATAGCAGAAACTCTTCAATGCCTCGAAAAAAATCTCCTTCGTGATGAGTGATATACTCAATGATTTCACCATGAATCTTTCCAGCGTAATAATGAATCACATAATCATAGGCATCATTCAAATCCTCGAAATATTTATAGAAAATCCCGCGGGACATCTTCAAAGCAGCAACAATATCACTTACTTTCACCTGACTAACCGGTTTTTCATAAAAGATGGTTAAGAGCAGCTCGCGAATCTGCTGTTGCCGCTCAAGTGGCAGGTTATTAAAGGTCGATTTAGGCAAAGCAATTCCTCCTGACTTAGTCTATTCAGCGACTGTATCATACCACGATTTTCCCCATTCGACTCTTACAATCGATTCCCTGGTTAAACAAATCCAGTAAAATCAATGATTGATCAAGTCCTCAGAATGCATACCCTTCCAAATTAGCGTTGCTGACAATAATGATCTTAGCAAGCCTGCTGGGAAAAAGTACCTGCATTCGAACCTAAAGGTGGGTGAGTTAACGTGGCCTTTCCTTGATATTATAGCACATGAGCAAATCAAGTGACATTATGTCACTTTGAGAGTAAGATAGCAAAAGTAAAGGAGAGGATGACACCTATGTATTTAGCATGGAAAGAGATTCGCTATTCAAAATTGCGTTATGGATTAATCATCGGCATCATGTTTTTGGTTGCTTATGTGGTCTTTATATTATCAGGGTTAGCCAATGGACTAGCTCAAGGAAACCGTCAAGCCATCGATGACTGGCAGGCCAAAACAGTAATCTTATCTGAAGACAGCAACAAGATCGCCAGTGCCTCTCAGTTAACTCGAAGCGACCTAGAACGGGTGGATGCTTCTGACAAAGCCGCAGTAGGAATTTTTTCTTCAGCAATGGAGCGCAGCAACAGCAATAATAAAACCAATGTTTCTATTTTTGGTGCAGACAGCGACAGCTTTATCGTACCGAAAATCAAGGACGGCCGTTCAGTAAAAGCCAAGGATGAAATTGTTATTTCCGAAAACTTGGAAAACGACGGCTTCAAACTGAATCAAACCGTCAAACTGGGAGCCGGCAAAGAATTCAAGATTGTCGGAGTTGTTCCAGCAACTACGTATATGATCGCACCAGTGGTTTATATGAATTTAGAAGGCTACACGAGCTTAAAATACGGCGCACAGCCTTTTGCCAGTGAGGATCAAAAGCCTATCAGTGCCATTGTTGTAAAGGATAAAACACCTAGTCAAGTTTCTATTACAACGGATGATGGTCAAAAAGAAATGCAAAAATTAACCAGCAACGAATTTGTCGAAAACCTGCCTGGTTACAAGCCTGAAAAATTAACCTTGGATGCGATGATTTACTTCTTATTTGTTGTCGTTGCAGCGATTATCGGTATTTTTATGTACGTAATGACCCTGCAAAAAACAGCCATTTTTGGTGTTATGAAGGCACAAGGGGTTTCAACTGGTTATTTGGTTCGTTCAATTTTAGCTCAATCCTTGATTGTTGGGATTGTCGGTGTAGCACTGGCAGTTCTGTTCAGTGAATTAACCAGCTTGGTATTACCTGATGCGATGCCATTTGCCGTAGATTGGCTGGAATGGGGAATTTATAGTATTATCCTAGTGCTTGTGGCAATGGTCGGCGGCCTGTTCTCAATTCGTACCGTCACCAAGGTCGATCCTGTTACCGCGATTGGAGGAGAATAGCATGAACAACGAAATTTTAGTTATGAAGGATACCGTGAAGAAATTTGGACAAGGACATACTGAAGTTACCGCCTTAAAAGGTGTCAATTTCACGGTTCATGGGGGAGAATTTATCAGCGTGATTGGTCCTTCTGGTTCCGGGAAAAGTACCTTCCTGACAATTGCTGGCGGTCTGCAAACACCTACCAGCGGCACCATCGAGATTAATGGGCAGGACTTTACTCATATGGGAGAGAAGGAACGATCTCAGGCCCGTTTTAAGGAAATCGGCTTTATCCTGCAAAGCTCTAATTTAATTCCTTTTCTTAAGGTAAAGGAACAATTTGAATTAGTCGAACGGATTGAAAAGCAAAAGAATGCGGAGAAAATTGAGGATCTGTTGAAGTCATTGGATATTTGGGAGCTGCGGGAACAATTTCCTAAGGCTTTATCTGGTGGGGAACGTCAGCGAGTAGCAATTGCTCGGTCGTTGTTTAATGAACCAAGCTTAATTCTAGCGGATGAACCAACAGCCAGCTTGGATTCGGATCATGCCTTTGATGTGGTTAAGCTGCTAGCCAAAGAAGCTCATAACCGAAATAAGGCGATTGTAATGGTAACCCACGATGAGCGAATGACCAAATGGAGCGATCAAATTTACCGCATGGAAGATGGCGTTCTAGCTGCCCAAAAATAAAACTTGCCAATTTTCCTATTTCTTGTGTATGATGACTAAGTCAGTAATTAGGAAGTAGGAAAATCATGGATATTTATTTAAAAAAAGCAGCACTGCATATTATTGACCGGGAAACCGGCAATCCGATTTACAGCCAGCAGGAGCTGGATCTAACCAAAGAGTTTGTTCGCGAATACCTGACTAAGAAAATTCAAAAGCTGTCCTCTGCCCAAACGAAAACAGGAATTTTAGCAGAAGACTCTGAGTTTGCTCAGCTTAGTCGCCAGGCTCAGCACGATTTTTTACCATCTAGTGAGAAAATCGTAGAACGCTGGTACAATGCCTATCAGGAAAGTGAAGAAGCACCTAGTGCCGATGTATTTATTGCTTTGTATGAAGAGGATACCCAACTGTATCTGGCTTTCTTGAAAGTCAATTATCATGAAGGCTACACTCATTTGGTGGATTCCAATGATGCTGGCCTGAATAATGAATTAATTCTGCATCGGGCAATTCTTTCTGGAAAGACACAAAAAGCTGATGAAGGCTTGACTGTGAATCTAGACAATCTAAGCTTTGAATTGATCGAGAAAAAATATCCTTTCTCAGGAGAAAAACGGCTGTATTTTTCAACGGAGGTCATCGAAAGTGAGCCGGCACCTTCTTTAGAAGAAAGTGTCAAGGTCATCAAAAAGGTGGCTGAACAAATCGGTGCTAAATTCGAAAGTCCCAAACATGATGTCGTAGCTGATGTTAAAGAGGCCGTCTACGAACTAGTAGAAGAAAACGGACAATTAGACGCTAAGGAAGTTTCTCAACGGGTCTTCAAAGACAATATCTCTGCCCAGTTAGCGTTTCAAGAAGAGGTTGTGGAAAAAGGTTATGTCGATCAAGCCCCAATGCCTCGAGAAGTTAGAGAAATTAGCGAAAAGAAATACGGCAAACAAAAACTAAAGCTTTCTAACGGAATCGAATTGATCGTACCTTTGGAAGTCTATCGTAACCCAGAGCTGATCGAGTTCATCAATAATCCCGATGGCACCATCTCAGTAACGATAAAAAATGTTGACGAAGTCATTAACCGCTTATAGTGGTTGATGGCTTTTTTTTAATCATAATACTTCTGTTTGCGTATCTTATTTATGAGACATAAAAAGCGACAATAGGAGGATATCATGAAAAAAATCTTTATTGGTAACTATAAAGGCGGCGTCGGCAAGACAACGAGTACCTTATTTTTAGGGAAGTGCCTGAAGGATCTAGGTAAGAAGGTTTTACTGATGGACTTAGATCCCCAAAGTTCTCTCAGCGAGATTTGTATTAAGAAGGAGGACAAGGAACGCTCGCTGGAATATCTTGAACCCAAGCAAACCCTGAACTATGTTTACGATCTTTCGATTGATAATGTGCGCAAGGGCTATAATTTAGACGTGCAATTTGACCTGGATTATTTGATTAGTCAATACGAAGAAGGGTTGGATTTTGTGGCATCGAGTTTGTACTATCGAGAAAATGTTGGCTTAGATGAACTAAATATGAGCATGGGAAAGGATATACGTTATTTCTCTATTTTAGCGAAGCTAATTCGGAATATTGAGGACAAACTGCCTGAATATGACTATTTGTTAATGGATTGTCCACCCAACAGCAGTGTCATTACTCAAAGTGCTTTTCTGATCTCCGATGGTTATCTAATTCCAACCATTGTCGATTCGATCAGTGCTAAAGGTATCATGCATTATATCGGAATCATTTCTAAAATCCATGCCAAATACTGTACTAATCATCAGGATGCGTATCTATTTAAGCATTATTTCGGAGAAAATCCTAAATTGATTGGCATATTCTATACACTTATTCGGGGGCAGGTTAGGTATGACGAAGTGATTGAAAAGTTAAGAAATGAATTGGGTAAACTAAATATTGATCAATGTATTTATGTATTTGAGAGTTTTACGAACAATTATGTAGCTGTTACTAGAGCCGTTGCAGAAAATAAATTGGGTAATTTACATGTATCGAAAAATACGTACCCAAAAATCACAAAAGAGTTTCTAAAGAGGCTATCCGATTTGAATCTGTAAGAAAAATTATGTAAAATAAGTTTACAAGTACAAGGGGAGTGAAGGACGATGACTAAGACTAACCAAACTCTTTTTGAGGATTTCATGCAAGCTTTAGCTGATGCCAGTCGTACTGCTCCCGTCCGTCCAAAATTGAAGGAATTGGAAAATAAATTTGATTTGGAAGATATGGATCAAATTTTGACCCTGTTTTACAAGGTGAATAGAGCCAGATTAAAAAACGCGGATAAACCAGTCACTTCTCATATTTCTAAAACGTCCAAAATGCTTTCTCGCCCAGCAGAGGTCATTGAAAAACAGTACTCCGAAGAAGAAGTGCGAAAGATATTTAAGACAGAAAACAAAGAAGAAACGATTCGCAACTATACAAAAAGAGAACTAACCGATATGTATGTTTCTCTGACAGGGACTAAACTACTAACTAGCAGTAATAAATCAAATATTTACAACAGTATCCAAGGACTCTTTGATGCGCAGCAACGTGGAGCAGCTATCTATCGAAACTATATAGAGAGACCTTGGGAGAAAGTAAAATAATCATTATGTGCCGATGACCGGTAAGTCATCGGCATCTTTTATGCTAAATCAAAAACATATTGAACTGAATAGGAGGTACCATGCTATACTCTCAGTAAAAGGAGTGAAGCCCGATGTTCAAATCTAACCAAGCCTTTCTGGAAGAATTCATGCAAGCCTTAGCTGATGCCAGTCGTACTGCTCCAGTCCGTCCAAAATTAAAGGAATTGGAGAATAAATTTGAGCTGGAAGACATGGACCAAATTTTAGCATTGTTTTACAAGGTAAACAGAGCCAAATTGAAAAATGCGGATAAGCCTGACGCGCCTTATGTTCCTAAAACTACCAGTACTTCTAAAATGTTCAATAATCCTGGTGAAGTCAGTGAAAAGCAATACACTGAAGAAGAAGTAAAAAAAATTTTTAAAACAGAAACTAAAGAAGAAACAATCCGTAACCATACAAAAAGAGAACTTACCGATATGTATATTTCATTAACAGGCTCTAAACTGCTAACCCGCAGTGACAAATCAGATGTTTATAATGCCATCCAAGGGATCTTCAATGCGCAGCAACGTGGTGAAGCCATGTACCGACACTTTTTTATGAGTTCAAAAGAAAAAACAAAATAATTGTTATATGCCGGCGACGGGTAAGTCATCGGCATTTTCCTATGCCTCAAAAAAAGAAGACACCAGGCCCCAACCCGGCATCTCCCTCTAGGCCTCATCGAATGTCACATTCTTTTGCAATGGCCAAAAGCTGATCGATATCGCCCTGGTTATTAAAAGCACCCAATGAAAAGCGAATAAACTGATCTGCACTAACACTCAAGCAAACATTGTTGCTGCGGAAATAATCGAACATCTTCTGCAGCTGATCAGTTTTTAGCGACACGATGCCGCAATGAGCAGCTTCTTTTTCCGGTGTAACTACTTCAAAGCCTAGTTCGACTAATCCGGCACGCAGCTGATCATAAAGAACACGAATATGCTGCCAAATCGTATCAGGTCCGATAGTCAGGATTTCCTGCAGTGCATCATGCAAAACATAAATCCCCAAATTGTCTAAAGAACTGTTCTCCATCTTACCAGCCTTAGTATCCTCTGAACAGCTTAAGGAATACTGTCCTTCAGCTTCTTCAATATGAATATAAGAATTGGCTGCCGTATAAACAGGCCAAATGTGTTTCAACAAATCTGGATGATAATACGTAAAGGCTGTACTGTTAATACCGCAAAGGCCTTTATAAGAGGCTGCAGAAACAGCAGCAACATGCCATTTTTGAGCCAGAAAAGGCTGTAAGCCCAAACTCTGAATGGCATCGACGATCAAGAAAATCCCCCGTACATGACACCAGCGGCCCAGCTTCTCTAAATCGATCCGGTAACCAGTCGCTGATTGTACATGGCTGACCAAAATCATACGAGTCTGATCATCAGCGGCAGCAGTCAGCTCTTCAATTAAAACCTGTCCATCTTCTCTAGCAGGAACGACTCGGGCTTCAACACCGCGAGTTCTGGCAGCATTCAAACAGGGCATCAAGACAGAGGGGTGTTCCTGTCGACTGGTAACGATGTTGTCGCCAGGCTGAAAATCGAAGCCTTGTAAAATTGCATTAATGCCTTCGTTGGTATTTCTAGTAAAGGCGATTTGTTCAGCTCCCAATCCGCCAACTAATTGATTTAATAATTCGCGAGTGGCATCCAGTGTTTTAAACAATGTTGCCCGGCCAGGACCGCCGCGTTCATTGCGCACAGCACCATACTCCCAATCGTTGAAGTATTTTTCTGGGGCTTTTCTGGCGATGGTTGTGCCGCCGCAATCGTAGGCATTGTCTAAGTAAATACATTGCTGGGCAACAGGGAACTGCTGCCGATAGTTTTTTTGCCAATCCATTTTTTCACCTTATTCCTGTTGATTCTTCGCAAGCTGACACAAGTAATTGGCTACCGCAAGATCTTCAACGGCCATTCCCAGTGCTTCGAAAACAGTGATATCTTCCTTAGTTAATCTGCCAGGAACCGTTCCCTGCATTACCTGGCCGATGGTTCCTAAATAGTGCTCATTGGTAATCGCGCCATCATTAAGTGGAATAAGAAAATCACCAGCTTCATGTAGGACGGATTCCTCATTGTCACCAAAAAAACGGGCTTGCTGCACAATATCGGTTGCTAGCTCACGGGTGTCGGCGGTACAAGCCCCCACTGCATTAATATGAACGCCAGGCTTCAGCCAAGCGGCTTCAATAATCGGTGTTTTGGCTGGAGTGATCGTACAAACAATGTCAGCATCCTGCACTGCTTCTTGACTAGTAGGGCAGGCAGTAATGGCAATCTGCTGCTTCGTACTCTCTCTTTCAGCAAACCGCTGAGCCCGTTCAAAATCTCTATCCCAAACGGTAACCTCTGTTAACGCAAACTGGATCAACAGGGCTTGAAGGTGAGATTCACCTTGTTCACCAGCACCCAATAAAGCCAGTTTGCTAGAATCAGGATTCGCCAATACCTTGCTGGCAGCGGCACTGACTGCACCAGTGCGCAGCTTGGTTACAGAAGTGGCGTCCACGATGCCCTTTAACTGACCATGCTCCTTTTCAAAAATTAAGATCTGTCCTTGATGGGAGGGGTAGCCCTCCTGACTATTTTGCAGGTAAACACTTAAGATTTTCGTTCCAAAGTAGCCAGCATTGGAGTAACCTGGCATTAAGCCTAAAATGTTATCGTTAGGCATTTTAATCGCTTTTCTCAAGTATTGAACATCTTCACCCGTTTCAACATTGATTAATGTTTCGGTCATTAAGTCAACGCAGGCCTTCATATCTAAGTGTTTTTCTACAAAAGCTGCATCCAAAACTAAAAGTTCTTGTGACATGCTTTTCCTCTTTTCTTAAATCGATTCCGGCAAAATCCGTTTCAGGAAGCGACGTGTGCGTTCTTCTTTTGGATTTGAGAAGATTTCCTCTGGCGGTCCTTCCTCGACAATGACGCCTTCATCCATAAAAATCACCTTGTTGGCTACTTCAGAAGCAAAGGCCATCTCGTGAGTAACCACAATCATAGTGACGCCTTCGTCCGCAATTTTTTTCATGATCTTCAAGGTTTCGCCCACCAGCTCCGGATCAAGCGCAGAAGTCGGTTCGTCAAACATGATAATCTCAGGATTTAGTACAATCGCGCGAGCAATACCTACACGTTGCTGTTGTCCACCTGATAATTGGGAAGGGTAGGAGTCATATTTTTCAGCTAATCCAACCTTGTCCAAGGCTTCTTTTGCTCGTTTTTCAGCTTCTGCTTTAGGCACCTTACGAACGATAACCAGGCCTTCCATAACATTTTCCAGTGCAGTTTTATTGTTAAATAAATTATGATTTTGGAAAACAAACGCCGTTTTCTTGCGAACAGTCAAAATTTCCTTTTTCGATGCATGCTTCAAATCCACTGTCTCTCCAGCAATAGTCAAGGTACCACTGTCCGCTTTATCCAAAAAATTGATGCAGCGCAGCAGGGTGGTTTTCCCTGAACCGCTGACACCAAGAATAACAATTACATCGCCAGTCTCTACCTTCAAGCTTACGCCCTTCAGCACTTCATGACGATCAAATTTCTTATAGACATCTTTAACCTCTATCATGCTTGGCTCCTTCTATAACGTCCCATACGTTCTTCAGCTAATTTTCCTAATTGGATACAAATCAGACTGATGCCCCAGTAGATCAAGGCCGCAGCCACATAAGCCTCCAGGTAGCAGTAGTAAATGCTCGCAATCTTTAGTCCAGCGTTCAACACATCCTGAACCCCAACTAAGATAACCAGGGCAGACAGCTTCACCAAGGAATTGATATTTCCGATCAAGGTCGGAACCAATACTAAAAAGGCTTGCGGCATAATAATACGGTAAAAGGTTTGGAACTTGCTTAAGCCCACCGTATAGCCGGCTTCATATTGGCCCTTGTCTACAGACATCAACGCCCCACGAACAGACTCAGAAAGCAAGGCAATCGCTGCAATCGACAAAGCAAAAACCGCCACATAAATCTTATCCACTTCAGAAACGGTAATCTTCCAGCCCAATGACTGGGCAATGGCATTAAAATTACTATTAAACCACAGTCCAGCAATCAAAATAATCAAATTGACCGGGATAGCCTTAACAATAGCAATGACAACTGTGAAAAACTGGTCCAGCACCCTCACATGAAAGATTCGAATCAAGGCGATCGGTGTACCAATCAGCAAACCGATGAACAAAGTAGTTGCCGCAATACCAAGACTAACCGGAATCTTCATAAAGCTGGCCTGCAAACATTCAAGAAAATAATTCAGTTGAAAGTTCATGCAACCACCTTCTTTCTTCTGCTGGATCTGTGATTAACCACAGCAAAAATACCTTCTAAAATTAGACTGATAGCGGCAAAAATAATTGCTACACCAATATAGCCTTCAATCGAATGCCGAGTAGTAGCTGCGATCATTCGCACTTTTCCCATCATGTCGGCCACACCGATCATATAAGCCAAAGCCGTATCCTGCAGCAGCATGACAAACAATGTCTCCAGCCCAGGAATTGCGACCTTCAGTGCTTGGGGGAAAACGATCCGATAGAAGGTTTGCCAGCCGGTTAAGCCCACCGAATAGCCTGCTTCCGTCTGCCCAATCGGAACGGACAAGATGGACGCCCGGATCAACTCCGCCATATAACCAGCCTGGTTCAGTCCAAAGGTAATAAATACAAAAAAGATCTTGTTTACACCGCTCAAATCCATGTTTAAGTAAGAGCGGAATAACAAGGGCATTCCATAATACACAATGAACATTTGAACCAGCGCCGGTGTTCCACGGAAAAAGGAGATCATCAAATAGGCCAGCTGATTTAAAACGGGAATTCGTTTGATACGAATCACCGCAAGCAGCGTTCCCAGCAGCACACCGATAATTGTCGCAATGACAACAATTTGGAAGGTTACTGGGAGTTTTTGCAGCACCTGCGGAAAGACGTGAACAAAGCGTTCCCAAGAAAAAAAGTTAGAACTCATAGTTTACATCCTTTTCCCTAAAGCTTCTTATTTTGTATAATCTTCACCCAAGTATTCAGTGGAGAGCTTGCCGGTTTTGCCTTCTTCATGCAATTCTTTCAGCGCAGCACTGACATCTTTTTCTAATTGTTCATCGTCTTTATTGTACAGGTAGTAGCAGCCAGAATCAGCTTTGTCGCCAAAGATGTTTGAGCCATATTGTTCTAACCCGTCAAATTGCTTCACCCATTGGTCTGCATCAATTTTTTCATTAATATAAGCATCGTAAACCCCGTTCGTCAGATTGCTGACGATTTGCTCGTTTTCTGAATCTTCATAAACAATTTCAACGGCTTTTTTAGGATTTTCCTTGTTGTAAGCCTCCAATAGGTTCGACACATTTCCGCCAGTTTTTACTTGGACTTTTTTACCAGCTAAATCATCCAAGGTCTTAAAATTCTTGCCTTCAGCACCTAAGATCACGTAGCCGCCAGTGGTTACACTAGGCGTTTCAGAGTAAAGATATTTTTTGGCACGGTCTTCATTCCAACCAAAGCCGTGTACACCCATATCATAAGTGCCAGTATCCAGACCCACCAAGATGTTAGAGAATTCTGTTGGTTCATAGCTGAACTCATATTGTGGAAGTTTTTCATCGACCAACTTCAATACTTCATACTCGTAACCTGCCAGCTCTTCGTTTTCGTCTAAATAACAAAATGGATTGTAGGCATTCCCAATACCAATTTTTACTACTCGAACATCATCCGCTGAAGCCTTATCACTGTCACCAGTGGCTGCATCATCGTTGTTGCCGCAAGCGGTTAGTACGATCCCAGATAACGTTAGGGCACCAAGTACCGCCAACTTTTTCAAAAATTTATTCTTCCCCATAGATAAATACCCCTTTTCTCATTGTTTGTTCAAAAATTATTCATCTAATTTTAACTAAGTGTACATTCTTGAACAGGTGGTGTCAATCAGTCCTTTGAGTCTCTTTTTCAAAGAATTCACTAAAAAAGTAATCCAATTTTACAAATAAGATTCCTATTATCGACCAAAAATACCTCGAAACATCAGTTTTTTCTGGGGTGTCAGCCACTTGTGAATTGTCTCATCAAATCCTAATGACTGATTGCCATTTGTCAGGCTTTTCGGTTATACTTTGGATGAAGATTTTCATTTAGCAAAAGGCAGGTGGGAAAGATGTTACATCAACGTTTTTGACTTTGAGTAAGTCATACGCTTAGAGGTTCTAAGTTAGTGAAGTCGATCGTCTTTCCTTCAAGCTGTTTTTTTGTGTGCGCTTTTATGTGATAGGTGTCACAAAATTTAGGATATGAGGGAAAACATACGATTCGTGTATGTTTTTTTGTCGTGTCTGGATGTTTAAATGAAATCTTGTTGAAGTGACAAGGGGTAGACTTCCTAAAAACTATTTAGGAGAGTGTAAACATGTTAATTGCTTTGTCGTTTATTGTTATGCTGGCTGCTATTTATGGACTCATTTATTTGAAAAGGAAAAAAGTCCCTTTTTCTAAACGGGTTGTTTTTGCGTTGGTATTAGGAATTATTTTAGGGTTTGTGTTCAACCAGCTGTTCTCTTCAGCAGAGGGTGCAGTCTTCTCTGATTGGATCGGCATGTTCGGCAGTATCTATGTGAAGCTGCTGCAAATGATCGCAATGCCGCTGATTTTGGTCTGTGTCATCTTAGCCTTCACGAAAATCGAAATTAAAACCAACGTATTAAAAATTGGTGTTACGATTGTTGGCACATTAATTGTTACAGCCGGAATCGCGGGAATTGTTGGAATTGCGACGGGTTACTTTGCAAATATTGACGGAAGTACCTTCAACATCAGTCAGTCGGCTTTAAGTGCTGCGAACGATATTGAAAAAAATTATGTAGCCGGTGGGGAGCACACCTTATCCTTGCCGCAAAAGATCGTGGCAATTTTCCCATCGAACCCGTTCTTTGATCTAACTGGCCAACGAGCAAGTGCAACCTTAGGCGTAGTCATTTTCGCCTTGTTCATCGGTGTCGCTTATCTGCGTATTAAGGATAAAAAACCAAAAGAAGCGGATTTGTTCCGCCGGGGAATGGACAGCATTTACGAGATTGTTATGTCAGTGGTTCGTTTATTTCTATCCTTTGCACCGTATGCTGTGTTGACTATCATGACTACAACCGTTGTGAACAATGATTTATCAGCAGTTTGGAAGCTGGCGCAATTCTTTGTGGCCTGCTATGTGGCCATGCTGATTCAGTTCATCATTCAATTAGGAATTATGGCAGCCTGCGGTATGTCGCCAATTCGCTACTTGAAAAAAGCTTTGCCAGTTCTGTCTTTTGCCTTTATCACTTCATCAAGTGCGGGCTCCATGCCGATGAATTTGGAAATGCAAGAAGAGCTGGGGATTCCTAAAGGGATTTCAAGCTTAAGTGCGTCATTTGCGACTTCCATGGGAATGAACGGCTGTGCCGGTCTTTATCCTGGGATTATTATTGCAATCGTAGCGGTCACTCAAGGAATTAATCCTTTGTCGCCATCATTTCTATTTTACGCAGCCTTTATGATTGCCATGACCTCATTTGGGATCGCGGGTACTGGCGGTGGCGGAACCGTGGCGACCATTATTTCACTATCCGCTTTAGGGCTTCCGGTTGGCTTGGCAGGCGTCTTTATTGCCATCGAACCATTAGTTGATATGGGACGTACCGCAGTGAATTTGAACGGCGGTGTTGTTGCCAGCATGGTTACCTGCAAGGTTAATGGCGTTGACTTGAAGCAAACGAAGGAAAACAAAGAAACAGTGTTAACAACGAAGTAAAAAAAGGAGGAAAAGAAGTATGGAACTACGAACAGAATTACCTGAAGTATTTGACGAATTCGGTGAAGCACGACGGCAAGGATTTCTAACCGTGAAGAACTTGAAGGAACAGGGTCAAGCAGTTGTTGGTGTTTATTGTACCTTTATGCCCGAAGAGCTGGTAATGGCCAGCGGTGCCATTCAAATTAGTCTGTGTTCTACCTCAGACGAAACCATTCCAGATGCAGAGGAAGATTTGCCGCGAAATTTATGTCCTTTAATCAAGTCGAGCTATGGCTTCGGTAAGACCGATAAGTGTCCATACTTCTATTTCTCTGATTTGGTGGTAGGCGAAACTACTTGCGATGGTAAGAAAAAAATGTACGAATACATGGAAGAATTTAAGGACACGTACTTGATGCATTTGCCTCATAACCGTGACAGCGAAGCCAGCAAAAAGCTCTGGTACAGCGAACTAGTGAATTTCAAAGAAAAACTAGAAGACTTCTTCGGTGTGACGATTACCGAAGAACAAATTCAAGAAGCGATTAAAATGAAAAATCGCGAACGTCGTGCCAAACAAAACTTTTATCGCTTAGGACAGCTGAACCCGCCAGCTATCAGCGGAACCGAAATCTTCCAGGTGATGTATGGGTCACAATACAAATTCGATAAACAAGAAGTCATTCAAATGCTGGAAGAAACCACCGATAAAGTAAAAGAAGGCTATGAAGCCGGTAAATCATTGCCTAGAAAACCACGGATTCTCATCACGGGTTCTCCTATGGGCGGCGTGACCGAAAAAGTCATCAAAGCCATTGAAGACAACGGCGGAATTGTAGTGGCTTTCGAAAATTGTACGGTAAGTAAAGCAGTAGAACGACTCGTGGAAGAAGATACCGCAGACGTTTACCAAGCTTTAGTGGACAAATATATTAATATCGGCTGTGCCTGCATGTCCAACAACCAGCCAAGAAAAGACCTGTTAAGTCAAATGGTGGATGACTATCAAGTTGATGGAGTAATCGATATGGTCCTGCAAAACTGCATTCCATTCTCGGTTGAGTCGCTGAAGATCAAACGATACCTGAATGAAGAAAAGGATACCCCATACCTATATTTGGAAACCGACTATTCTACTTCCGATATTGAGCAGATTAACACGCGGGTAACAGCCTTTATCGAAATGTTAGAGGAAGAAAAAGCATGTTCTATATAGGCATGGATTCTGGTTCCACCACGACCAAAGGGGTTCTTTTCTCGGCGGATCAATTACTGGATAAATATCTGATTCCAACAGGCGGCAATCCCCGAGGTGCGATGGAAGAAATCCTGGCTCGTTTTATTGAAAAGTACCAGCTGACCGATGCGAACAGTAAGCTAATCACCACAGGTTATGGCCGTAAACTGATCGACAGCGATCTGGCCATTACCGAGATCAGCTGCCATGGAAAAGGGGCCGAGTATTTACAGCCAGGCATTAAGCAGGTTATCGATATCGGTGGGCAAGACTGCAAAACCATTCAGCTAAACGGCAAGGGAACCGTGGTTGAGTTTAACATGAACGATCGCTGTGCAGCAGGAACGGGTCGTTTCGTTGAAGTGATGATGCGAACCTTAGGCGAAGATATCACTAAATTAGACCAATTTGCTTCAATTGGTGAACCAGTAACCATCAACAGTATGTGCACTGTTTTCGCAGAATCAGAGGTTATCGGTCTAATTTCCAAAGGCGAAAAAAGGGAAGACATAGCTTGCGGAGTTCTGCATTCAATCGCCAAACGTATCAGTAGTCAATATTCCAAGCTGCGGCCAAAACGTGGAGAAGAAGTTCTCTTCACCGGCGGACTTTCCCGTAGTACTCAATTTGCGGAAGTCTTGTCCACGTATGTACACGCGCCAGTTCATACCAATGAGCTGTCGCAATATGCCGGTGCTATCGGTGCTGCACAAATTGGACAAAGAAAATTATAGTCATCTATTTGATAGGGAAGAGCTGTTCTGAAAAAGGATGGCTCTTTCTTTACTGCTTTTATTTATATAGAAACAAAAATTTATTTGTTAAGCAGTAACACTCTATCTGTGAAGGGCGCCATCTTCGCAGGTAGGAGTGTTTATTCAATTTTCAAGGATCGTGATCGTCTAACCAGTGGTTAAACAAAGCAATAACCAGCCCCACGAAAATGGGGCTAAAATGTATTGCATCAAGGACCGCAAACCATCACCCCCTTTCAGTGGAGGGCAGTGATCCGACTAATCTGGTCCGTACCTACGCTGGATCAAACTAGCTTTAAGAGGAAGAATCCGGGGAATGCTGTCGCTCTTCTTCCTTTTTCCTTCTTCGCAGCTTTCGCCGGAGCATTTCTTTGACTATGTCATACGGCTTGTTGGAAGGCTCATTCGTCAAATCAGGAATCTTTTGATCCGTTTCTTCTATAGTAAGTGCTTTGAAATTAGTTTCAGGTGTTTCGTTTAATTCATCTATAGAAACTTCCTCTTTAGCTAAGGAAGATAAGGAGACTTTCGGTACTTGCGGCAATTCACGCCAAGAGCTTTTGGCCTTTAGCTCTTCAAGTCTGTCCGTATCAACCTCTTTTGGTAAGGTCGGTTCTTCTGGGATATCTTCAATCGGTGCTGGCTCACCGAACAATTCATCCCCCTCAAAAATTGGTCGTTCGATGGTTTCTACATATTTGGCCTTCACTACTTCTTGGAATAAGCCAACGCCATCTTTTTCAAATAGATTTAAGCTGCTTAACAAATTCAATGATTCTTTGATTTCTTCCGGACTCTTTGTAGTATCCGGATCTTTAAAAGTAAAATTATGCGTTTTGCCTTCGCTGTTCAGGAAGGTGGATACTAGTTTGATCATTTTGTGACTCCTTTCGGTTTTTATTTGCGTAGGTGAGACAGACAGTAAGTATCATTTTCAGGTGGCTTCAGTGCTGTCTCTTATACACATCT
>NZ_JAFREL010000084.1 GCF_017377655.1 Candidatus Enterococcus ferrettii
ATACTTATATAATACAAGCAGGATGTGAAAGAACTATGAATGAAGTGTTGGAAAACTTTAAAAAATGTTTCTATGAGATAGTTGCTGTTTTCCTTCAGCTGAAAGATGCGATCAATTTTTCTGCATATATTGAAATCAAATTAATAAAATAAAAAAAGCCTGTCAGTGGGTGGCCGACAGGCAAGGAGTTAAAAATGAAAAAGTGTTAGGGTTGTTTGTTGGTATACTTATATAATACAAGCAAAATGTGAAAAAATTGTGAATGAAGTGTGGGAAAACCATAAAAACTGAAAAATCATGCTATGTAATTTCACGCCATAATTGTTCTCTTGGTTTGCAGACAGACACTTAATAATCAATTGTATTTCTAGATTATTTCCTGTGAGAGTAAGATAGCTAAAAAAAGAGCCTGTCGGTGGGTGGCCGACAGGCAAGGAGTTAAAAATGAAAAAGTGTTAGGGTTGTTTGTTGGTATACATATACAATACAAGAAAAATGTGAAAGAATTGTGAACGAAGTATTGGAAAACCATAAAACTTGAAAAGAGTTTAACTATATAGGTCCTGAAAAACTCATTTTTCCCCAGAATGATAAGAAATAGAGTCAATATCAAAAAAACGCTCTAATAAACTTCATCATATATCTTTAAGTTTCTGGAAAATTGACTTTTCTTCCGGATTTTAACAAACCTAACCAATAGATTGATCTAACCTAATAATCCACAAAACAACAGGACTGACAAAAAGAAAGCCTGCCGATGGGTGGCCGGCAGGCAAGGAGTTAAAAAATGAAAAAGTGTTAGGGTTGTTTGTTGGTATGTCTATATAATACAAGCCAAATGTGACAGAATCATGATCAAAGAATAGGAAATCGATGAATTTTGTTCGCTGAATTTTTCTTTTTCTTTAACGATTTCTTATGACTTCGCATTTGCTCGGTTTTTCTGACCATAAATTTCTCGCAGCTTCGTGTATAGAGGGATGAGATCTTTTTCTTTGTAATTATGATCGAGAACATAAATCGGCAGCTTTGATTTTTCGCTTCGTAACAGCATGGAAGAGCTGATGATTAAATCATAGTCCTCCTTCAAGGAAGCATCATAGGGTTCTGCCTGAACAAAACGCAGGTCATCCAAGAAACGGTACAGCTCCCGAACAAACAGGGCATTATGCTCCATGGCAATCCCAAGCCTTAAATTCTGAGCATAAGGAAATTGATTGAAGCTGGGCATCAGTAAGTGTTTGAAGGATTTTCCTAGCAGGACACGAATGGAACTTATGAACTGATAGTCAGGATTTTCACCGGCTGTTTGCATGAAATTCATAATGTTTTGTTCTAATACATGTTCACCATAAGACTGATTTTGACTCGGCTTAAACACCATACTCATAATATTTGGAAAGGGTTGCCGGAAGACATAGTAGGCAAAAGTTATGTTTAACAGATTGCCGACAATCAAAGGATCATCCAAAATCTCTGGCTTGTCCGGAAATAGAGTCTTTTTACCAAAACGGCGAAATTCATTCACAAAAGCATTCACTGGGTTTGGACGGGTATCAAAATCATGGATCGTTTGCTTCAGACTGCTGTCATCACGAATAGTATAAAAAGGAGCATAATGAGACAGAAAATAAATGAAACTGGTCTCACCCTTTAATTGTCTAGTGGTTAATGGCACGTCAATAATTTTTCCTAGTGAAGCAAAATCATAATAAGGATTGTCCTTCATCAAGAAATTGTAGCGGGAATCATATTTAGTGAAATGTTGTTTGTTTAGACGTAATAGAGAAATTCCCGCAAATAAACGCAATTCCCGCACGCCGAAATAGGTACGAGACAGCGGAAAATAGGATTGAAAGGCTTCAACAGATTGATCTACTAATTGTTGATTAACCTCCAGAGGATAATCTAACCCTCGAGTTCCTAACCATAAAATATCAAACAACGCAATTCGAATCAGCCGTTCATCTCCAGACATTCCTGCTTCGGTGTAAGTAAAACGCAAGTTAAAGGTTTTTAAATAGCGTTTCAACCGGTTGATTTTACGGGAAATAGTGGAGCGGCTGACAAAATACTCATCGCAAAAAGCTTTAATTGTAGGTGTTTCTTCATTTAAAAAATACAAGATGTATTGAAAAGGTACAGACTGTTTCAATAAGTGATAGCGATACTCATCAACGGTAGCTGAAAGATTGTCTAAATTAATCTTTCCGGCCCGCATCATGATACTCTCGTGTTCCGGATGGATATCTTTTAATTCTTGGTCAATTTCATTTAGTTCAATTACTGTTTGCTGGTAGTTTAGATCCATTTCTTCAGATAATTGATTGACTGGAAAAATTTGCATACTGGATTGATTCAAATAGCGGAAAATTTTAAAACGTAGAAGGAGCGATGAATCAAGCATCAGTTCTTCATAAAGCATCCTATTTTCCTCCTTTACAGGCTTAGTAGCCGAGACTTGTCTACATTGTACTTTATTTGTTAAAAACTGTCAGTTTATAGGTACGAAACCGCTATAAAAGATTAAATTTATGCAGGAAATGTTTTTTTCGTGTATGCTGTGGATGAAGGTGATAAACATGACAAAATCAAGGCTCGAAGCATTTACCGACGGGGTGGTCGCGATTGTTTTGACCGTCTTAGTCTTAGATATTCAGATTCCAGATCCGCCAACGTTTGCTTCTCTTTACAGTATATTTAATACATTGTTAGCCTATGTGGTCAGTTTTGTTTTTGTAGCAGTGATTTGGGTGACGCACCATCGCGTTATGCAAATGGCCGAGAAAATAAATTATGGTGTAATTTGGGCCAATATTTTTTGGCTGTTTTGGCTAACTCTGTGTCCAGCAGTTACCAGCTGGGTAGGTCGTAACCCTAACCAATTTTGGCCTGAATTGGCGTATGTAGTCGTATATGGTATGTGGAGTTTTTCCTTCAGTATATTCTCAAAAAAAGTAATTCAAGCTAATGATCCCAATAGTCACGTAGTGAAGGTTTTAAGTCGCGATAAACGCGGCCGCTTGTCGATGATTATTAATTTAATTTTATTGGCTGGCGTATTTATTTATCCGGCAGTCGGTATGTTGGGACGTTTTTTGGTGTCTGGCTTGTGGGTAGTTTCGTATCGCAAAGCGGATGAGTATTATCATAAGATATTCAAATAAAAGACTGTAAAGCAACCTGCTTTACAGCCTTTTTTTGTGGCAGTTTTCTTCGTAGCATGCAAATAAGTTTTCAAGCTCTTCAGTAGTAGGATAGAGCGAAAAGCTGATAATCGTTTTATCAGAGACCACTAAACCCTGTATGTTGGTCACAATTATCTCATCAGAGACAATGGTGGGCAGCTGGGTAAGGTTCTCAAAAGTATTAATCACTGTAACAGAGAACTTGTGAGGGAAAATGGTTTGAATTAGTTCTTTGATCATATCAAGATGTTCGCTATCCGAATCAAATACTAAAGAAATAGCCAGCTTTTCAGCATTTTTCCGCAGTTCGGACAGCAGATTGGGCCAATGAGTAATCAAAATATAAATATAGGTATGCAAAACATGAGTCTTCAGGTGAGGATAAACTGCCCAAAATAAATCCTGCAGCGACTGAATAAAAGAACTATTGAACTTCGAGGCTTCTCTGATAAAAACAGATTGACTGTCGTACAAAATATAAGGTGGACCAATTTGCAGATTTGAAACATTGCATAGATCCACTAAAATTTTATCAAGAAAATTTTCTGCGGAAATATTGAAGTATGCTTCAATTTTGTGGATAATCTCTTCAAATTTTTGTTTTCTTTCTTTTAACGAAGGATTTTGATCTGCCTTATCCAGCAATTCTTGATAGGAAAAAATAAATCCATCTGAGATGACTGCATCAATAAAGTCAAGATAACGATTACTTTTCAAGGCAAAACCAAGATTACTCCTCAAGCTGCTAGTAGAAAAGGCAGATAAAAAGCTGGGACGCTGGAAATAGGTTTCCTGAGAAACAGACGGCTTCAACACCTTGCGATCCGCTCGATGAAAAATGATCAGCAGCCATACTTTCACTCGGAAGAAATCTGGAAAGGACAGAGGAACCGCTCGTTTCTTCATAGTTTGTTTAATTATTTTTTCAACAAATTGAACGCGATGCTCGCTAAACAAGAAGGTACAATCACTGTATTTTTCCATGAACAGATGGATCATAAAATTACAAATCTGCTTTTCATCTCCGGTAAAATCTAGAGTTGAGGGATCGATTTGGAAATCTCGCATTGCGAGAATTTTATTTATTTTCCGTAAAAGTCTGCGCAAAGTTGAGCGACTGATAAATAATTTGTCGGCTAAGTCATCCAAAGTTAGAGTTTCCAAAAAAACAAGCTCAATCAATTGGAATTCGGGGCTGGCTGTTAAAATTTTTTGATAACAATAACTAACTGATAAATTGGAAGGGAGAATCAATTTCACAGGTCCTTCGGCTATTTTTTGAATGCGAATAGAATAAAAAAGCTCATTACTATACTCAATCAAAGCAGTCAAAGTTCGAGTGTTTACCTGCATGGCTTCTTGAAGCTGAAGAAAAGTTGCAAAATTTTTTGTCTGCAGCAGTTCTAATAACTGTAAAAGATTCTGTTCTCTGGTTGCTAACAATTCTCTCATGAATTCCTCACTCCTATCCTCTATGCGCCAGTTTCTACAAATCTGTATGTAGAAGTTGACTCATTTTAACCCTCCAAGTTTTATATACTTGTGGAACTAGCCGAAACACTTCCATCTTTATTGTAAAACAGGAGCCAGCTTTTAGAAACCAAGGTGCATTTTCAAAGAAGCCGGGACATATGTCCTGGATGTTCGTGGGGTCTCTTTGTTAGGCTCTAAAAAGAATTCGGCAAGCCAATCGTCGTTTTCAATAATTTTTGACAAAAGCTAGGGGGGATGCCAATGAGAAAAAGCTGTACACTTTTTTTAACTGTTCTTTTGTTGCTAACTGGAGTGAATCAGTCGATTGCTTTAGCAGTGAATACTTCAAATGAAGGGCAAGTTAATGAAGGAATTATTGAAGATCCAGAGACACCTGTACAGCAAACAAGCGAATCGACTATTGACTCGACTGAAGATCATACAACAGCAGCGAGCGAAGAGGAAAAAGTGCAAGCGTCAATCGAACCCGATGAACCAGAAATCGGCACGTCTTCAAAAAAAGAAGAGCAGCAAGAAAAACAACCGCAGATAAGAGCAGTGGAAGCAGAAGCAACAGTCGGTTCTCAAAAAGAGCTTACTCAAGCACTGGATGATGGTGCCAAAAAAATCAAGGTGAATCAAAGTATCCAGTTAGTTGATAGTGATGTCAACATTAGGGATGAGGTTGTCATTGATTGGGGAGGCTATCAACATAATTTTGGGATAAACAAGATTTTTATCCGAGAAGGTAATTTTGACGTAACGTTTATTAATTTTAAAGTACATGGGGATCATAATGGAACGAGCAACGGATCGGTGATTCAAAATCATGCACTCATTTATGGAAATAATGAACATGATTTTCTCAATCGGCCTTATAACTTTACGGGGCGCTTAATTTTCAAGGGAAGCTTTGATGTAGTTAACAAGACGGCGAGTACAGTGGCTCGAGTGCCAGAAGGACAAGTGGAATTCCAAGGAGCAAGTGGAAATATAGATATGTGGCCTAAACGTGAGGGGGAGGCATCTTGGACCAATCCTGGTTGGATATATACTATTCGATCTAAATCTCTGATTGTCAATAACAGTCATTTAACAGCGAATTCTCTTCCAAAATTTTACGGCCGGTTAAATTCCGACAATGGGGAGGAGGATGGATTAGGCTTGACTGTTACCGGAGGCTCCACCTTAGATTTTCACAATGAATCAGGCGTCTCAGGGAACTGGGAGGGACAAATTGTCGAATCAGATGTAAACGGCTTCCAATTAAATTTGGATCAAGGCAGTTCATTGACAGTAACCTCTGACATCAAAATTACGGAGCAAGCCAATGCCGGAATTATTCAGCTAAAAGGGAATAATTCTAAAATCAATGTTCAAAACAATGCTCAGCTGGTTATCAACTCATCGTTTACCGCAGGCTTAAGAATTGCTGGACAAAACAGCAGCCTGCATGTAGCAACCGGTGGGAAAACAACCATTCAGCAAAAAGGAGATAATAATCAATCCTATAATGCGGGAATTCGGATGGCTGAAGCTGGGTTGACTATTACGGTTACAGATAAAGGATCAAATCTAAGCGTGTTTAAAGAAAGCGGAAGTACCTCAGCGATTCGCTTTGAGAGCGGCGATCAAGCCTTAAATGTCCAAAATGGTGCTTCATTGGAGGTAACCAATTTGGGAGACAATCAACTACATTCAACTGGGGAAGATCGGGGGAGCCAGGCAGTGCAGTTCGTAGATACCTCCTCTTGGTGGGGCTCCATTTTTAATCCAACCTCATCCTCCTTCAAGGTTGATGGTAAAAGCTCAAACATTAAACTGCATGCCCAAGGAGGATCGGTCGTTGATGCCAGCGGCTCAATGGGCTTGAACTTTAGTGCCAGCAAAGACACCTTCTTAGACTTAGTTGGTGAAACGAATGCCGCCAACAAAGGTATTGTCAGCGGCAAATGGGTAAAGGTCAAGCTGGACAATCCGATGTACTTTGATTTTCAGAACAAACGGAAGGGAACAAAAGAAGATTCAGGAGCTTTTTTATTTCAAGGAAACCAAGACTCTACATTAGACATTAAAAACTCTGCCACCTCCTTTTGGTTAAAAAAGTCAGCCTACCAAGGAAACGTTGAAGGTGATCCGATTGTTTCTTATCCAAGAGCAGACCTTTCCTTTAGGGATGCTGATTTAAGAGCCTTTGTGTCTTCTTCTATTCCAATTGGTATTGCTGAAATAACCGGTTCTGGAGCGATGATGAATGTGAATCGTATCAGCTCCAACAATCAAGAACCGGTCGTTGATCAATTGGTGACACCGACAAATGCTGACCAGCGAATCTATGGTCACGTTTCTGTTCCAGAGGGGGTAAATTCTGATTTTAGGGATGCTTGGACCAATGAAGTTAGGCTTCAGGTGCAGGTTACTTATGCAGCAGCAAATCAGCAACCACAAATATTAGAGATTCAGACCAAGAATGCCCTATCTGGCTACAATCCTTGGGGGGAGGAAAAACCCGCGGGCGGATTTTTTGAAGCGATACTTCCAGATGGGCAATTTTTAAATGAAGGAGATGTCGTTCAGGTGATTTCGGCTAGTCGAATCTCTAATGGGTTAGCAGTAACCGAGTTGAATACCCCAAAGAAAACGGTAGATGTTATACCTCCCGAACCAGCGAAGGTGGCAGTAGATAGCCTGCAGTTTTATTCCTCCACTGTTACCGGAAAGGGTAGTGCAGGGAATAAGGTGGCTCTTTGGATTAATGATCAGCTTCATTCCGAGACATTGACCGAGATTACGAATGAGGGAGACTTCGAAATTACTATTCCAGCAAATGCACTAAGCTTCGGAGACAAGGTGGATGTCGTTGAATACGACACCGCTCCGGAAGTCAGTGATTTATTGGACCGACCAGTTACCAATACAGAGTTGGGAAATCGAAATCCAGTAGAGCAAGCCCTGACTTACCATGACAAAACGTTTGAGCCGGCTCCTCGATTATTGGTGTACGGAGATGTGGAGTTAACTATCCCTTCCAGTATTTCTTTTGGATCAATTAAGCGAACGGGAATTACCTCAACAACCTTCGCCAGCTATCAAGGGGAATTAAAGGTAACTGATGAGCGGAAGAATAGAGAAGGCTGGCAACTGCGTTTAAAACAAAATGCGCCTTTTGTTAACAAAGAGAATCCAGAAATAAGTTTGGAAAACGTTCTGTATTATCAGCAGGCTGGAGAACAGCATTTAATCGACAATAACTATCTTGAAATTGCTAGTGGAAAAAATAGTAATCCTAGCTCAGTAGAATTGAGTGATCGTTTAGGAGATCTTATGCTTATTCTTGATTACCAGAACCAGCAGCTGGGCAATTTTACCACGGAATTGAACTGGGAGCTGGCCGATGTACCAACCAATAATTAGGAGGGAACAACAGTGAAGAAATGCCGCTATTTATGGCTGCTGCTTTTGCTGATGTTCAGTGCTGTATGCGTAGCTGATCACTCAAAAGCAGCAGTCTCAATCGGAGAGGTTACCTTCGATACTGCTCAACCCGCAGTTGGAGAGCCTTTAGAAAAAAATAAAACAGAAGCCGCACCTGCGATAAAGAATTATCCTAAGACGGGAATGCTGGAAAGCGTTACTTTTAATGTGATCGGTCTTTTGCTCTTTCTGACAGCTCTTTGCTTCATGAGGAGGCAGCGTGAGTGAATAAAAAGATCATTTCTTTCGGATTCTGCCTGCTCATTTTGCTCTTTCCAGGTGTGGTTTTTGCTCAACTAGATAACTATCAAACATCAGGATTGCTTGCTGTTACAGCTAATGAGGGTGAGACAGCTCTTTTAAATCCGTTAAACCCTGCTCAAGAGGTGATTGTTAAAGACCCCATTAGTGGAGCTTCCTTCAGTAATGGTGAGAAAGGCCTGTTAACGATTGATTACATCTCGAATTTCAAATTTAGCGAATATGAGAAAACTCGCGATGGCCAGCTCAGCTTCCATTCAGAAAAACAACCTGCAGTCATTAAGGAAACTCAGCAAGAAGAAGACTTGCCCTTGTTCATTCAAATTTCTGATACTCGCGGTCAGTTGGGAGGCTGGGAATTGCTGCTGCATCAGGATCATCAATTCACTTCAGACCAGATGAACGTATTAAATGGAGCACAAGTGGAGTTAGGGGAGGGACGGCTGAATGATAACAGCACAGGCCACCAAGAGGATATAGTGCCTGCAATGTTACTTCATCCGGATGGAGAAGCAGTTTATGTAACAGACAGCTCCAAGTTTCAAGGGACGACCGCTTTTGTTTATTGGAAGCCAACGGCAGTTCATCTGACGGTGCCAAGTCAATCAGATAAAGGCGATTCAAATTATCGGACATCCTTCCACTGGCAGCTGGCGGATGTTCCTCAGGCATAGGAGGGATTTATGAGAAAAGGAATACTAAGCTGTCTACTGCTGTTGCTGCTATGTTTGCCAGTAAGAGCCGCAGCGGATTCAGAGTTCAATTTTTCTGTCCAATTTGCATTGCCTGAAAATCAGGTGGATCAGGACAAAACCTACCTGGATCTAATGGTAGAACCAGGCAGTGAGCAGGTAGTAGATTACACGATCAGAAATGATACGGAAAATGACTTAACTATAACAGTGGCGGTTCATCCAGCTACTACCAACGGAAATGGCGTAATTGAGTATGCACGCGCACCTGAGTTTACGGATGATAGCCTGCAGCATAATTTAGTGGATCTAGTATCTTATGAGAAAGAGCTGGTGGTTCCTAAGCAATCCAGTATCCAGCAGCAGCTCATAATTACCGCTCCTGATGAAGCTTTCACTGGAATTATTGCTGGAGGAATTACTTTTCAAGAAAAAAATACCTCCAGTGTTAGTGAAACAAATGGGGTAGGAGTGACGAGCACATTTTCCATGACTAAAGCTATTTTGCTGAGAAACAAATCTGAGGCTGTATCGCCAGAATTAGAGTTGAAGAGAGTTTCACCAGAATTAGTGAATGCACGAAGTATTATTCAAGCGATAATTCAAAATGATCATCCAGCCTATCTTTTCGACAGCACCTTTGATATCACACTTGAAAAAAGTGGTACCGCCGAACCATTTTACGAAACAACGGTGGAGAATATTTCTATTGCACCCAACTCGACCTTTGGGTATCGAATTCCTCTCGATGGAAAAACACTGGAGTCTGGCAACTATACACTTTCTATTCAGGTTGCAGGGGCAGAAAAAGAATGGCATTTGGAAAGGGATTTTCAAGTATCGGCTAGTCAATCAGAACGTCTAGCTGCAGAAGATGTGGACATCCAAGAGAAAACACCTGATTCCTCAGGATATATTTTCCTGGGATGGGGACTTGTTTTACTGATGATGTTCCTCATTGGAAAATTTATTATAGCGAAAAATAAAGGAGAGAAATAAGTATGAAAAAATTATCGATGGTAAGTATGCTGTTCATTTCATTTGGTTTATTAGGAGGAGCATCTGGAATTTTTGTTGAAGCTGCTGAGAATGATGCATCTACCCCAGCAACAGCTACGATTGAAAAACCAGACGAAAACGATCCAAATGACAATGGATCGGAAGGAGACGATTCAGGAAATCCTACAGATCCTGATGATGATTCTGGCTTTAATCCCGATAACCCTAATACCGGGACACCAGGTTTATTACGAATTGACCATGCCCCCTCTAGCTTTAATTTCGGGACGATCAAAATCGGAAGCAAGCAAACAAAATTTGCTGCATTGGAATCAGGAACAGCTACGGATGGCACAGCGAAGGAAGTACCAAACTATGTAAAAGTAACTGATAATACCGGGAATTTTGCTGGTTGGGAATTATCTGTATCCCGCACGGAGTTTGTTAATCAGGAGGATGAGGCACAAACCTTGGATGGCACAACCTTGAGCTTTAAACATGCTTATGCGAATGCAGGATCAAAAGGTGAAGGAATGCCCTCTACCGTAGCCAGTGAAACAGCTATTCCGGTAGATGCAAAAACCGTATTAGTCCAAGCAAATGAAAATGAAGGTATGGGTGAGTGGTACTACGTATTAGGTGCTACTAATGAAGAAGGTGCTCAAGCTGTTGCTTTAGACGTACCAGTAAAAAAATACACAGCAGGCAGCTATACATCTACGCTAAATTGGAACCTGACTGATGCACCAAATGCGTAATCTGATACATTGACTGATCCAGACGGAACGATGTCTTAATAACTAAAATAGTATGGGAGAAGTTTAAAAAGAGCAGCTCTTTTTAAACTTTTTTCATGGCTCAAAACAGGTGATAACTATGGCTCGTTTAATCAGGGACCCACGTTTAATTGATTATTACAAGTCCCTCGTAGATAGTAATTTTAGCAGCGAACTAACGATGGAGCTGTATGAGTTTCACGGCAATGAACAATTGATTTCTGAGCAGGAAGAGGTTCCTGGTTTGTACTATTTAGTAGCAGGAGAAGTAAAAGTTTATACCTTGCTGGAAAATGGGGAGGAGTTCTTGGCAGCTTTAAATACCGCCCCGGAAATTTTTGGCGAAATCGAATACTTTCAGGACTGTGAGGCACTGTTTAATGTTGAAGCAATTGGACAAGTCTATGCCTTCTTCATAAGTAAGAGTGAATTGAACAGATTTCAGAATGATCTTCAGATAATTAAGCTATTAACGGAGAAATTATCCAGAAAGCTGTATCTAAAATCCAACAACAGCATTATTCATTTAAATCTGACAATCGATGGCCGGATTGCAAATATCATCTACTACAAGATGAAGAGAGAGCGTTCACTGTGTATTACTTTAGATATTGCCCAAATAGCCGCAGTTGTGAACTCCTCTTACCGTCATGTGAATCGGGTTCTTCGGAAATGGGAGAAGAAAAAGATTATCAAACGAGAAGGAAAACATATTCACATTTACGATAAAGGCTTTTTTAAGTATTATGCATTAGATAAAACCTATCAGTTTCAATAGTTTCAGAGGAGGTGAAAAAATGAGTCAGGTAATTATCTTAACGAGTAATCTTTATTCAGAGCAAACCTTAGAGCAAGATTTGAAGTTTTTAGGGCACGAGGTATTCTGTACTAGTAAGATGATTCTTAACCCACAGTTCTTGAGCTTGAACAAACAATTATTCAATCATTTTGACTTCGTCTTTCTTAGTGAGACTCTTTCGGAAGAGCATGCCTATCATATTGTCCAAATGCTAAATTTGTTTTCAATTGTTAGTATAAGAAAGGTTAGCCAGATACCAACCAAACAAAAGGAAGCTGAATGGAAAGCTCAAGGGATCATGCAATGGTTAATGAACACTGCTGCGATTGAAGAGCTTCGGGAAAAAATGACAGCTGCCAGCGGAATACATAAAATTAAGGAGAGTTCTCCTTATAGTACAGATATTTTAGCAGAGGAGCAGGTACTTTTTCGCTTTCGCTGGACGAAAACGGAGCAAAAGATATTGGATGTTTTACTAAAAAACAAGGGTGCTGCTATAACAAGAGATCGGTTATGTGAGGAAATTTGGGAATCTGGCAATACAAACTCAAGACTAAGTCAGCTGTCTTATACAGTCAATCATTTAAAAAGAAAGCTGCGTAATTCTGGGATAACGGAGGAAATGATTAAAACTGTTTGGGGAGAAGGATACCAAATTAATCCTCATTTTACAGAGCTGTTAAGTCAGCTAAAAAACTAAGAAGCAGGCCTGAAATCAACAAAAGATTTCAGGCCTGCTTTATGGTTGTTATTATGGTTCTGGATGAAGTACCCGACGCAGGAATTCTTTGGTACGGGCTTCCTTTGGTCGAACGAAGATGTCCTCTGGTGAGCCTTCTTCAGCAATCAAGCCTTGATCCATGAAGATGACCCGATCAGAAACTTCTTTGGCAAAGGCCATTTCGTGAGTTACTACGACCATGGTTAAGCCAGATTCTGCTAAGTTTTTCATGATGCTTAACACATCACCAACCATCTCTGGATCTAGGGCAGAGGTTGGTTCATCAAACAACATTACTTCAGGATTCATTGACAATGCACGAGCGATGGCCACCCGTTGTTTTTGACCACCGGATAATTGAGCGGGTTTAGCATCAATGAAACGAGCCATTCCAACTTTTTCCAGGTTTTCAGTCGCTACCTTGCGAGCTTCCTCTTCGTTGCGTTTCAGCACCGTTAATTGGCCGCTCATACAGTTTTGTAAAACATTCATGTTGTTAAACAGGTTAAAGGATTGGAAAACCATGCCTAAATGAGTACGATATTTTGGCAGGTTATAGCCATCCGCTAAGACGTTTTCACCTTTATAAAGGATTTTCCCGCCAGTCGGTGCTTCTAGTAAATTAATGCAACGCAGGAATGTTGATTTACCAGAACCGGATGCCCCGATAATGGTCACAACTTCGCCTTTATTCACGGTCATATTAATATCTTTTAAGACGAGGTTATCGCCAAAGCTTTTTTTCAAGTGTTCGATTTGAATAATGCTGTCCATAAGAATACCTCCTAAAATTATTTGTCTGCTTCAATTGCAACGTCGGTTTCTTCTAAACGTGCGTAAGCATCTGGGCCATCCATTTTCTTCTCGACAAGGCGCAATAGACGAGTGGCTGAGAAGGTTAAGACAAAATAAATTACACAGATAATGAAGTAGGTTTGGAAGAACAGATAGTTGGTTCCAGCCGCGGATTTCCCTTGGAAGAACAACTCAGAAACAGAAATAATACTTAAAACAGAAGTATCCTTGATATTGATTACCAATTCATTACCAGTTGCCGGTAAAATGTTGCGTAATACTTGTGGCAACACCACTTTGCTCATGGTTTGTCCATGAGTCATCCCAATCGCGTGAGCTGCTTCAAACTGGCCTTTATCAACCGAGTAGATACCACCACGGACAATTTCAGACATATACGCTCCAGTGTTAATTGAAACGATGAACAAAGCAGCGGCGGTTCGGTTCAAGTCGATTCCGAAAGCCATCGCAATTCCATAGTAGATAACGGCTGATTGAACGATCATTGGTGTACCGCGGAAAATTTCGATATACGCATTCAGCAGCCAGCCAACCACCTTTTGCATACCGCGTTTGGCGCTATTTTTTGATTCAGGTATAGTCCGAAAGACCCCGATTAACAAGCCGATTCCAGTACCAACAGTCGTACCAACAATTGCTAACAACAGAGTCATACCTGTTCCTCTTAAGAACATCATGCCATTTTGTTTCAAGATACGGATAAATACATTTTCTTGCTTGCCGCTTTCTGTAGTAGATTCTTCGCTAGCCGGCTGATTTTTAATCGCCTGATCCATAATATCCGTACGTTCATCAGCAGAAATAGTGCTTAAAACCTGATTTACTTCAGATAATAAAGGATCACCTTTACGCATACCTACAGATACCTGCACGTCCTCTGGGTTAGTCTGGAATCCTTGTCCCTCTGGAAACTCTACCATGTTCAAATCTGGATTTACTGATTCAACGGTGACCCCTTCAGGACGTTCACCGACATACCCATCAATCGTACCTGATTCTAGGGCAACTCGCATAGCAGGGAAGTTATCCATGGCCTGCTGTTTGTTTACATTAGGAATTTGATCAATAACGCCATAATGGAACGTACTTAGCTGGGCAGTAATTTTTGCTCCAGAGAAGTCTTTTAAGGAAGTAGCTTTTGCATATTTGGAATCCTTGCGAGTAATAATAACTAGCTGTGATTCATAATAATCATCAGAGAAGTCAATTTCCTTACGTCGTTCCTCCGTCGGTGACATCCCTGCAATAACGGCATCAATTTTGCCTGATTGTAAGGCTGGCAACAGGCCATCCCATTCAGTCTTAACGATGACCAGCTTACGATTCATTTTATCAGCGATTCTCTTTGCAATCTCGACGTCGTAACCACCCGCATAGGATTTATCTCCTTGGATTTGGACCGCGCCGTTGCGATCATCCTTTTGCGTCCAGTTAAATGGAGCATAGCCGGCTTCCATGCCGACCCGCAGTTCTCCTTCTGGTGTTTTATCATCTGCCTGTGACACCAGCGGCAGACCTAGAAATGATACAAACAAAGCGATAAATGCGATAACTGAAAAAAATCTTTTGTTCATGTTTTTCTCCCCTTTACTATGATAAACGAGACAGGTGCCTGTTCTTGCGAAGTAAATCCAACAAAAAGAAAAAAGCCGCCAGAAAACAAAGGCCGCTTGCAACTATAAGATGTTCCTCTCACAAAACATAGCGCAACTTAGCATCACTGCTAAGACAGTCCGCAAGTTATTCGCTTGCGTCCCAACATACAGAACAAAAAGAGAATTCTGTACATTTCGGCGAAACTTCCTAGACCTGCTTCTTCATGTCTCTTGCACTCCACAGGATTAATAAGCTTCGCGACCTCTACCTCATTGATTGAGGCATCTCGTATTTAGTTATTGTAGGTTACAGTCTAAAGGCTAGCTGAATAAATGTCAATGGGAAGGAAATAGAAAACGAAGGTTATTTAAACCTGTTTGAAAATCAGGTATGTTTTCTGGAAAATTGTTTGTTCAAAAAGTAGATTTTCAAGAAATTAAGCAATACAAAAGTACTTTTGATACTTCTGACTTGTACGAGTTTTCCAAAAGATTGAATAAGTGCAGGTAGGTTATATGTGATTTATTTATATACTATTTTTGCACAGTAAAAACTTCTAATCTTTATTTTTAGTGTTGAGTAATTTCATCTGAATCTCGTAGTTGATAGGGAGAAGAATCTCGTTATACTACCGATTATGAACCGAAAAGAGTCTTTTATGATGAAAAACCTCTTCTTATTCCTAAATATTTTATACTTTTATTAATATGCCTTTTTTATTAATATTTTACTTTTTTTAATGAAGAGTGGCAGGTCTACTGATTTCACAAAAAATGAGGCTGTGTTTGAGTAGATATTTCAGCGTTTATGGCGCAAATAACTTGCATGTGTGAGAAAAAGCAAAAGAAATCAATGAGTTATATTTTTGCACAGATTGTTTCGTGCATAGTGGGTAAATTGAAAGAGGTGGGAGATGAAGTTTGTTGGTAGTTACTATATTTTTTCGTTTTGAAAATAAGCTGCATTATTTTAATGGTTACTGGTGAAATGACGAAAAGTGAAGAGCTATTTGTTGGTCTCTTCGCAAATGAACTTTGAAGGAGAGGTGATTAATTGAAGCGATTCCTTACTTTTATTTTAATACTAGGCATTCTATGTTTCTGTTGGGTTAAGGTGACTCACTTAAATGAGTTGTCAATGGAGGCAGCTTCTGAAAAAACGCTTAGTTCTCTCAGCAACGACAAAGAAGTCTATGCATACTTGCATGTTGAGGATACGAATATTGATTATCCTGTTGCACAGCATCCAACTGATGACAGCTACTATCTCAGCCATGATATCGATCATAACGAATCGATCTATGGCGCAATTTTTACAGAACGAGTAAATGCAAAGGATTTCAATGATTTGGCAACTATTATTTATGGTCATGCCACACAGGATGGGACTATGTTTGGCACACTATCATACTTTGCGGATCCTGAATTTTTTAACAAAAATAAGCGAGTTACCGTCCAAACACAGCAGGAAAAGATCTCTTATGAGGTTTTTGCGGCATACAGTTTTACCGATGAACACATTTATCATACGTTTCATCTAGAAAATAAGAATGCCGTAAATGCTTATTTTGGGCAAATCAAAGAGTTTTCTGTAGAGCTAGGTGGGAATTATCGTGAAATAAAGAGAAAACCTACTGACAGGCTATTAATTTTATCTACTTGTGATGCGGAAGATGGGGGGAGAAGATTTGTTGTTCACGCGATTGAAAGAGAAAGAAGACCAGTTTAAAAATCAATTAAAGATAGCGCCAAAAAGACTCTATTTTTTTATGTATGTTTTAGGTTTGATGTTTTATGGAATGGGCAGTTACTTATTTTTAAATGAGCTGTTGGTTTCTATGTTTGATGCTAACAGGAACGCCAATCTATTTTATGTTTTAGGTGTTTTAACGATAAGTGCAGGTTTAGGCCTGTTGCTATTTCTATTTTACCAGTTCTATAAACGCGTTTCGTCCAAGGACAAGGCACGCGTAGCAATTAGAAATTACGTACTGGTGGTTCTAATTTCCGGAGTTGCCCTTGGATTAATTGGAGAGGGGATTTATCGGTCCACAGCCATGAGCTATGAATGGGTGAAGAGCTTCATTTGGGTCGTGACCACTTATATACAAGGAGTTTTACGGTTTGTTTTTATCTATTATTGTCTCACTCTCCTGTTAGAGAAACCCTTTAGTTGGAAAAATCCATTATTAAAAAAAATGTTACTGGGTGTATTTCTACTATTAAGTATATCTATAGGGATTAGTCTGGCTTTCCCAATGATGGGTTCGTTAGCGATGTTTATTGCTGACTTAGTTATTGCAATAGGAGTTGTTTATAAGGAATTGATCCGATCTTAAAAATTTTGTTAGGGGTAAAGGTATGAAGAAAATAGTAGGAAATTTTGTTAAGTATGTCATGTTGGTAAGCTTGTTAATGGGGAGTATGCCCATTTCATATGCGGAGGATATTAAAGAGGCCGTTGATCAAAGCAAGGCAGAAAATTATTACAAGGATACGATTGAGAGCGTTCAGGAATCTGTTATTCCTGATGCAGGAAATTCAGTTGAGGTTCCTTCTACTGAAGAGGTAAAGGAAACAGGTCAGTCTTCTAGTGAGCAGTCGGAAGAGGAAGTTAAAACCCCACCGGAAGAGTCAACGGAAAATAAAGCTGAAGAACCAAAAGACTATGAGGTTCGCTTACCAGAAGTAGAAGAGAAAAAGAATAGTATCGAAGAAGAAGCTTTAAGAGAAAAATATGGCGAACCGATTTTAGTAGATGGACAAGAACAAATTTATAAAGTGGATGAAACACATTTCATCACTTATATCAGTGGAGATGTAAAAACGTACAAAGATGACGAGGGAACGGAAATACCTGTTGATTTAAGTCTGATAACCGACAATCAAGGTGATGAAACAGTCTTTAAACCGAATGGTAGTCCAGTAGATGTTGTGCTGCCTAGTAAAGTAGATAAAAATCAAGGGATTCAAGTTTCTAAAGGAAAAGATACATTAGAGTTAATTCCTAAAGATGTGACCTATGAAAATGCCACAGTAAAAGAAAATGCTCTTTTGTACAACAATGTCGATGAAGCAGATGATGTCCAGTATACAATTACTGATAATGGTGTCAAAGAAGAAATTATTTTGGAGGAATGGCGAGAGAAGCATCAGTTTACTTACTATTTTTCTTCTGATAAATACTCAGCAACTGTAGAAAACAATCAGGTTATTATTACTAGAAAAGGGAAAAAGGAAGTTCTGTTTGTATTGTCTGCACCTGTAATGATCGATAATGCTGGGGAAACGAGTGATGAGATTCAGTTAAGCTTAAAAGAACAAAAAGATAAGTATGAACTGACAATTGACGCAAGTGAAGAATGGCTTAAGGATACGAATCGAGCATATCCTGTTCGAATCGATCCTACAGTAACGGTTCCGACTGAAAACCTGATTGATACGGTAACCAGTTCTGTTCATGGAACCTATCAGGGACGTGGCTATGGGTATGTTGGATATATCACACAAGCAATGACCGGTATATGGAATGCTAAGGACGTAGGTCGTACCAGGATCTATACCAAAGTAAACTATGATTTTTCGAAGATTCCGAAAGAAGCAAAAATCGATAATGCTAGTTATAATTTGTACCAATATATCCAGTATCCTCAAACCAATGCAACGTTTTCCAGCTACAAGCTTACTCAGGATTTTGATATTAACGCATTGACTTGGGATAATTCTGTAGGTTTATCGCAAGAACCCACAGGTGAAAATGCGATTAGTTCGGCAAAGCATGGAATGCACAGTTTTGATATTCGAGATGCGGTAAACAGCTGGGTTCAAGGAACAAGTCCAAACTATGGAATCGTTGTTCAAGCAACTAATGAAAATGATTATGGTGGAGCCTTCTATACAACTTATTCAACTGGTGGCCCAGGACAGGTAGACTTCACTCCGGATAAACGACCAAGTATGACGATTAATTGGTCGATTCCTGATCCGATTGATGCAAATTATCCACTTAAGGATACTTCTGTTGCACTTCGTTCTATGATGCTGACAGACAAAAGCGGGAAACTGCAGTTCAAAGGAGTTTTTGCTGATGGTCTTACTACCCCGGGCGCAATTGTTGATTTTGAGTTAAGTGATCCAAGTAAGAGTTATCATGGGCAATCTTATGCGAGCTATTCGTACAAATATCCTGATTCCAGTCCATTTGATATTCATTTTGAAAAAGGGACAACAAGGTACAAAGATAAGTTGTCAAACTGGCAGACAGTGGGTCCATTTACTCATCCTGACTTTAATAAGGTGTATACAATAGATGCCGAGAGTAAAAAGGATGGAAATAGCAGTGGGAAAAAGAATAGCGAGAAATTCGTTATCTATAAAGTCACTCAATACGACACTCTTCCTAAAATAGCAGCCTATTATGGTGTTCCGCTGGCTCAGATTGTTTACGATAATCGCGTGCAGGATATGCTTCTTTTGAGCAACAATACGCTCTTTATCCGTAATCCGAAAAAGAATGCTGATAAGCCCTACAATCCGCCGAAGCTTTCTGATGGAACAAAAGAGGATATTGATAGTTTACTAATGGGGCGAGGTCTTCACTGTGAGTTTGGCTTCGAACCAATTAACCTAAACACTGGGAACTTTTATTTAGATCGTACCGATGTATCGATTCCGAGTTTTACTAGCGACTTCGAGATAACCCGTTCATACAATTCTAAAGGGGCAGATTATAATAGTCTCTTTGGTCGAGGATGGTCGTTTGCCTACAACGAGCAGGTAACCAGTGATGAAAAAGGCAATCTTTATTATACGCGGACCGATGGCAGTATCTTAAAGTTTAAAAAAGAGGGCAACAAGTATGTGGCGCCTGAAGGTTACGACTTAACTCTGTCAGTGAAAGATAAAGAAACAAAAGAAGCCGATTTTGGCAATGGAAAAGAAAAATACACTGTCAAAGAATACCATATTACAGATAGTGAAAATCAAGAAAAAATCTTTAATTATTTTGGTCTTCTGGCGAGTCAGAAAGATGAAAAAGGGAACGTTACTAAGCTTGATTATAATAAGAATGCACAATTAACAGCAATCACTGATCCTACAGGAGCTCTTTACAATGTTTCAATGAACGAAGAAGGGTATATCGGAAGTATTACTGTGCCTAATGGGTCCAAATTAACTTATGAATATGATGACAATGGACATTTGACCAGTTTTACTGATTCAACGGGTGTAAAAACTCGTTATGAGTACAACAAAGAAGGCCTGATGACTGCTTGGTATGATGGAAATGGCACTAAGATTATTGAAAACACGTATGACAAAGAAGGCCGTGTCGTAAAACAGGTAGATGGCACAGGCGCAGTTTCTACTCTTGAGTATAGTAACGGGCAAACACTTACAACGGATGGGAATGGAAATAGTACCACCTATCATTATGATAAGCAATACAGGACAACGGGAATCGATTATCCTGATGGAACAAGTGTCTCTAACACCTATGATGCAGCTAACCGGCTGACGAGTGAGACAAATGAAGCAGGTCAGACCACTAGTTATACCTACGATGACAATGGAAATATCCTAACTGAAACACGATTTGATGGTGCTGTAAAGCAAGCAACCTATGATGCAAAAAATCATATTACCAGTGAAGTTGACTTCGACGGCAAGAAAACACTCTATACGTACGATGGCTCTGGTAATTTAAAAGCTATTCAAATCAATGATCGTCCGAGTACAGCTTTTGAAGTAGATAAACAAGGACGTGTGACTAGCACGACCGATTCTGAAGGAAATACAACATCTTATGGTTATTCCGGGGCATTCCTAAATAAAATAGTGAATCCCCTTAAAGGGACAACCACTATTGACTATAATTCTCATGGTCTTCCAGTTAGTATGACGAATCCTTTAGGTGGAGTTACAACGCTAACCTATGACAATGAGGGACGGAAAACCAGTGAAACTACACCAGATGGGCAGAAGACCGCTTATACCTTTGATGGTGCTGGTCAAGTGATCGCTCAAACTGACGGAAATGGCTTTACTTCGAGCTATACCTATAATGCAGTTGGAAACCCCTTGACCAAGATAAATGGCGAAGGCGGCAGCTATTCGTATGTCTATGACGGTGTCGGCAATAGAATCCAAATGACCGATGCTGAAGGGAATAGCACCACTTATGTCTATGATCAGCGGAACCGTCTATTAAGTGAAACAGATGCTGCTAGTCAAACGTTGACCTATCAAAGAGATGCACTAGGACGACTGCTAAGCGATACTAATGAAGCTGGAAATAACAGCACATATACCTATGACGAAGTAGCTAATCAAATCGCAACCATCACGGATCCATTAAATCAGGTAACCAGCAATACCTATGATGCCTCCGGTAATATCATTAAAACGGAGCATCCTGATGGAACCCAAGTGATCATGGAATATGATGATCTAGGTCAAGTGATTAAGAGTACTGATGAGGCCGGAGTAGTCTCTACTTATGAGTATGATGCTAATGGTAATAAGCTAAGTGAAACAGTAGACGGGCGAACTACCAGCTATACCTATGACTCATTGGGAAATGTAACTCAAGTGACTCATCCCAACCAAGAAATAAATACGTACACCTATGATTCAATGGGAAATATTTTATCTTTCACTGATGCTCGAGGGAAGAAAACTTCTTATACGTATACAAAAGGCGGCGCATTGGAAACAATTACTGACGCACGTGGGAACAAATCATCGATTTCTTATGATGGCAACGGCAACCAGGCGAGTGTTACTGATGCAGCAGGTTACACAACCAGCACTGCGTATAACGGTCACAATCTCCCAGCAATTGTAACGGATGGATTAGGAAATAAAATAACCTATTCCTATAATCAGATAGAACAAATAACCAGTTCCACAGATGCTCTTGGCAACCAAAAGACTTATTCCTATAACGAACTCGGTTATCCAACAGCTATCACAGATGAGAATGGGAATGTTCACAAGCTATCCTACACCCCAACAGCTCAAACAGAAAAGATCGAGAAACCAGATGGGACAACCTTAACTAACAGCTACGATGCTCTTGACCGATTGGTGAAAGAAACACATTCGAACGGTTTAGTCACTGAGTACGACTATGATGCAAGTGATCGAGTGGTTCATGTGAAGGACAATCAGGGGTTAGATGAGACATATACCTACAATAATCACGGCAAACGTCTCACAGAAACTAATAGTCTAGGTGAAACCACTACGTATGCTTATGACACTCAAGGTAACTTACTCAAGGTAGAATATGCCGATAAAACAAGTGAAGTCTTCACCTATGATGACATGGGGAATATGTTAACCTCGACAGATGTTGAAGGAAAACTAACGACGTACAGCTACGATAAAAATGGCAATCTTAAAGAAGCAACAGATGCCAAAGGACGGATAACCTCCTACACTTATGATGATATTAATCAAATTGTGACAGAAACGAATCCAGCCGGAGGAGTCATTACCTATACGTATGATGTACTGGGAAATGTATCGAGCATCACCGATGAAAAGGGTGAAAAAACCAGTTATGGATACGACGCCAATCAAAACTTAATCCTTTATACAGATGCAAAAGAAAATACAACAGCATTAAAATACGATCCATTGAATCATCTAATGGAGAAAGTCAGTCCAACAGGAGCCGTACAAAGTTATTCGTATGACAATCTGGGCAATCCACTGACAGAAACAAGTGGAGAAGGAAATACGACCAGCTATACCTATGACGAAATGAACCGCTTGGCAAGTGTTACAAAACCAACGGGTGGTGTAAGTCAATATACCTATGACCAAACGGGCAGTCTTCTGTCGGAAACTGATGAGAATGGGCACCAAACAACCTATGAGAACGACCTTTATGGACAAGCGATGAGTCGTACTTTGCCAACTGGTGCCAAATATAGCTATGCCTATGACAAGCTTGGGCGCTTAAGTCAACAGACAGCACCTAAAGGATTGTCTCAAGATTATAGCTACGATGTGTCTGGCAATTTGATTCAGCAAGAAGATCAATCAAAACGTACCACCAAGTACACCTATGATGAAGCTGGACGACTGCTTACCACCACTGATCCTGCTGATTTAACCACTACTTTTGACTATGATGAAGCTGGAAATTTAGTTGAAGCAGTAAGCCCTAGCGGTATAAAAACAAATTATAGCTATGATGTGTTAGATCGCTTGGAAACAGTGACTCAGCCAACCGGTCGCCAAACAGCTTACGAGTATGATCCTGTGGGACAATTAACCACAAGAACAATTAATGGCAAACGCAAAGAAACCTACAAATACGATCCAAATGGGAATCTTACAGAAACCGTTAATCCATTAGGACAGGTAGCCACCAATAGTTATGACGAAGAAGACCGTTTAATCGCTGAGACAGATACAGCTGGACGAATCACAACGTACAATTATGATAAAGACAATCGGTTAACAAAGGTAACCTCCAGCGAAGGAGCCTTCAACGAATTTGCTTATGATGGGAATGATAACCTAACCAACGTTACTTCTGGCGGACAGCGGGTAAACAGCTATAGTTATGACAAGGCTGACCAATTAATCGAAGCAACTACTGGGACAGGGGATAAAGCCTCTAAAACTAGTTATGCCTATGATTCGGTCGGAAATGTAACTGAAATTACTAATGGAAACGGCAAAGTTACGAAGTACAAATATGATGAATTATCCAATGTAATCGAAAAAGTAAACAGCTTGGGGGATACGACGAAGTATACCTACGATGTAGATAATCGTCTGGACAGTGTTAAGCAGGCTAATGGAAAAACAATCAACTACGATTACAATAAATTAGATCAGCTTCTGCAGGTGAACTACTCTGAAAAATCTGAAGGAACGGTTATGTATACGTATGACGCAGAAGGTCGTCGGGTATCGATGGATGATCTGACCGGTCAAACGAATTATGAGTACAATGAGGAAGATGAAATCACTGGTGTTCGTCAAGGCGATGGTAGTCTAATCAAGTACGACTACGATGATTATGGAAATATCGAGAAACTAACCTATGCGGATGGATCAGAAGTTAAATACAACTACGATGAATTAGATCGTCTAACAAAGGTAACTGATAGCGATAATAAAACGACCACCTATGAATACGACGAAGCAGGAAACATGACGAAGATCAAACGTAAGGATGGCACGGTCTCAACCCTAAGTTATCGCTTGGATAATCGAGTGGAGAAAATCGTCCATCAAGATAAGAAAGGAAAAACAATTGCCTCTTATCAGTACGCTTACGATGCAGATAATTATGTTTCTGAAGAAACGATTACTCAAGATGGCAAAACTATCGTTCAAACCTATGAGTATGACAGTCTTGGTCAAGTTGCTCAAATGACGGTCTCTGATAAGAAGAAAAAGAATGAGTTAGCCAGCTACGCATATTCTTATGATCTAGCTGGAAACAAACTAAGCAGCACGGAAACCATCGATGGGAAAGAACAAACGACTAATTTTACGTATGATGACAATAATCGATTGATCAGTATGGAAAATTCTGAACAAACCATCCGTTATGAGTACGATAAGAATGGTAATCGGATTAAACAAAGCGGTACCGACGAAGTATTAGATTATATCTATGATACGGAAAATCGTTTGCTTGCGGTAAAAGATAATCAAGGTCTCCTGATGGCAGCTCTGTATGATGGGGATGACAATCGCGTGTTCACAGCCAGTCGAACAGAAGACGAAACAGCCTATCAGCTCTTCAAACGAAAAGAGAAGGACGCAAAGAACGCTTCTTCAAGCGAATCAGCCACTTCGTCTAACACGATTCCTAACACTGGTGGCAGAAAATCACCGAAAACAAGTCCAAATGGGGAAGAAAATTCACTCTTCTGGTACGGATTTAGCGAGAATGTTATTCAAGGAATTTCAAGTCTGCCAGAAACAGTCGGTAATCTTTGGATGGATATCTTTGACACGGTCTCACATGCGTATCATCAAAAAATTGCGAAGGATCGGGCAAATGAGGAAGGGATTGTTGTTAATCCGCCAAGCTTAGGCAACCTGCCAGGTGAAGGCGAAGTGACCTACTCTTCTGAGGTACAGGAAGTATTGATTCCTTATACCACTCGAGAGGACAGCTATAACTATTACGAAGTACGAAACTACGTAAATGATGTTAACCAAGAAAATACGCAAGTACTTCAAACGTATGATGACGAACTAAAAGCACGCGAAACTTATACCTATGGGAATGAACGACTGAGCTGCATGAATGAACAAACGAAGGAAGAGTATCAATATCTAACGGATGCTAGAGGCAGTGTGACAGGCATGACGCAGGATGGAGAGCTCAACAGTACAAACAGCTATTCAGTATTCGGAATGCCAGAAGAAGTAGATGATGCTGGAAATCCGTACGGTTATACAGGTGAAGCACAAGACATAACAGGGTATAATTATCTAAGGGCACGCTACTACGATAGTCAAACCGGAACCTTCCTTACTCAAGATAGTTACGAAGGCGAAGAAGACAACCCGCTAAGCCAAAACGGCTATACCTATGTCGAGAACAATCCGATTAATTATACGGATCCGACTGGGCATAAGAAGAATATTTTCCAGCGTGCATGGTCCAATGTGAAGAAAAAAGCAAGCAATGCATGGAACAGCACGAAAAAATTCGTAAGTAATGCATGGAACAGTACCAAAAAATTTGTAAGTAACGCATGGAACAGTGCTAAAAAATTTGTTGGTAATGCTTTTAACGGTGCTAAAAATGTTATCAGCAAAACTTTGACTGGGGTACAAAATTTCCTTTCACCAGCGGTAGCCAGAAACTATGCAGCGGGATACAGTTCTTCTTTCGGAGGTTACTATCCAACTGCAGCTGGAGCACCAATTAGTTACGGTCATAATAGTTATGCTCAGCAAGAAGCGTTTCAAACTTCTCAGCGTCAACAATATGTTAGCAGTGCCTATGCTAAGGCTACTGGAAATAAGGGTATTCCTAAGACCAAAGAAGGAAAAAACTTATTCCAAAATTGGAATGATAGTCTAAGGGAAACTATAGAAAAATTCTGTGGAGTTTCCAAAAGGTATGAACGTCAAAAACAAGCAAAATTGAATCCTTCTAAAATGCCAACTACTAAAGGCGAAATACTGAGAGATTATCATTGGTCAACGAACTCTAATATGTATGTTCATACTAAAACTGGAATTCCTTCACCTGAAGTAACTAGTTTATACAATAGACTTATTGCGGAAGAGAGTGCTCCGAAAAAAAATTCGTATTTAGAGTTTTACACTAAAATGTTACAAACTGGGAAACATCCGATTACGGGCAAGGCTATTACAGAGGCAGAGCGAACGAATGCAAAGATTATGACATGGGGAATTGCCCTTCAACCTATAGCAGGAGCGATAGCACTATCAAAATTACCACAAGCAAATACTTCATCAGGCAAGAAAGCCAGTGGGGCTGGAAAAACGAGTAAAGAAGTTGAAATAATTAATAAGAATGGTAGCCCTCTTGGAGAATTTGATGAAATTGATTTAAACAAAGGGATCTTTTATGAAGACAAAACTGCAAAAGGTTTAGATGTAGTCAATCCTAAAACGGGATTTCCAACTCAGACACCACAACAATTTGCAGATAAACAAATTTATCAAAAAACTGTAAATAGAATTAAAAACTTAGATATTGCAGATGCTACTAGACCGACAGTAAATGGTAGCCAGTCTATTCCTTCTTTGCAAGAGATAAAGGGAATTAAAAAGTTTGTATTTAGGCTCGATGGTAATAGTGGTGAATTGCAAAGTGCTGTAAATCAAAGTATTAAAAAATTACAATCTGAATATCCAGATTATACATTTGAAGTTATATTTGGAGGTAAGTAAAATATGTCAATCGGTATTATAATTGATGAACCAAAAAATGAGGAAGAACAATTATTTTTTATTCCAGTTGCAACAGAAGAATTTTTTACTAACTATTGGCTAAAAGCTTCTAACGAATTACAATTGATTTGGGTTCCTATTTTTAAAACAGGAATAGTGATTGAAAAAGAAGATATTCCAGTAATTACAAAAGAGTTAGAACTTGTTAAGGGATGGACAGAAAAAAATATTATAAATATAGATATAAAAAAATGCTTGAAAAAAAGAATAAATTGTATTTTAGAAAATTTACCAAAAGCATTTGAGAAAGAAAATATAAAGCTATATGTAGGATGATAATAAAAAGCAAGTATTTCAAACGTATGATGATGAACTAAAGGCTCGCGAAACCTATACCTATGGGAAAGAACGGCTCAACTACATGAATGAACAAACGAAGGAAGAGTATTAACATCTGACGGATGCCAGAGGTAGTGTGACAGGCATGACGCAGGATGGAGAGCTTAACAGCACGAATAGCTATTCAGTGTTCGGAATGCCAGAAGAAGTAGATGATACTGGAAATCCGTACGGTTCCACAGGTGAAGCACAAGGCATAACAGGGTATAATTATCTAAGGGCACGCTACTACGATAGTCATACCGGAACCTTCCTGACTCAAGATAGTTACGAAGGCGAAGAAGACAATCCACTTAGTCAAAATGGGTATACCTATGTTGAGAATAATCCGATTAATTATACGGATCCGACTGGGCATAAAAAGAACATCTTCCAGCGTGCATGGTCGAGTGTGAAGAAAAAGGCAAGCAGTGCATGGAACAGTACCAAAAAATTCGTGAGCAACACATGGAACAGCGCTAAAAAGTTTGTTGGTAATGTTTTTAACGGTGCTAAAAATGTTGTCAGCAAAACTTTGACTGGGGTACAAAATTTCCTTTCACCAGCGGTAGTCAGAAATTATGGAGCGGGATATAGTTCTTCTTTCGGAGGCTACTATCCAACTGCAGCTGGAGCACCAATTAGTTACGGTCATAATAGTTATGCTCAGCAAGTAGCGTTTCAAACTTCTCAGCGTCAACAATATGTTAGCAGTGACTATGCTAAGGCTACTGGAAATAAGGGTATTCCTAAGACCAAAGAAGGAAAAAACTTATTCCAAAATTGGAATGATAGTCTAAGGGAAACTATAGAAAAATTCTGTGGAGTCTCCAAAAGGTATGAACGTCAAAAACATGCAAAATTGAATCTTCCTAAAATGCCAACTACTAAAGGCGAAATACTGAGAGATTATTATTGGTCAACGAACTCTAATGTGTATGTTCATACTAAAACTGGAATTCCTTCACCTGAAGTTGTAAGTTTATACAATAGACTTATTGCGGAGGAAAGTGCACCGAAAAAAAATCCGCACTTAGAATTTTATACTAAAATGTTGCAAACTGGGAAACATCCTGTCACGGGCAAGGCTATTACAGAGGCAGAGCGAACGAATGCAAAGATTATGACATGGGGAATTGCTCTTCAACCTATAGCAGGATCAGTAGCATTGTCACAATTATCAAATACCTCTCCTAAGACAGATTTTGGCGCAGAGAATCCTGTATCTGGGCAAGATTGGAATAATTATTTTAAAAATAAATATGGTGCTGCAGATGTTAAGTGGAAACCTAATTCGTTAGAAGATATTATTTCTAATCCTGAAAGATTATACGGGAGTACTAAAAATGAAATCAAATCTATACTAGGAGATGGGTGGACTGAAGCGTCATATGGTTCAGCAGGTAATGGTTGAAAGTTCACTAATGATGGTGATGGAATACATGGAGGTTCATATTATGGATTTTCAACGGGAGATACTGGTAAAGTTAAAGTTGTTGGAGAAGATTATATAGATTTTTCAAATGATAAAGCAACTATTATAAAACTTGGAGGTAAATAGCAGTTGAAAAGATTATCATTAGGTGAAAAGTTTGATTGGTTTATAGATACTTTAAATAAAAGCGGCATGTTCATTCTAGATTTATCTAATAAAGAGATAGAAACATTTGTTTTTGAAGATTTAATTGTGGGTGTCACTTCTTTTTTTAGTAAGAATAATTTAATTGAGTTGAAAGAGAATGGATTAATTGATGGAGATATTGAAGAAAAGGCTTATCTTCTCAGAGAAAAAATATTAAGTATTGATAATACGGATTTATGGAATGTTGATAGTGTAAGACAAAGTTCTGAGTGGTTGGACATATTTGAATTATCTGATGAGTTGAAGAAACTGCTTTATAATAGATGGTCAGATGAGGAAATAAAATACTTGAAAACAATATAAAAAGCAAAATAAGAAAGAGGAGACGGCAATTTCGTCTCCTCTTTTGTGTATAAAGTCTTCTTGAGAGATTTTCTACTTCAAATATTCGTAGAAAAAGATTTTTCCGAAGAAATACAGGATATAATGAATTCAGTGATTAATTGGAAGTAAACGTTTGTTGAATGAGGGCATTAAGAATATGGATTATTGCTGTGTAACTATGGGTAATTTTGCAAAACAAGATAGTGGGGAAGATTAGGAGATATATCAGAACCTGGACATGTTAATCGTCTATACTTCAAAGTTCAATGAGTATGGACTGATAATTCATGATGAAGGAGAATCATCGATACAAATAAATAATTGTCCCTGGTGTGGTCAGAGATTACCGGTATCCAAACGCGATTCGTGGTTTGAGGAGTTAGAGAATATAAGCATAGAGGCTTTTAGTGAAGAACACATTCCTAAGAAGTTCAAAACGGATGACTGGTAGAGAAAGATATAAATACCAAAAGATACCTTGAATATTGAAAAATTCCAGGTCATATTAGGACTTACTGATGATAAACTTAGAGAATAATTTTGTACCAAAGGGGACTAGATAATATGATTGTAAAAGTAATTTCTTACAATGGAAATAGAGATATTACTGTAAATAAGCTCTATCCGGTTCTTATGAAAAAGAGAATGAAATTAGAATAGTTGATGATTTTGGAGGATTATCAATTTATGAACTCAAGAGTTTTCAAGTCTACAAGGAAAACATCGGTTTGTATATTAAGGATACGAACTCTATAGTTTATGAGCTAATTGATTATCCTGAATTTTTGGAGAATTTCTATAATGACGATAAAAAAGCCAGGAATGATTTAGACAAGAGCCAATTAAAGATATTTGAAGAGGGCTTAAATGCGGATGAACTCACTGATTTAATTGCTTCAGATGATTATTCTAGTGATGAAAGAATCGTATTCATTAGAGCGATAGAGAACAAAATAACTAACGAATCAGCAAAAATATTAGCTGAAAACTTTCAAAAAAATCATAACGTAGAACCAGAATTATTGTTGTCTATCTGTGAGCTTCTATCTAAATATCAAAACCAAGAAGTATATGATTTATTTCTAAAGTATATTAGCGATGATGCAATCAATGATGATTCTGTTCAAAATATAATTATTGATTATTTTAATAACTATGAATGAAAGGGAAAAATCCGCTAATCAACTGTTATTATGAGAGTAAAGACCTTACCAATAGTTGAAAACTAGATATATACTATTCGTTAAATAAAATCTCGAAGAGGTCTTATAAATTTTTGAGGATGGATTTATTGAACTATCTAATCCATTTAGAATATGAGATCTAGCATAAAACAGACTATTTGTTTGCATCAAGCAATAAATAGTCTGTTTTAACTAATAAGCAGTGATCAAATTAACGCTTGCGAAGGAAATGCTAACATCACTATCTTAGATAATATTCTTTCAGAAAGATGAGTTGATAAAGCAGATTTTGAATCAGCAGCAAACACTAGGAGGAATATCATGCTTTATAGATGCGATTGCTGTGGTAATTATACTTTAATAGAGGAAAGTGATGATATATGTCCGGTTTGTGGGTGACAAGAGGATATAGTACGAAAGGAAGATCTGGATTTTGTGGGCGGAGCAAATAATGATAAGAGAGAAGGAACCTATAATGAAGATGGGCAACGAATCAGAGATTGACATTCAGGATGGGAAGATCCCTGAATTAGAAAAAATGGATTTTTCATCTAGCAGTTTTGATAATGAAGTTTATAAATCATTTTTCAATACAGAAGATTATGTTGAATTAGTGAAGGAAGCGACAAGGCATAAAAAAAGTGCAATATTAGATGTATTTAATGAAACTATGCAGATAGGAGACCCGAGACTTGATCTATTGTCAAATGAATACTTCAGACTAAGTCAAGAATATAAGTATTTATCTTTTTTTGAGAGAGTATTTGAAATAAATGATAACGAAGCTTATATAGATTTGGGAGGTGAAGATGACAAGAGTAAGATAACTAAAATAATGGACAGACAATGCGAAGGATTAGATAAGATAGATAGACTAATTTATGTGAATCAAATCGATGTAATGAATAATGGTAACAATTATATATATAAGATTGAAAATATAAATCTTTTAAAACTATTTATCAAATGTTTTCTTCGAGAAAAAATATGGAACAGTTTATACTTTAACTCACATCCTATGATGCTAATCTCCAATTATGACCTGAGTCTCCCAATTATTATTGATAATGATAAAGATAAAAAACTTTATGAAAAAATTGCAAATGAGAACAATGTATTTTTAAGATGATTTAGGGTTTTCAATTGTAACTGTTGGGAATAGCTTTTAGTCTATGTTCACTGCAGCGACGACAGCTTCAGTAGCAATAGCTGCGCATGCTACAACAGTCTTAGGACTAACTATTCAAAGTATGAAGAACGGGAGTAATTATAGTTCCGGATCAGGCAAGAAAGCCAGTGAGGCTAACTTTGATTTGAAAAATCCAAATTCTTTGGATATTTATACTTATTAACTGATTAATGTGTATAAGATATCATGAAGAAAATAGGCAGGAGGAAAAAGATGCGAACCAAAATGAAGCTTTCCGCTCGTAGTAAAACAGATGCGAACATAATGTTGTTGGTGTGTATTATTGGATTATTGGACTCTTTAAAAAGTGGGATATTAGCAATAGAAGAATGTGAACAATACCTCTTTAGCCCATATACTTTAGAAGTTTTGCGAAGAAAAGGGACAGATAAAAGAATTATCGACATTGTACATTTAGGAACGGAGTTGGAAGATATAGAGTCCTTGTTACCAGACAGATTAGAAGCTAACATACAAGAATTATATGATAATGCAAAGGAATTATTGAAGGAAATTAAACCAGAAGGAATCTATTATGGTGAAGAAAAATGGTTGGACAAAAAATGATTACGGCAATGTCCTACCAAGTAGAATGAGTCAAAATATAATCGTTAGATCGAATAGTTTTTCTTCATTTAATCATTAGGAGGTACATATGCTAAATCACAAATTTTATAAATACGATGAAAATTTTCAGATTGATTCTGTGCAAGAGGAAGATTTTATTCGAATATCGAATCGTCTGATAGAGGACTTAAAAAGTTGCTTGAGTAGACATGTATTCACCGAATACAATTTGGGAGATAAAGTTTATGGACTAAGTAAATATAACACATTACTTGATAAGGAAGATATCCTATATCTTCAAAATTGTCTGGCTTTAAAAGGTAGTACTTCATCAGAATACGTAAAATTCAGGTCATTCTTAGAAGACTGTCTTTCTAATGGAAAACAAGTACTGCATGAAGATGGTAGTCCATTGACGGGAGGCCTTATTCATGATTTTATCCTATGTAAAGAAGTACCCGATGATCTTGACCCGAGAAAATATAAAAGTATCAGCATTAAAATTCAAGATCAGTTTATTCTTGATAATTATGATGTTTTCAAGGATGTAGACATGTACTGTAATAACCTGGATAATTTGGAACAAGGATTCAATTATCATGGGATAACCATCATTACTCCTGAGATAGCTGAAAAAATCCTTCAAACAGGACGAACTTTTTTGAAGGGAAATAAATCAGAGCAGGCTGAATATTTTGTAGGTGATGATTGGGAAATTCTAAAGCAAGTCTTGGAAACGGCTATAGCTGATGATCAATTTATTATTCATTTTGGAATCTAATATTGAAAAAGAAAGGCTACTAACATGAAAGCGTTTAGAATGAAGCAATGCGTAATTACTTTTTTTCTTCTGGTTGCTATTTTAAGTGGCTGTTCACTAAAAAGACCACCAAGGGAAATGCCAGTAAAGAAAGATCCTTCTATTGAAACACATGTAGATCAAAGTGGTGGACTTTCTGATTACATTATAGGAGAGGCAAAATTTGAGATAAAATCAGTAACTTCTATCAGAGAGGATGGCATAAGAGATCAAGTTACGGTAGATGGGAAAAATTTTGATCTAAGCATTCCAGCATCAATCACTGATAAAAATCTGAAGTTCAAGGTGATCTTTAAAAACGGAAAAAGAGCTAATTTTGAAATTGAATTGCCCAAGAGAGAACCAATTGATTCCTATGATACTTTTGCTGATCAGATGAATGAGACTATCAACGATATGGATGAAAATGTCGAAACTAGATTTCCTAGTACGTTCGAAGATGGTACTTTTATTGCCGATGATAAAAATGATGCCCAAACTTGGGTTCATATTCAGGAGGGAAAATTACTTGGACTATCTATGATTGCTGGAGAGGAAGCAGCAACACCAGAACTAGCAGCTATCACCGTATCTTTTATACTGAACTATGAGGTCGATAATGATAAGGTATTTGCAGCTTTTAATGATTTGTTTGAGACTGGAGAAGCAAGCACGGTCACTTCAAATGGTTACCAATTTACATTTGATATTTATGACTACAATTTATACATTGATATAATTAAGTCGGTTGATTGAAAAGGAGACTACAAGCTATGAGACCGAATAAAAAAATACTTGAATTCTACAATGAACAATCAAAGTTTGGGTATATAGAGTCGTTAGCGATGTGCAAGCTTATCGAAGCTGAAGAAATAACTATTAATCTAAGAATAACTTTTTTTAGCTACCCGTATATTATTGGAGATAGAAAAATGGTGGTAAATTTTATCGGCATCAAAGAGTTGAAGCTAAACGAACTAGAGGGACTGTATAAAACAGTTTTTTCTATTACTGATATAAGCTCATACCAATTGGAAAATATACGATACACAATAGTGGAAGAAGAACACAATGTACTGCGTTTCAACTGTAGAGATTTTAAAATTAGTTTTATTTAAAGTGTATGAGCTTTTTTATATCAGTTTTTATGATTTGCTCGATAGAGTATATTCTATTGTGGTGTATATTGAAAGCGGCAACAAATGTTTCATAAAGATTCACTCCTCAAAAATGATCTAAACCTTGACACTATTATAATTCAAAGTCAGGTTTGCCAAGTAGTGTTGTACTTAGATTGTACATTAGGAGACAGAAACGTACTTTCAACAAAAGGGGAGATTATTAAAAGAAAATAAGCATTTAGAAAATGAAATAGAATTTTCTTGTTTCTGTAAAGATTGTGCAGGTGATGGTGCTAGAAGGGAGAGACTCCACTCACTTTTGGAGCGTGAATACATAAATTTCCAAGCATTTAAAACAATAGAGGCTTCCATAGTTGGGATAGATAGCTATATTCGTTGGTCCAATAGGAATCAACTTTTATTAGTTGCTCAATTAATTTGGAAAGCCTTTTTTTACTGAAAATAACTATTTCTCTTTTCTGTTCCAACTCTTGACACAGAAAACAAAAACATCTGTCGGAGTATCCGTCATAAAATCCCTGATGTTACCTAAAAATGTGCGGTATTCTAGCTTCAACAGAGAGGTGAATTGCTTTGACGAGAACTACTGAATTGAATATAAAAAGTTTTTAGTTAATTCGGAATTTTTTGTGCTGGACAAAGTATAGATTTATAACAAAAAAATAGAAGGAAGAAAAAAACTGTTGGGTACTATTTTATTATTAAGCAGGTAGGGTGTTAATGAGGAACGGATTTTATCGCTAAAAAAAATGAATGATTTATCAATCATTTTTTTACAGGTGGACCACGTCTAACTCTGGTTGCCTTTTCTTTCAGAATAATTACAAATAGGATTCTCATGGCAGCATCCAGCAATGCTGCTTTTGCTGGAATTGGATTAAAAACGTTATCCCAATAGAAAGGATTGGTATCTGTACAGTCAACATTGAGTGCATTTAACGCATTATATTTAGCAGATCATAATGTAGGTTAGGATAATTGAAATAGTAAACGATAGATCCTGGTACTATTACTGCAATATAAATAGACATTTCACAAATGATCTTCGAATTTTCCAGTGGAAGAATATCTGAAATCCCAACGAAAGAACAGGTAGCTTATTCATTACCCTAACTTCTCTCTGTTGCTAATTTACACACGAAGTAAGGGATTACTCTGACACGCCTTTAGCTCTCAAATCATCAGTTGCCATCAAAAGAACTTGTGTCGTTACCCATTTTAAATAGGAACGTGTGAATTAACCAATAGAATATTCCCGTCATGCGATATCTAAAGTACAGTTCTGTTACAAAGTTAAAAATAAGTCGTACTTGGATATTCTTGACGATAGATTAGGCAGGAAATTCTACTAACATCTTTACTTATGTACAGACTGAAAAGCCAAAAAGAGTTCCTTCTTTTTGGCTTTTTGTATATTCCTTGAAAAGTTTCCAAGACCCTCAAACGTAGACAAAGCTGTTCGAATATCTTGGTAAGATTTACTCCGACGCTTAATTTGGGGATGATCATACTCGTCCAAGTATTGGAGAGTATTTAGCAGTATGTCGTAGTATAGGAGACATTTTTTTAAAGTATTACTAATTGAGAGGGCTGTCTCGGCTACTAGAACGTATGGTTCTCTGAATTGTTTCTTCAGCCGTTTCAAGAATGTATGTGCAGCTTATGTATCAGTTTTTTTGTAGCCAACTAACTAAAATTAATCCGTTTGTGTCAATCACACAATATTAATAGTACTGTTTTCCTTTTAACCTAAATATGAGCTTGTTAAGAGTCTTTGTAACAGAACCTGTA
>NZ_JAFREL010000085.1 GCF_017377655.1 Candidatus Enterococcus ferrettii
AGATAGGGGTAGCATATCAAAATGAGAAGCGTTTCTTTTAATAATTTGCTCTAGGTCCACCAATATATTTTGCCCGGCTTCTTAAGGCTGTAACGTGAGCACCGCCTAATTCTTTAATAGATGGACGAACGGGAACTTGAACATGTTTAATATGCATTCCAATTGAAGTATCTCCTATATCAATACCTGCTTGTGCTACAACATGTTCCACTTCTACTGGATCAGTAAATTGTTCGAAAGCAGCTACTGAACAGGAGCCGCCGGCATGCAGCACTGGTCTTACATTAACAATTTCCCAATCTTTTTTCTCAGCTATTTCTCTTTCGACGACTAGCGCACGATTGATGTGTTCGCAGCCTTGAACGGCTAAATAAATACCCCTTAAATCCAGGATTTCTTTCAAAGTTTCAATTACCCATTCGCCAACTTCTTTGCTCGATTTTTTACCGATCATACCGCCAACGATTTCACTAGTAGTACAACCTAACACAAAAACATTTCCTGATTTCAGGTCGGATTCGTTTAAAATCTCGTGAACGATTGTGGTTAACGATTCTTTCAATTCTTTTTTTTCCATAGGTAAAAACTTCCTTCTATTTAAATTGTAATCGATGAACAATTCGATGCAATGCCTGATATAGAGGAACTGTCACGGCAATGCCGAAAAGATTTTGAACTAAGTTAGTTGGCAGCGAGGCTAGCCCCGCCGGCCAGCTGTAAAGAAAAGCAGTAGCCAAAGCATAACCAATAATCATAAATAAACTAGCAAATGAAAAACCTAAAATCATTCCGTTGCGAGAAGACAGCTTCTGATAAACAGCTCCTAGTATTAATCCTTGCAAACCATGAATCATAATTGAAAAGAGTGCCCACTCAGGGTAGCCAGAAATCATATCAATCAATCCACCACTTAATGCCCCTACAAACAATCCACCTGTAGGACCAAATAGTAAGGCAGAAGTGTAGATTCCTGCTTCACAGAGAGTAACAAAACCTTTTGTTGCTGGGACCGGTATGATGAACATAATTGAGAGTGTCACCGTTAATGCTACCATCATTGCTAACGTAGTTAGTGTTCTTATTTTCATTCGTTATCCTCCTTATACCAAACATTTCCATCTCCATTTTTCAACACAACCCCATGCTGAATGGCTTGATAAACAAATTTTTTACTTTGTCGAATTGCCTCAGTGGAAGACTTTCCTAAAACTAAATTGGAAGCGATTGCTGAGGCAAAGGTACAACCAGCTCCGTTGATCGTTTTTTCCATCAGTTTTGGTTTACGATACAGTTCAAACTCATTCCCATCATAGTAGAGGTCGAGAGCTGTTTTACCAGCTAGGCGCTGTCCACCTTTTATTACAACGGAAGTTTTCCCTTGTTGCTGGATATTTTCCGCTGCTTTCTTCATCGATAGCTCATCTGTAATGCTCAATCCGCTCAGTAATTCAGCTTCTTTTAAATTGGGTGTTACTATAGTAGCTAGCGGAAACAATTCCTGAATCATTAAATCCCGATAATTTTTCTGATAAACTTCAGTTGTTTCTTTGAAAGCCAGTACTGGGTCAAGAACGATGGGGACATTTTGCTTTTGTAAAAAATGTTTGATCACCTGAAGTGAACGAATATTATTGATCAACCCAATTTTGATTCCAGCCAAATCTACTCCTGATTGAATTGTCTGCAACTGTTGCTCCAAAAGTTTTGATGAAAGATCCTGAATAATAAATTCTTTGTCTTCGACTACGGCAATACAAGTAACGGCTGTTAGACCGAATAATTGATACTGTTCAAAGGTTTTTAAGTCTGATTGAAGTCCACCACCGCCTAAAGTGTCTGATCCAGCGATAGTTAAGATATTTTTTGTCATAACAACCTCCTTATGCTTTTTAATTATAATCTACGTTATGAAAATAAAAACAGCCAATTGGTTGTTTTGTTGCTCATCCAATTTTCTAGAAGTTTAATCATTTGTGGGAATAAGCGGAATCGGTTAGGATTGAGAAAAAGGAGGAATCATTTATGAAAGTATTTGTTGCTGGAGCAACTGGTCGAGTTGCCCAACTTTTAATTGAAAACCTAGTAGAAAAAGGGCACTTCGTTTACGCCGGGGCAAGAAGAGAAAATGAAATTCCTATGAATGATCAAGTAAAACCAGTCCATTTAGATTTGCACGATGATGTGGCTGATTTGGCTAAAACCTTAGGTGATGCAGAAGCCATTTATTTTGTAGCGGGTTCTCGAGGAAAGGATTTGCTGCAAACAGATTTATACGGTGCAGTAAAACTGATGCAGGCAGCTGAACAAGAAGGAATAGGTCGATATATTCAATTAAGTTCATTGTTTGCTTTAGTTCCCGAAAACTGGAGTGATAGCATTTTGAATTATAATATTGCTAAATATTTTTCTGATTCGTGGTTAATTAATAACACTGATTTAGATTATACAATTATTCAACCGGGTTCTTTAAAAGAAGAAACAGGTAGTGGCAATATTACTACTTCCATCGAAAAGCGTAGTGAAAACTCCATCGAAAATGTAGCAGCCGTTTTGGCTGAGGTATTGGAACGACCAAACACCTATCAAAAAGTGATTATGATGGGGGACGGCGATACACCAATTGATGAAGCATTAGCAGCTATTTAAAAGAAAGCAGCCCACCACAATCGGCGGGCTGCTTTCTTCTAATCATAATGTTGAACCTTCGCTTGTTGCTTATTGAAGTCAATTAACACTTGAAAACCTTTTTCTTGATCGTCCTGATCCCAAATCTCAACAAAGCTGGGCAGAATTTCAAGCAGGATTTCAGTGTCTTTGTGGGGATACGCATTATAACTTTTATCCCAGGATGCTTGATACAGCTGTTGGAAAAACTGGTTAGGTTCATCAACTACCAACCCGTGATTTACAGCTTTCCCTTCGATTTGTACTCCCCAGTAACAAATTGCCACATTTGGATTTTCTAATAGTTGCCTGGTTTTTCGAAAATTTTTATCAGTTTTAAATAGTAAACGACCTTTATAAATAATTACACTGACATTTCGCACTGTGACATGATCATTTAGACTGGTAGCTAATGCCATAATCTTTTTCTTACCAAGCTTTTTATAAAATTGATCCAAAGCCATTTTAAAATCCATCAGCTAAACTCCCGTCTTAAGAAAATTGACCGCAAGCGATCCAATGACAAGTAAACGATGCCGGAGCACACCCCGAATTTTATTAGGTTGAAAGGCACGATTCCAATTACTACTAATTTCCAAACGCTGTCCACAAAGGGATTCACAGCTTGAGTCATTGCAACAACGGCCTCCATAGATAAGCCATAAAGGGTCGCATAAAAAGGGATAATAAAGTAGATATTTGAAACACAGGCCACCACAATTGCTGATAGTGTTCCTACGACCATCCCCATGAACGCCTGCTGTTTTTTATGGGAGCGTTGGTAAAAGAACCATGAAGGTAGGATGAAACTGGCACTCAGAAGAAAGTTTTGAATTTCTCCTGTGAACATAGAGGTAGTTCCTACTGTGGTTAGCTTGATTAACAGCTTAATTAAAACAATCAGCAAACCAGAGATAGGCCCTAAAAGGAAGGTACCAATCATTTCCGGAACACCAGCCAGATCAAAGTCCATGAATGGCGGCATAAACGGTAACGGGAATTTGAACATCATTAATAAATAAGCGATGGTACCCATGATAGCGGTTAATACGAGTTTTCTTGCAGTAAATTTCATTCTGTCACACCTTTCTTAAACATAAAAAAGAACCTTACAACAAATTCGCAAGGCACAACAAAGTAGAAAAAAGGTGCTTAAATAGACCAGAAGATTGATCACTAAACACGCCTATTTTTCTTCTTCCATCCAGACTATACTGTCGGTCTCAGAATTACACTGAGTCAACCTAAAAAGGTTCGCGGACTATCACCGCCGGTCGGGAATTTCACCCTGCCCTGAAGAACTATTGTGTTCATTTTCACATACAATTTCTGGAATTGCAAGCGGTTTTTCATTTTTTTCTTAGCAAACTATCGACTTTTTCTCATGAAAGACTAAAAAAAGTAGGTGTAGATATGATAAACTAGACAAAGCAACCTTGATCTAGAAAAATATCTTATCAATGAAATGTGGTGATCATCATCATAAGAAAATCGAAAGCAATCAACTATTATATAAAGCAACGAGGGCTGACCAAGGATCAAGCGGAGTATCGCTGGCAGAAGACACATCGCCAATACGAGGAGCTTGAGGCCTTGTTTTTATCCATTTATTCAGCTACAACGGTCACCTTTGAAGAAAAGCCAAGGAAACTGAAGGCGTTGACGATGTATCAATGGGTTAGCTTTGCCTTGATTTTTATTGTTCCCTTTGTATTGGTGGCTAATTCTAATGGAGAACGAACTGAATTGTTTTACGTAGTAGTCTTTATTCTGCTAGTGTCTAACTTAAGTATCGCTGCAACAATTAATCAAAAGAAAACTGAAGAGCTGCAGAATGAAAAGGCCGAAGCAATGATGAGAAATAATCAGGAAGTCATTGACAAGTTAAGAAGAATTCAACAGTTAGAAAGAGGTATGTACTTTCAAAAACCAGAACTTTTATTAGCTTTGCATAAATTGAAGCCTAAAGAGGTAAAAATAAATGAAGAAGAAACTTTCGGATATGAGTCTGAAGGAACTTTGGCAACTATTTCCTATCGAGCTAAGCAACTCAAGATCAGAATGGCAAAACTATTATCAAGAAATCGAGAGTAAGCTGACGGATTGGATTCCAAAAGAGCAATGTTTAAGAATTTCGCATATTGGAAGTACAGCAATAAAAGAAATAAAGGCTAAAAACATTGTAGATGTACTAGTTGAGCTTTCGCCTAATGCAATACTTCAACCAATAGCATATATATTAGAAGAACATGGTTGCATCATTATGTCGGCATCTGTAAACCGAATCTCTTTAAATTGCGGATACACACCTGATGGTTTTGCTGAAAAGGTTTATCATATTCATCTACGCTACATCGGTGATAATGATGAATTATATTTCCGTGATTACTTAAACCAATTCCCGACTACCGCACAAGACTATGAACAATTAAAAGAAGTTTTAGCTGTTAAATACCGGAACGATCGGAATCGATACACGGATGAGAAGGGAAGCTTCATCAAAAAAGTAACTGCAGAGGCGAAAAATTTTTATGGAGAAAAATATGGATATGGTAAAAAAGATTGACAGTGGACTACAGGATTGTTTATCTTCAAATTAAAATCTTTTCTTATTGCAGTATTATAGATAATGATTGGAATACCATTTTGTGACGGAATTATTGGAATAAAAACAAGTAAATTAGAAATGGTAGAACTATTACTAACCGCTATAGGCAATACTATTGTATTAATATTATTCCTGGCGAACTAATAAGCCTTACCATTAAATCAATCGAAACTACGTCTACAGTTTATTACTGTAGACTTTTTTACATTATTAACTATTTGTTCAACCTTACTATCTTAGAAGAATCTTTTTTCTATTTATTTCAATAAGGATATCGTTAGGAAAATGAGAAATGCGGTGATAAAATGAAAATAGTAGGAGGTAAAGTGATGCAAGATGATTGGTTAATGCGACAATTACAAATTATGCCCAAGCAATTACCGATGATAAAACAAACAAATAATGATCCGTTAATTGATGTTAAGGATTCACTGACGGGTGAAATGCGCTCGGTTTCCTTAACACAATACATGTACGAAAATGTGTTGCTACGAAATATTTGTGAAGCTGAGGATATCTTTTTTGCGCATCTTCATCTATTAACGAACCATCAAATCATATCTATTTCTTCCTGGTTTTACCAAAAACTGTCGAATATACCCGAGAGCGAACTTCTAGAAGCCAATTTCTCAGTGGAGGAAATTCGTCAAGGACAAGATGAACTTCAACGCCTTCTGATTCAGCGAACCGACGGATAAAATTAAAAAGTGTGGAGGAAATATGGCAGATTTAGCAAAAGATATTATGCACTGGCTGGAACATCCTGCAACTGAAAAAAGAAGTACTCAAGAGCTGACATATTACGATCGTCTATGGCAGGACTTAATTCTTGAAATTCAACGAATCGAAGGCTGTGAAGCTCCTATGGATTACGAAGCAGACTTTGCTCGAATGGCCCAATATTCCGGACCTATTTATCGAATTCATCACGAGTTTGAACACGACTATCCATTTGGTGTAATAGAGACCTCTTCATTTGTTTCTTGGAGTAAACAAATGAATTTTATGGATTATTCATGGCTTGAAAAGGGAGCAAAGATATTATTGATTGAAGGGAAAGTAGACTTTCCAGAAATCGGAATTGATTTGGCAGGAATAAGAAACTGGGCAAACAAGTATGAACATCCCTTATCCTTTGATCAATGCGAAGCAGAACAAGAGGTAGCATTCCCGTTAAATTTAAATCAGATTATTCATATGGAGATTAAGCAGATAGCTTAGGATATTTTTGTCTAAGCTATTTTTAATGTATTGAAAAACGTATTAATTTTTTGCCAGGTTGATTAAAAAAAGAAACGGTTAGAATCATTAATAAAAGAACACTCAGCAATTACTGAGTGTTAATTTTTTTCTTGTATTCGTGAAATCAACCCTAATTAAAGGGCTTTTTTGCAAACTATCTATTTTCTAATAACAAATTTTTCTCTAAAAGTATCAATGTAATCTTTTTGGATTTTTAAGCCTTCGAACAAGTACCCCTCGAAAGATCCATATGTTTTGTTTAAAACTTCTTGAGCGTGTATTAAATAAGATTTATCAACTAACAAAGCGATGCTTAAAGCCTCTAACTGATCTTTAGTTAAGGTTGATTTAAAAGTTGAGAGAATTTCTCTGTTGATAGACACACGAGAACTGTTCGTTTTTAGGTAATCATTCATTATTTGTTCATCCGTTGCACCAGCAATTTTTAATATAATTGCCGCAGCAATTCCGGTACGATCTTTCCCAGCAAAACAATGAAAAACCAATGGGGTGTTTTTATCTAGAATCCCTTCAAGAAACTGTTTGTAGCCTTCTATTGCTGACTCACTAGTAATTAAAGAACTGTATGTTTCGATCATCGCATTTTTCACATTTTTACTGTCAATACCCTGCATGTTGTTCAGTGCGGCCATATTAATAGACGCAACTGATTGTAAAATATCGATATTTTCTTTTTCTATACCATCAATTTCCGTGTCTGGTTGTTCCTCAATCTCTTGTGCACTTCTAAAATCATATATTTTTTTAATTTCATAATCCTTCTTCAGAATACGAATATCTTGCGCACTTAAATCGGTCAATTGTCCACTTCTATAAAAATAACCGGATTTAAAGTTTCCAGCTTCTACAGGTATTCCACCAATATCTCTAAAATTTGCTAACATAATTTCACCCTTTTCGTTTTTTGCTAGTATACACATAGAATAAAAAAGATGCAAAACAAAAAAGTATTCATTTGTCGAAGGTGCAGGAATCCTTCGTTTTACTAGTAACTAATAAATTCTCGTTTATCTAATGCTGGTCATCTTTTTTCTTTTCAAAATTCAATCCTTCTTTTTTAATCAGAACTAGGATTGCTCGAGATAGCAATTTTATTATCCTCAAACTATTCCTTTAGCTAACGCACCCCTGCAATTAAGGTTCAAAAATCCGATTGATTCCATTCCTTGTACCTTGTTTTAAGCTCCCAATTTATCACATCATAAAAATTATGCCTGTAAAGATCAGTTTTATTCACTTATGCAACTCCGTTTCTTTTCGTAAACCTCAAAACGATATATGGAGGGACAGCCAATATCAGTGGGTATAAAGACTACTCCTATTTAAAAACTTCTTTAGAAACAGTTATCTGAAATACACAAAATAGAAAATGTAAACATAGAAAACAATGCATAAACCTATCTTTTCCTCACTCAAATAAAACTGCCAATATAACGGTTTTTCGTAATTTTTATTCCTAAATAAGTGCTATAGAAGAAAAATATCTGTCGGAATATCCGCCATAAATTACGTATTTTTACCCAAAAATCTGAAGTATTCTAGCTTTAACAGAGAGGAGAGGTGCCATGACAATACCTATTTGATTGGTTATAAAAAGTTCTATCTAGTTCAGAATTTTTTAGTGCTATACCAGGTGTAGATTTGTAACTAAAAAATAGAAGGGAGGAACAAAACATGTTGGGTGTCATTTTATTGTATGTAGGCATGGTGTTAATGAGTAATGGTTTTTATCGCTTACAAAAAATAAATGATAAATCAATTGCGGTGATGAATTTGTTTACAGGAGGACTAAGTCTAACTCTAAATCTAGTTGCACTTTCTTACGGAATAATCGCAAACAAGGATAGCGCATGGTTTTATGCCAGTGCAACAGGTTTACTATTTGCCTTTACCTACTTATACACGGCTGTTAATTCAATTTTCAATTTGGATCAAAAACTATATGGCTGGTTCAGTTTATTCGTCGCAATTAATGCAATTCCAGCTGGTATTTTATGTTTTCATGGATACGGTGGGAATTCATTGTATGGAATCATCTGGTTTTTATGGGGTATTTTATGGCTCACAGGCTTTATCGAAAATACTCTTGGAAAGAATTTAGGAAAATTCGTAGGATATTTAGCGATTGGAGAAGGAATTTTCACTGCTTGGATCCCGGGATTCCTGATGCTAATTAATTTATGGCCGAAGTAAGTTGAGAGGAGAAAGAAAAATATGCAACTGACGACAAGAGAACAAGAAAAAATGATGATCAGTTTGACAGCAATGATTGCTCAAAGAAGAAAAGACAAGAAAATCAAATTGAATCATCCCGAAAGCGTCGCTTTGATCACAGATTTAGTTTTGGAAGGGGCTAGAGAAGGAAAAACTGTTTCAGAATTAATGAATGAGGGACGTATCCTTCTAACAAAAGAAGATGTTATGGAAGGAATTCCGGAAATGATTCCAATGATACAGGTAGAAGCAACTTTTCCAGACGGTACTAAACTAGTCACAATTCATGATCCTATTCAGTAAAAATAGGCATAATCTTTTTGATTAAGGAGGAAAGTAAATGATTCCAGGAGAATACAAATTAGCAAACGATCCAGTTTCATGTAATGAAGGCTACGATGCAATCACATTAGAAGTCAAAAATGTAGGTGACCGCGCAGTTCAAGTTGGCTCACATTTTCATTTCTATGAAGCGAATGAAGAGGGCTTAAAATTTGATCGTAAACAAGCTTGTGGTAAACGGTTGGACATTCCAGCAGGAACAGCAATTCGTTTCGAACCGGGTGAAACTAGAAAAGTAAATTTAATTGAAATGGGTGGAAAACGCCGCATTTTTGGTTTTAACAATAAAGTAAATGGTTATTTGGATGATGATCGTAAAGCGTAAACACCCAAATAATGGAAAAGAGGGAAAATATGAGCTTTGAAATGGATAGAAATAAGTATTCGCAAATGTTTGGCCCTGTACTAGGCGATAGTGTACGGCTAGGAGATACTAATTTATTTGCGGCAATTGAAAAAGATTATACGGTTCATGGTCAAGAAAGTAAATTCGGCGGCGGAAAAGTACTAAGAGATGGAATGGGTGTCAGTGCAACTGAGACTCGTAGGGCAAATCCTTTAGTTGCGGACACGATTATCACAAATGCCACGATTGTTGATTACACTGGAATCATTAAAGCTGACATCGGTATTCGTGATGGAAAAATCTTTGCTATAGGCAAAGGCGGTAATCCCGATAATATGGATAATATTGACTTTGTTGTTGGAGCAAGCACTGAAGCAATTTCAGCTGAAGGTTTGATTGTAACTGCTGGCGGCTTAGATATTCATGTTCATTTTATTTCCCCAGGATTAGCGCATGCAGGTCTGGATAACGGAATTACGACACTATTTGGTGGTGGAACAGGTCCGGCAGATGGAACAAACTCTGCCACAACTTCTCCAGGTAAATGGCACATAGAGAAAATGCTGCAATCAGCAGAATCGTTACCAATCAATATGGGGGTTATGGCAAAAGGTTCTGGCGCAACGCCAGATACGATTGCAGAACAGATTGAAGCAGGAGCAATGGCAATCAAAACCCATGAAGACTGGGGTGCGACGAGTGCAGGAATTGATAATTCATTAAAGGCAGCTGATAAATACGATGTTCAGTTTGCTGTTCATACTGACTCATTAAACGAAGGTGGCTTTGTTGGCAATACCTTAGATGCTTTTGCAGGTAGAACGGTTCATACGTTCCATACAGAAGGGGCCGGCGGTGGACATGCGCCTGATATTATGGTGGTAGCAGGGCATGATAATGTGTTGCCATCTTCAACAAATCCTACCAATCCTTATACAACCAACGAAATCAGCGAACTGTTTGATATGGTTATGGTTTGTCATAATTTAGATCCTAAACTGCCTGAAGATGTCTCATTCGCAGAATCACGAGTTCGTAAACAAACAATTGCGGCTGAAGATGTCCTTCATGACATGGGAGCATTGAGTATCATGACTTCTGATGCAATGGCAATGGGACGTGTTGGTGAAGTTGCAATGCGTTGTTGGCAATTAGCAGACAAAATGAAAAAACAACGCGGACCTTTAGATGGTGATACAGAATTTAATGACAACAATCGTATCAAACGTTATGTAGCTAAATACACCATCAATCCAGCAATCACAAATGGAGTCTCAGATTATATTGGTTCTGTTGAAGAAGGTAAATTTGCCGACTTAGTGATTTGGGAACCAGCTAAATTTGGAACGAAACCAAAAATGGTTTTGAAAATGGGGATGATCACATATGGTGTAATGGGTGATGCAAGTTCAAGCCTACCAACACCACAACCTCGTTTGATGAGAGACTTATTTGGTGCTTGTGGAAAAGCAGTTGAAACGACTAATATTACGTTTGTTTCTCAATATGCCTATGATCACAATGCTAAAGAAGCAATTGGTTTGAATAAAGTCGTTTTACCTGTTCATAACACTCGAAATCTAACTAAACGAGATATGAAATTAAACAACTATAGTCCAAAAACAATCACGGTTGATCCGCATACGTTCGATGTAAAAATTGATGACGAATTAATTACCTGTGATCCCGTTGAGGCAATTTCATTAAGTCAACGCTATTACTTATTCTAAGTGAAACAGGAGGTTGGAACAAAAGAGCTGGTCTATCGAAAAACTGCTTGCTTATGTATTAGTTATGAAGAACAGATTTTTTAACTGCATTGATCAAAGCTTTTGTTCCAATCTTTCATTAATTTTGAATGAGAATTAAAAAAGTTAAATAGGAGGTAATTTATGATTTTAACAGCAATAGATACAACTGTGAGTGAACTTACAGATATAGAAAAGTATCATGTAGAAACTGTGATTTTAAATAGTGATGAACTAAATAAAAAAATCATTCGGGTAAAAACTGATCACGGAAACGAATACGGCATTCGTCTTTCAAATGAGGATGAAGAGTTGCACCATGGGGCTATTTTTTTCTTGGATGATCATAATTTAGTACTAATCACTGTTCGGTTAGAGGAAATGATCATTATTAGTCCAAAAACAATGGACGAAATGGGTGAAATTGCTCATATGCTAGGAAATACGCATAAGCCTGTCGTTGTGGAAGAGGGAAATATCGTTTTAGAGGTTGATCCAACAGTGATTGCTTTGTTAGAAAAAAAGCAAGTTGATTATAAAATCGAAAACATCAAACTAAAAAAACCATTGAAGCACGTGGACTTATCTCATGAACATTAATGGGCAAAAGCTTGAAAATTATATGGATGTATTACAAGTTTGTGATTCAACCTTCCCTATTGGAACCTTTAACCATTCATTTGGAATGGAAAACTATATAAGAACGGATAGAGTGACAAATACAGATGAATTTGAGCTGTGGCTGGATACCTATTTAAAAACACAATTCAAATATGGAGAAGGGCTATTGATTGCTTTATGTTTCGATGCCTTGGAAAAAAATGAAATTGAAAAAATTTGGACCTATGACTCCATTATAACCTGTTCTTCACAAGCAAGCGAGACGAGAAATGGGACAAAAATGATCGCGAAACAAATGATCGATTTGGTTCAAACGTTGCACTGTATACCACTTTTAACGGAATACAAAAAATTAATTAGAGAAGATCAGGTGTATGGAAATCCAGCTATCGTTTTTTCTATATTTGCTCATTTCAAAGGATTAGAAGTTCAAGAAGCGATCTTATTATACGGATATAGTATTAATTCCACAATGATTCAAAATGCAGTTCGTGCCGTACCGTTAGGCCAAAAAAGCGGACAATTGATTTTAAAACGTACGTTTGCTTTGTTAGAAAGCATTGTCCAAGAAATTGAAACACTGGATAGCTCATATCTAGGTGCAAATGTTCCTGGTATCGAGTTATCGCAAATTCAACATGAAGTACAAATTTTTCGATTATTTATGTCTTAGGAGGAAAAACAGATGAAAAAAACAGTAGTGATCGGCGTTGGTGGTCCCGTAGGATCAGGTAAAACGCTACTTATTGAACGATTAGTAAGACAAACGAGTGAAGACCTGAACGTAGCGGTGATTACGAACGATATTTACACTAAAGAAGATGCAAATTTTTTAGCAAAAAATTCTATCTTAAGCGAAGATCGTATTATTGGAGTAGAAACAGGGGGCTGTCCTCACACAGCAATTCGTGAAGATGCTTCAATGAACTTTGCGGCTATCGAACAATTAAAAGATCGGTTTGAAGATTTAGATATTATCTTTTTGGAAAGTGGTGGCGATAATCTGGCTGCAACCTTCAGTCCGGAATTGGTCGATGCATCTATTTACATCATTGACGTAGCGCAAGGGGAAAAGATCCCAAGAAAAGCAGGTCAAGGAATGATCAAAAGTGACTTGTTTATCATCAATAAAATTGACTTAGCACCCTATGTTGGAGCTGATTTAGATGTGATGAGAAAAGATACCCAAGTATTTAGAGATGAGAACACGTTTCTATTTACCAATTTAAAAGATCAAGAAGGCTTAGAATCTGTTGACAATTGGATACGTCATAATGTTTTATTAGAAGGTTTGTAATATGAAGCAGAATATAGATGGATTGATCCAGATGACATTTGTAAATCGTAGTAAACGTACAATTGCTTCAAAAGTTTATCATGAGGGAAATTCAAGAGTATCTTCTAATATTCCTCTACCTAACGAAAAGACACCCTACTATTTCTTTATCAGCACTGGCGGCGGCTTTATTGAAGGTGAAAAATATGAAGTAGATATGATGATTGACAAAGAAGCTCATGCGATAGTAACGACGCAAGCACCAACCTATGTTTATAAGTGTGAAAACGGCATTCAAACAAAACAAACGGTTCATATAGACTTAAAGGAAGAATGTACTTTTGAATATTTAACGGATGAAGTCATTCCATACAAGAATTCGATATATAAACAAGAAACAATCATTCGCATGAAAGATAGTTCAACTATCGCTTTAATTGATGGTGTCACCGCAGGTTGGTCAGAAGATGAAAAACCATTTCAATATACAGACCTGCAAATGAAAACGACGATTCTCATGAATGATCGCTTGATCTACAATGATCATCTGATTTGCGAACCGCGAATGAATGATATGGCATCGCTAGGACACTTTGAAGGTCATTCGAATTATAATAGTTTGATTATTGTTAGCCCTAAATGTACTGACGAAGTAATTGAAAGAATCAGAGAAAAATTGACTGCAATGGATACAGATATTGAGTTTGGACTTTCAACATTAGAAAAACCTGGTTTTGTGTTACGAACTTTAGGAGATAAAAGCGAAAAAAACAGAAAAGTTTTAATGGCTGCTTTAAATTGTTTTCGTATAGAACAACTGAAAGCACCTGAATTAAATCTCAGTAAAAATGAGCATTATTTTCAAAAGTGATTCATAGAATGTATACTCACGACCGGAGATAAAGAAGTTAATTCGACTATTGGCAACGATGAAAAATAATTGAGTGATTTCGATTACTTTAAAAAAGTTTTTTCACCATTTTTTTGGATTTGAAGCTCTAACAAAGCATTAAGAAATTGGTGCTTTGTTCCAGCCCTTCCTTAAATTCGAACAAATGGTGAGAAAATCCTTAGTTCGTAACAAAATCATAGACACTTATGGAACAGGAGAAAAATGAGATGAACAGTACAAAAAGTACATTTAAAAATGAAATGATTGACTATTGGTCGGAACGTTCTGAAACTTATGGGCAACAGCACCAAGAAGAGTTGCTGGGAGAACAGAAGAGACGTTGGCAAGAAGTCATTGTAGATAAATTAAATTCAAGCAGCACGCCAGTTAGAACCATCTTGGATATTGGAACAGGTCCAGGGTTCTTGTCCATTTTGTTAGCTGAATTAGGCTACGAAGTAACGTCGATAGATATGACTACTGAAATGCTGACACAAGCACAAAAGAATGCCGGTGATTTAAAGGATTTGATCCAGTGGCAATTAATGGATGCGCAAGAATTACAATTTGAAACAGAACAATTTGATGCAATCGTGACTAGAAATGTCACATGGAATTTAGAAAATCCTGAAAAAGCTTATCAAGAATGGCAACGAGTGTTAAAAACAGGAGGAATGTTGCTAAATTTCGATTCAAATTGGTATCACTATCTTTATGATGAAAAGGTTCGAGAAACCTACGAGGCAAACCGAAAAAAAACGCAAGAACTAGATGTAAGAGACTATTATGTGGATACCAATATTGATTGGATGGAAAAATTGGCAAAAGAAATGCCCTTGTCAAAAATATCTCGTCCCATGTGGGATCAACGATTGTTGCAAGAATATGGTTTTGAAAACGTCATAATCCATGAAGATATAAATAATGATTTACTGAGTGAGGTTCAAAAATTAAATTTTCAATTTTCACCTATTTTTTTGATAGAGGCGAAGAAATAATCTTTAGTTACAACCTGTAAAATCTTTATGGTGATGGCACTATGGATGGAAGGAAAAGAGAAATGAAGAGAAAACGATTAAATACTATTTTCTTGGGTTTATTATGTTTATTGCTAATATTATCTAGTTGTGGCGAAAAAGTGAATCAAAACCATAAAGCGGGAAAATTGATTTATGGCAGCACTAAAGATATTCGCGATATTAATCCTCACTTATACAATGGCGAAATGTCAGCGCAAAATATGGTTTTTGAAGGCTTGACCAAAAACGAAGATGGAAGAATAAAACCTGCTTTGGCCGAAAGTTGGACGATTTCAGAAGATGGAAAAGAGTATACTTTTAAGCTTAGATCAGGTGTGCAATTTTCTGATGGGGAACCATTTAATGCAGAGGCTGTTAAACAAAATTTTGATGCCATTTTAGCCAATAAAGAACGTCACGCATGGCTGGATATGGTCAATGAAATAGATACAACTCAAATAGTAGATGATCATACCTTTAAATTAAGCTTGAAGCATCCCTATTATCCAACTCTGACAGAGCTTGGCTTAACTCGGCCCTTTCGTTTTATTTCACCAAAAAGTTTTAAAGATTCTGGAACCAAAGATGGCGTCATCAGTTATGCGGGAACAGGGCCTTACAAGTTAGTAGAACATAAAGATAATCAATCTGCAGTTTTTGAAGTCAACGACTCTTATTGGGGAGCGAAACCAAAAATCACAGAAGTTGACTGGAAAGTAATTTCTGATTCTCAGTCCTTACTTTTAGCGTTAAAAAAAGGAGAACTTGACCTGATCTATGGTGCAGATGGCGACCAATTGAATACAGATGCTTTTAATGCTTTAAGCAAAGATAACTCCTTAGTATCCGTTTCAAGTCAACCTGTTGCTTCCAGAGCAATCTTATTGAATAGTAAACGAGAAAATCTTCAATCTTTACAAGTGAGAGAGGCGATTACTCATGCCATTAATAAAAAGAATATCATTAACGGTATCCTGAATGGCTCTGAAGAAGAGGCTGAATCCTTATTGTCTAAAACAGCCCCATATTCTAATGTCGAATTGAAGCACATTGATTATGATGTGGAACAAGCAAAAAAACTATTAGATGAGGCTGGTTGGAAAGAGGGCGATGATGGAATTCGCTATTTAAATGGAAAACCTTTGAAGCTTATCTTTTCTTATAATGCCCAAAATGCACAAGAGGGAACAGTCGCCGAATCGATTCAAGCAGATTTAAAAGAAGTTGGAATTGATTTATCGATTATCTCTGAAGAAAAACAAGATTTCCTTGATCGTCAAAAAGATGGAGATTTTGATTTACAGTACTCATTGTCATGGGGAACACCCTATGATCCGCAATCTTATGTGTCTTCTTGGCGAATTCCAGCCCATGGTGATTACCAAGCACAAACAGGTTTAGAGAAAAAAGCTTGGTTGGATAATTTAATTAGCGAGGTAATGGTTGAACCTGACGAGACCAAACGACAAGCAGACTATAGTGAAATTTTAACCTATGTCAATGATCAATGTGTGTATGTTCCAATCTCCTATTCTAAAACAAAGGCAATCGGGACTTCACAACTAAAAAATGTAGTATTTAATGATTCGCAATATGAAATCCCCTTTGAAAAAATGTACTTTGAAGAAGAATAAGAGAGTAGTGGTGAAATGATCCTATCAAGTTTGAAGAACATTGGAAAAGTAGTGCTTATTTTATTCCTAACTACCTTTATTCCATTTTTCCTTTTAACTTTTTTATCAAATGACCCTGCAGAGGTGGCTTTGCGTGTTCAGGAGATCACCCCAACCGAACAAAACGTAAGACAAAAGCGGCATGAATTAGGATTGGATGCACCATTCTTTACGCGCTACATTCATTGGGTAGAGGAGGCTCTAAAAGGTGAATTTGGAACGAGTTATGCGACCGGGAAAAGTGTTAGTAAAATGATTGTGCAAGCATTCCCCTATACTCTTTTCCTAACCGCAATAACTCTGCTTTTCATTTTTATTACATGCCTAGTTCTGGGGATTTTAGCGGCGAGTTTTTACGATCATTGGATTGAAAGATTCTTTCGTATCTTAACATTTGTTTTAAATGCAATTCCTTCATTTTGGTTAGCAATTCTATTGATCTCCTTTTTTTCAGTGGAATTAAATTGGTTTCCGACAGGTGGCTATACCGGGTTATTATCAGTCGTTCTACCTGCACTTACGTTGTCTTTGGTTTACTCAAGTTCCTATATTCGATTGATTCGAAAAGATTTGATTCAAAATAGACAATTACCGTATGTTGCTTACTACCAGGTGAGAGGTTTTTCACAGAAAAAAATTACAAAGCATCTATTAAAAAACTCTATACGATCTTCTATTGTTTCTTTTAGTGTAAGTATTCCTAAATTGATTGCCGGCAGTGTAATCATAGAAAGTGTTTTTGCTTGGCCTGGCATGGGATTTCTTTGTATAACAGCCATTCACAATCGTGATTTGCCTGTATTACAAGCGTATATCGTAATCATGTCGTTATTTTTCATTGTTAGCAGTTTGCTGATTGATTCGTTAGCTAAGCGAATTGATCCACGATTAAAAGAAAGAGAGAACCAATGAAGTTAATTAGACAGATAGCAAATGATAAATTAGTCACTATTTCCTTTGTATTTTTAATTGTCTTGTTTACGAGTACTATTTTTGCAAATATTCTAGCTCCTTACGATCCGAATAAGCAAGATATTATGAATAAATTGGCTTCTCCGAGTTGGAACCATTGGTTAGGAACGGATCAATTAGGTCGCGATATTTTTTCCCGCCTCCTTTATGGCGGCAGGGTGACAATTCTTTTGTCGTTCGTAATCATTCTACTAATTCTCATTGCTGGATTCATTTTTGGTAGTTTAGCAGGGATGGCAGGTGGGTCAATTGATGCAATCATCATGAGAACTTGTGATTGGTTACTCTCTTTGCCTAGTGAAATGATTTCTTTATGTATTATTGGTATCTTGGGACCGAGTATGCTAACAATCGTCCTGGCGCTAACCATTGTTCGGTGGCCCTGGTATATTAAAATGATTCGTTCAGAAGTTATGAAAGAGAAAGGTAAAAATTACGTACTGTTCTCTTTAAGCTCTGGAAAAAACAAGTATTGGGTTTTCAAAAAACATATGCTGCGATCTTTAATTTACTCGTTGATTATTTACTCAACACTGGATATGAGTGCAGTTGTAATGAGTATAAGTGCGCTTTCTTTTTTAGGGATTGGAATTCAACCACCTACTGCTGAGTGGGGTCGCATGTTGAATGATGCAAGAGAAGTTGCTGTCGTAGAGCCTTGGCAAATGATTCCAGCAGGGGCAATAATATTTATCGTAGTAGCTATGCTCAACTATATTGGAGATGCACTAATAGAGACGATGCAGGAAAAGAATTGAGGTATTTGAAGGACAATGGAAAAAATATTGTTTGTAGATCAATTAACTATTGAAGAAAAAGAAACAAAGAAGCATGTGTTATCGAATGTCACATTTGATGTAAAAAACAATTCTTGTTTAGGAATTTTTGGTCCAAGCGGCAGTGGAAAAACAACCTTACTAACGACCATCATGCAGATTTGTCATCCTTCTTTACAGACTACAGGTGAGATACGGTACGTTACAAACACGGGCATAGAACAAATAATTCAAACAAAAGATGAAACGAATAAAAAAATTAAATTAAGTTATGATTTCTCTTTTATTCCTCAAAATGCAATAGAAGCTTTTGATCCAATTGAAAAAATGGGCAAGCAATTAGAAGAAACGTTTATCGAAAATCAATTGGACAAAGTGCAGGCCAAGCAACGAATCAGCACGCTGTTAAAAAAAATGGAGCTTCCAGAAAGTATTTTAACAAAATATCCTTTGGACAAAGTGCAGGCCAAGCAACGAATCAGCACGCTGTTAAAAAAAATGGAGCTTCCAGAAAGTATTTTAACAAAATATCCTTTTCAATTGTCAGGTGGTACATTGCAACGCTGCGCCATAGGGCTCGCGATTGAAATGAGAACAAAGGTAATTATTGCAGATGAACCAACAAGTTCATTAGATAGCTTAAATAAAAAAAAGATTGTGGATCTTTTTTTCGAATTAAAAAAAAATAATCAAACAACTATCTTAATAGCCACACATGATATAGAAATTTTAGACTTTTTATCGGATGAAGTGTTGGTGATGGTTGATGGTAAGAAAGTCGAACAAAAGGAAACGAATCCGTTAGATGAAAATGATCAAACTTATTTAGGGGCAATTCGCAAGAAAAATAGAAAAATCAGCGCCCCGTTTTGGAGACTAAAAAATGAAAAAATGGCTCGAAGTTGAACATATTTCAAAAACTTTTTACAAAAAAAATAACTGGTTCAAAAAAAAGCAATATGAGGGCGGGATAAAGGATATCTCTTTTGCAGCTTCTGAATCAATTATAGGAATTTTAGGTGAGAGCGGTAGCGGGAAAACTACTTTAGTTAAAGTGATTGCTGGAATCGAAAAATCAGATAAAACGTCTGGACGGATTCGTTTCATGGACACGAAAGAAACGACCAAAAATCATGTGAGTTTGATATTTCAGGATTATACAACAGCGATTAATCCAGAATTTACTATCGAGGAAGCTTTATTGGAATCATTAGAACCGATAAAAAATAAAGCTGAAGCACTTGAAAAGATCATTAGCATGTTGGAAAGAGTGGGTTTATCCGAAAAATATCTGTCGAATAAAGCAACGAACCTGAGTGGAGGACAAATTCAGCGGGTTTGTATCGCAAGGAGTCTTTTATCAGATGCAAATGTATTGATTTTTGATGAAGCATTCAGTTCGTTAGACTTATTGACGACTGATCGCTTACTTGATTTACTACTACAGTTAAAACAAGAATTTGATTTACACTATATTTTTGTTACGCATAATTTAAAACTTGCAACTTATTTTTGTGAGGAAGTCATTTTTCTTAAAGAGGGACAAATGGTTGAAGCTATCACCACACAAGAGTTGATGTCAACTACCTCATCTTATGTTCAAGAATTAATTGATGCACAAGTTTGATTCTTCAAATAAAGATCATCAAGAAGATTTAAAGCAGAACTTTAAGGAATGAACAGAAAAATCTGAATATTCATATAAATTATTTTTAAGAAGGGACGACGTTTTTATGTCAAATGCAATAAACACAGGAGATACAGCCTTTATCATTTTATGTACTGCGATGGTTTGTCTAATGACACCAGGTTTGGCTTTTTTCTACGGTGGGCTATCAAGAAAAAACAATATTTTAGTAATTATGGGACAATCATTCCTATCAGTAGGGATTACCACTTTAATGTGGGTATTTGGTGGTTTCGGATTAGCATTTGGTTCCGATATTCATGGCATAATTGGAAACCCAGCAAATTTTTTCTTAATGAAAAACGTTGGCATGCTCGCTAACTTATTACACGGAGCTACCATTCCATTTATCATGTTTTTCGCTTTTCAGATGATGTTTTGTGTAATTACAGTTCCTTTAATGACAGGAGCTTTCGCCGACCGTTTGACAATGAGAGGCTATATTTTATTGTTGATCGCATGGAATCTATTAATCTATTTCCCTGTATGTCATTGGGTATGGGGAGGCGGCTTCTTAGCTAATTTCAATTTTAAAGATTTTGCTGGTGGTACCGTAATCCACACCACAGCTGGTTTCGGTTCTCTTGCAACAATTCTTTATTTAGGTCAAAGAAAATTATCAGAAAAACAAAAAAATCAACACAATAATCTGATGGTTGCTGCTATTGGAACAGGCTTGTTATGGTTTGGCTGGTTTGGTTTTAATTCGGGTGGTGCATTGCGCGCTAATTTACAAGCTGTAAATGCGTTTGTTTCAACTTTTATTGCATTAGCAACAGCACTAACCGTATGGATTATAGTAGCAAAGGTAAAAAAAGGATACTATGATTTTGTTGACATTTTGACCGGATCAATCGCTGGTCTAGCAACAATCACTCCTTGTGCTGGATACGTAAAACCACCTCAAGCATTATTGATTGGAGTCATCGCAGGAATTGTTTGTAACATTGCAGTTGATTTCCGTAAGAAAAAAGGTTGGGATGATGCATTAGATGTGTGGGGAGTTCATGGAATTGGCGGCTTCACAGGGACAATTCTGATTGGCTTTTTTGGAACAGGGGCTTCTTTAGCTACTGTTGAAGGAATGCATGGTTTGCTTGTTCAAATTTTAGGTGTTTGCTTTGTTGCTTTGTATTCATTTGTGATGACCAGAGGCATTTTGATTCTTATCTCCAAAGTAGTTAGAATAGAAACAACAGAGGAAGAACAAAAAATCGGTTTAGATAAACAATTTTTTCATCAAAATACATATGATGAATAACTATTCCAGTTAAAATTTCAGTTTTTCCAGATAATTTTACCTGACGTGAAGTAGTATACTATACGTCAAAGTTATCTGGAAGAACTCATTTAAAAATGTGCAATATATGACTATTTTAGTTCTGAAGAAGACTTTCACCAATACAACAAGAATTAAGGGAAACAGACACATGAGAAAAGAGGGAAGAGCACTTCGCAGATTTCAATAGAGGAATAGTCTGCGACTTAACCATCCCGTTTTTTGTATAGAATGAATTGCAATATTTTATGAAGAGATTAATAGGGAGAGCGAAACAGGAAAAATTTATTCAACTGTAACTAATCAACTTGCAAGGCTTTTTTAATGAAACA
>NZ_JAFREL010000086.1 GCF_017377655.1 Candidatus Enterococcus ferrettii
TTCGTGGCAAAAAAAAGAAATGCTGCAAACTATTGATAAAAAGGACTCTTTTAGGGTAGATTGACGGCGATTGACGGCTTTAAAAAAAAAGCCTTATTAATGATCACAAAACAAATTTTTACGATCATAAAAGTTAGCGCTTTCATTATTCTCCATTTTTAAAAATTTAGATTGTCTATTCATTTTTTTGAAACCGTTTTAGCTGATTTTCTTTTCCATATTGTTTATTGTGGTGACACGTTCCTCAATCATTGAATCCGCATAGATATCTAAAGTCATTTTTATAGATGAATGTCCTAATAACGAACTGACTGATACGGCATTTGCTCTTGACTCTAAGCATCTTGTTGCAAAAGTATGACGTAACTGGTGAAAATGGATACGATCCAAACCCGCTGCCTTTCTAATTTTGTGAAAATGATAAGTAATTAAGCGCGGCTCATAAGGCTTTTCATTGTTTGATAGCACAAAACCATGTTTGGTTTGAAGGTAATGATCTTTTAACCATTTTTTTATGGTGGAACTCATGGGAATAATTCTATTAGATGAACGTGTTTTCACCCTATCAATGATTACCTTCGTCCTATGCTCAACACCATTTATCGGTATACGTTGTAAAGTTTTTTCAATGCGAATAATTCCCCTCTTAAAATCAATATTCTCCCATTTCAGTGCAGCTATTTCTCCAATCCTCAGCCCTGTACGCAGACTTAGAAGTACTGCTAGTCCCATCCCATCTAATTTCTTTAGCGCAGCTTTTTCCAATTCTTTTTGTTCACCCGTGCTTAAAGCTCCGACCTTGTTATAAGGCTCCTTAGGAAGAATCACCTTTGATGCAGGGTTTATAATCAATAACTGCTTTTCAACCGCTTTTTTTAAACAACTGTTTACCAGCCTAAAAATTACCCTTATTGAAGCTGGCGATAACTTACTTTCCTCTTCCCAAACCGATACCATATCTTGGAGAAGCAACTCATTTATCTCGTTTAACGGAATTTCTCCTATGTAAGGAAAAATATATTTAAACATTTTGTAGGAATATCCACCATAAGTCGAAGTTTTTACTATCTTTTCCATATCTGTTAACCATTCGTTTATCCAATCACTCATCATGATGGATGAGACTCCGTTATTTTCTCTTAAAGTTTGATACTTTATTTTGTAAGGATATAATTTCGTCTTGACTTCTCGATAAGTTTTAGCATAAATATAGCCATATTGTATTTTTCCATTGCTTTTCCGGCCTTTTATATACCTTCCCTCCCATCGCTTGTCTTTTCTCTTATAAATGTTTTCACCACGTCTACTCATTTTAATTCCTCCTTGTAAATTGACGGCGCAACTGACGGCGTTAAAAAAACGAGTAATTTAAGCAATAATGGAGGAAAGTTAGTTTTTTTTAACCTCTCGGCCCCTAAATGGCTAAATGATTAGCATTTTGTTAAAAACTATTGACCTTAGGGTACCACTTAATTATAATTAGATTACAAAATGTCCCATTTGCTCAAATTACTCTTCTTTTGTCGACCTTTTTTCTTTTTTTTGCCACGAAAAAGAAAAAATTCTTCTTACGTATTCTTGTCGACTATATCTTCTTGCTCCATTTATTCCTTATAACTTCAACCTCTTACGTTCATTCCTTTTCTTTCTGATTAAAAATTTTTTTCAATAAACTTATATCATTCACCTTCCTGTTCCTTTCGCTTTTTTTCTTGAAATTCACACATAAAATTTTGCTATCCATCTAAAATCATCTTTGTTTATTTTTTCACAAATTTATAAACAAAAATTATCGATGGTCAAGGAATAAATAAAACAATAAGACGTAAAAATTATCTAATTACCCGAACAAACTATTCGATATAAAAATAACTATTACTCGCTTTACTTTTGATAAAGATTAGCTTAATGAAAAATTTAGGAATAACTAGATAGCTACTTCACTAGAATAACTGAATAATAATTTGAATATTCTAAGTATTTTCAGTGAAATCAACAATTTATATCAAATCATTGAAGAACTCATGAAAAAATACTTAGTCATTCGGTAATTTTTTTTGCGAAATACTTATTTAGAATTTTCATTAAGCTATTGAGCAATTTAGTAAAGTCACGAATAGGATTGATAGTTTCGAAACAAGAACTCTTTCAACCAAAATAATTCTTCAGGAAAACAAGTCAATATTGAGAATAGGAAAGAAAAAACTGAGACTTCTTGTTCAGATGTGTCGTATAAGAAGGATGTCTAGCTTAACAGTTTTTATGTGACTACAATTCTCTTTTAAAAGATGGATAATTAACATAAAATCATAATCGTCTGTCGAGCAGTGATGTCGATGATTGTTTTAGAAGCTACATAATGTTGTGGGGTAAACTGATGTCCTCTCGCCTATTCACGTGGGTTATTCCTTTAGAGTTTGGGACGTGATACACTAGAAGAAAATGTGACTGAAGGAGATCCTTATGAAGTGTGTGATATTCGATATGGACGGTACCTTAATCAATTCAGAAAGTATCTATTATTCTGTCTGGAGCGAATTAGTTGAACAGGAAAATTATGCTTTGTCTAAAAAGTTTTATAAAAATATTTTAGGTTGTCCCACGGATCAAATCCAAGAATTATTCTTGAATTATTTTGGATCCGCTTTCCCTTTTGAGAAACTTTTTGCTAGCTTTATGGAGAAAAGAAACGAGCTGATTCAAACCGGCAGCTTCGATTTGACTGCTGGTGTGCGAGAATTTCTCGATCATTGTCATTCATCAAATATTACCTGTGGTATAGCCACCTCCTCTCACAAGGAAGAGGCTCTATGTCTATTAGAGAAGATGGGAATTTATAACGACTTCTCCTTTTTTTCATTTGGTGATGAAGTGACACAGGGAAAACCAAGTCCAGAAATTTTCGAACTAGCCGTTGATCGTTCAGGAATCACTAAAGAGCAAACAATCGTTTTTGAAGATTCGAAGAATGGACTTTTGGCAGCTCATTATGCAAATCTGCCTGTTTTTTTAGTGAATGACTTCATCTCTTTAGAACCCAATCATGAAAAATTGTCTACTTACTCTTTCAAAAACTTTTTACAAGTCATGGAAAATTTAGAGCGCTTGAACATACCTGCAGATTCGATACAGTATTAAGTTTTAGAATGGTTGTGTCTAACAGACTTTAATTTGTATTGAAGGTGCCAAATGAAACAATAAAGATATAGTGCTTAAACTATTTTTTTAGTTACACACTTTGTATCTTGAACCGAAAATAATTGCCTTCTCATTTTTATTGAATAGAACTAAGTTGAACGATCTAGTTCCGCTGTATTTTGTTTAAAACGAGGAAAGCTTTTTGAATGGACATGGTGTAAGAAGATAGGCAGGCTTATTGAGTGAAGTCATTAATACGATGGTTCCAATTTTACCGATATACCTTGTATCTAAGGAGCAATTGAGATGGCGGAGATTCAGCATACTAGCCTTGTTTATGTATAGCATGAATTTGTGCAGGCAATTTAGTAGGAATATATTCCTACTTGAAATACGAATGATTATTGAAGCTGTATTTACGTTCTCCAACTAGTGAGCCTATCACCATCCTTTTGGAGATTTACAACGTTTACGTCGTCGATCCGTAAAGGAATCTTCTTGCATTTTGCAGCATAAATGCAACATGATTTGCATATTTCACTAACCGGTTTTAAGTATGATTCTGATTAGCAACTAAAGAACCCCGTAAAGTTTATTAGTTTTTTCTATGTCCTTATCATTCAACAAAAAGTGTTACAACATAGCCCATTATGATAGCTATATCTTTACCAAAGCTATCGTCAATAGCATCAGACTTCATTACTTTAACAGCTAAGATAATTTACACTTTTCACTAAAAGACAGCAGTTTGTAGGCATTGTTTTGACCAATAGTTATTACTGGTACTTAAAATTTATTTTAATTAGCAAAGGAGAGTGTTTTATGAAACTAAAGACCATTGAATTGCCTGCTTTTTGTGCAACAGTTGATCTGTACCTGCGGAATAATGTTTCCCGTGGTAAGGATCTGCTTCCAGCGGTAATTATTTGTCCAGGCGGCGGGTATCAAATGATATCTGATCGTGAATCAGAGCCGATTGCTTTAGCTTTTCTGTCTCATGGCTATCATGCTCTGGTGGTTAACTACCCTGTACTGGCCAAAAATGAAACGATCACTTCTGATTATTTAGACAACAATACACGATTGCTGGCTGACATTTTTAAGGAGATTGAAGACAAGCAGGACAAATGGAAGATTGATCCTAATGCCGTCTTTCTTTTAGGCTGCTCTGCGGGGGGGCACATGGCTTCGCTTTATGCTGGTCAATGGGAAAAAGTGGCAAAAACACAGAATCCTAGTCATTCGAAGCCTTTAGGTAATGTACTTTGTTATCCAGTCATAGGCTTTGACTACGGTTGGCCAAATGCGAGTGGATTAGAGTCTGAGCTGTTGAAAGCTTATGATGCCGCTGCCCATATCAATGCTGAAACACCGGATACTTTCATCTGGCACACAGTCAATGATGGCTTGATATCTGTTTTGCATTCATTAAAATATTGCGAGGGCTTAACTAAGCAAACAATTCCTTTTGAAGGTCATTTTTTTGAAAATGGACGTCACGGACTCTCACTGGCTACAAGAGCTTCTGCTGAATCAAAAAAAGGAGAACAAATTAATCAGCCCGTTGCTAAATGGCTGCCGCTTTGTGTGGAATGGATGGAGCGAAGGTTGAATTACTAATGTGTTAGACTGCAAAAAAACGATAGAAGAGAATGCTAGGTGTGAAGATGTTTTTTGCTTCACACCTATTTTTATTATAAATGAACAAGTTCAGTTGAAGCCAAAGGTTCCGCAAACGGATGCTGCTGTCTTTTTATTCATCCATCGAAAATAGTCGATACGTCACTTTTTTTCTAAACAAATTTATTAGAGGACCGATCAATAAAGCTAGTAAGACAGTTCCAAAGTTGATAGGCCCTCCCAAAATAAAGGCTGCCACTGCAACAAATGTGTCAATAATCATTCTGAAGGTAAAGGGATTTTTCTTGATTCGTTCCCCAATTATAAAAGACAAACAGTCGTAGGGAACCATTCCTATTTCACACTCCATGTAAGTAGACATACCTAAAGCGATTATTAGCGCGCCACTGAGAAATATGAATAGATTTGATAAGAAATATTCCCCATTTGATATAACTTGAGGGATTGACCAATTAAAAAACTGCAAAAGATAGCCGAATAACACCATCGGAATTAATGTTCCTACGCCCAGTTTTGTTCTATCAAATAAAAGAACAATGATTCCTAAAACTGCTTGCAGAATTAGAACCATATTTCCAAGCTGAATATTGAATATATTTGAAAAGGCTACACATAGTGCATTAAAAGGATCAATACCTAAACCCGTGATAGTACAGACCGAAGCACCTAAAGCCATCAACGACAAACCTAAAATTAAAATAAGAATCCTTTTCATCCTAAAATCCTTTCAACAGCAGGTACTTTATCCTTTTTCATTGAAAATCGAAATCTGAGATAAGGCTTTACGTAAATTAATCGCGTCCCAAGGCATATGTTCGGCAATACTCAATCCGACGATATCTGTTTGTTTCGAAGTATCGGTTAGAATACGAGTTACCTCTTGCAATGTTAATGATCCAATTGCAGCATCAAATTCTTTTAAATGAGGTTCCGCTGGGTAGATTGAACGAAAATCTTGCGGCGATAATACATCCAAATCAAAATGAACAGCTAGTTCCTTGATTTGATTTTCTTGAATCCACTCAAGAATCGGCTGACTATTTTCTCTCAGCTTCTCAGGTGCGGCATGGCGTAGATTTAAGCGATTCACCTCTTGATCCCTTGGACGTAATTCATCATAGATTAATCCAGCAAAAAATACGTTCTCAGGATTAATCACATTTTTAACCTTATGCGCAAATAGTGGGGCTCCTTTACCTAACAAATTACCTAAAACCATTTCGTGATCCCTAGTGGAATCCTTTATAGTAGCAACATCTGGATGCGCATCCAGCCATAAAATGCCTAAATTATTTTTATACCTGCCTGCTAAATAATCGAAGGGCGCTTGAGAAACAGCACAGTCTCCACCTAATATGATTATCTTGTCAGGATTCTCTTCTTCTAAAATTTCGGTCGTTGCTGTTAGCTGCTCCATCAGCTGACTAGCGCCTTCAATTCCATGCTCAATCGGTAACGGCTGATCAAATGCTTGATTAACAGGAATTCGGATTAATTTTTCTTGCTCATTCTGTGGAACAATGTGTGCCAATAATTCAGCACCAAAATAATAATCTCTATTATTCCCACCTTGCCATTGAGGAAATAATAACCGGATTGTTTTTTTACTCATCGTTATCCTCCATTCTTTTAGATAAAGGGCTCTCTATAGAATCCTATTGAAAGCCCTCGAATTGTTGCACTTATTTTAATCCTTTCAATCTAAATCAGCACCATTTGATGCAATGACCTTTTTATACCATTCAAAACTATCCTTTTTGCTGCGAGAATAATTCCCCAGCCTGTTATCGTGACGATCCACGTAGATAAACCCATAACGTTTATACATTTCACCTGTGCCAACGCTAACAATGTCGATAGGCCCCCATTCGGTATAGCCAATTAGCGGAACACCATCGTCAATGGCCTTTCTCATTTCCCTGATATGGTCTCTTAAATAATCGATCCGGTATGAATCGTGAACTGCACCGTCCTCCTCAACATGATCAATACCGCCATATCCGTTTTCAACTACCATAATTGGTATATTGGGGTAACGATCTGCAATCATATTCAGGGTATAACGCAGTCCTTCTGGATCAATGTGCCACCCCCATTCGGAAAGTTTTAAATAGGGATTGCGGGCACCACCGGTAATATTTCCTCCTACCCTTTCAACAGCAGGATCCACAGACACGCAATTAGTTAAATAATAGGAGAAGGTATACATATCGACTTTTCCTTCAGACAAAAGTTGCTGATCCTTTTCTGTGATAAAGGATGGATCAATGTTGTTTTCTTTGAAGTAAGAATAGATATAACTAGGATATTCTCCTCTTACCATTACGTCCCCGGCAAATTGATTAAATAAGCGATCATGCTTTTGACAAGCTAACACGTCTTTAGGATTGGGGGTGTGCGGATACCAAGTAATTCGATTAATCATGCAGCCAACCCTAAACTTAGGATTAATCTTATGAGCCTCCTTCACTGCCAAAGCCGAAGCAACAAACTGATTATGCAATGCTTCGAAACGCTCCTGCGGATTATCCTGCAGCTGACTTAAAGGAATTGGATCTGTATGTTCCAGATCTTCCTGCTGAATAAGGCCTAATCCATTCAAAGCTCCCTCTGCTATTGTTGCGACATTGATCTCATTAAAGGTCAGCCAATAGTTGACCTTATCCTTGTAGCGTTCAAAACAAGTCGTCGCATAACGAACAAACAACTCAATGGTTTCTCTTGAATGGAATCCCTTATATTTCGTAACAAGATTCCATGGAATTTCGTAATGACTTAAGGTTACTAAAGGTTCCATACCATGCTTCTTGCATTCATCAAACACGCTATCATAGAAGGCCAGACCTTTTTCATTCGGTTCTAAATCATCACCGTTTGGAAAAATCCGAGTCCAATTAATTGATAAACGAAAAACCTTGAAACCCATTTCACCGAATAAAGCGATGTCTTTTTTATAGCGATGATAAAAATCAATTGCCTCATGACTCGGATAGTACGCCTCTTCTATAATTTTAGAAGTGAACATTCTAGGCGTATCCTTCGTTCCTCCTGTAACCATATCAGCAGTTGATAATTTCTTTCCATCTGTTAAATAGGCCCCTTCACATTGATTGGCTGCAACAGCTCCGCCCCATAGAAACCCTTCTGGGAATTGACTGTCTTCAACTTTCTCCATTCTTATACCTGCTTTCTAACATAACGATAATTTTAGTTTCTTTTGGCAATCAGCTTCATCAATGAATCACTAGCTTTTACCTGTTTGTTCTCTACTGTTTCTATCAATTCGTACATTGCTGAATTTGTAACAATGATTGGAGTAATCAAATCGTAACCTGATTGCTGAATTGCTGCTTTATCAAACTCTAGCAACAGTTCACCTTTAAAGATGGTATCACCCTTTCTTACATGCATAGTATAGCCAATACCCTCCAGCTCAACTGTGTCTAATCCAACATGAATCAACAATTCACAACCATCGTAACTCTTTAAACCAATCGCATGCTTGGTTTCAAATACTGCCTCAACGATTCCGCTAAAAGGTGCAACTACCTTACCTTCACTTGGTAGAATGGCCACCCCATCTCCCATCATTTTTTGAGAAAAAACATTGTCCTTCACATTTTCCAGAGGAACAATCTCACCTGACAAAGGGCTAAAAATCTCTTGGTCTAACGATATATCAATCTCTTCATTAGTTTGGATAGGTGCGGCTAATTCTTCTACTGGTACATCTTCAAAACCAAGTAAATTAGTTAGGATGAACGCAACAATGAACGCAATGACAAATGAAACTACATACCAGACAAATGTTTTACCAATAAAGAGTGGAAGACCTATGATAGGGCCCGTTGCTACCCCTAATGCAGTAACCTTGAAATAGGCCGCTATTGCTCCACCAACTGCTCCGCCAATAACCACAGGACCCAAGGTTTTTTTCAACTTCAAATGGACACCAAACAGAGCTGGTTCGGTAATCCCAAGTGTTGCACTAAATGCTGCTGCTTGAACAAGTTGCTTAAATTCTTTATTTTTTGTTCTAAAGAATACAGCCCATGCTGAACCAGCTTGAGCAGAATTTGATGCAACCTGAAGTGCCAAAATATAATCCACACCGTATTTTGAAATTGTTTGAAGCGCAATTGGACCAAAACCGTTGTGCATACCAGTCATAACTAAGAATGGCATAAAACCACCTACTAAAGCACCCGCTAAAACTCTGAAGGGAGATAAATATAACCAGATTATTCCACTGCCAATCGCATCCCCAAGGACTTTTCCAAAAGGTCCAATCGTTGCCAAAACAATAGGTGCAGTAATTAGAATGGTTAATAAGGGCACAAATACCGTACGTAAAATAGCCGGAAGAAGTTTTGTGACAAACCGTTCAACGTAAGACATAAAGAGGACACCAAATATAATCGGAATAACTGAACTGCCATAACTCATGCTAACAATTGGAATGCCCAAGAAGCTAAGACTAGAGGATTCATTCATCATAGCTACTAGATCGGGGTGCAGCATGATAGCTGCCAACATCGCGGCAAGGTATGGATTACACTTAAACTTAATTCCTGCACTGTATGCTAAGAAAATAGGCAAGAAGTAAAATCCCGCATCAGAAAAGATATTAAGAAAACTGAATAATTGAGTATCAGCCTGTACTAATCCAGCAAACATTAATGCAAATAGAATACCTTTCACTAAACCAGCGCCAATAATTACTGGTAATACCGGCGAAAAAATACCAGAGATCGTTTCCAAAAAGCGATTAAATAAATTTACTTTTTGTCCTGTTTCTGAATGATTCCTATTGTCTAACTCAACTAGAGGAACAAAAGCTTCATGAACGCTTTTTACCTTTCCACCTAGAATTATTTGAAGCTGATTACTGCCTACCTGATTAACACCTAAAACACTAGGCAGCTTTTCAAGTTCACTTACCCTGACAATATCATTATCTTTTACGCTTAATCTTAATCTGGTCATACAGTGTGTCACACCAGTAATATTAGAATTACCGCCACTAAGCTCAAGAATTTTTTCAGCGAGTTGCTTATCATTCATCTTAACTCCTCCAAAAGTATAAGTACTTATCAAAAAAGCGCTTTATCGATGTCATAAGAATAGCATGTACAATCAAAACAATCAGCATAGTGTCACCACTTCGGTCTCTCAGTATCACTATTTAGCATATGTATTTGCCGGTTTTTGAAACCACAGTCTCAAAATATCAGCTATTTATGAAACTACAAAAAACGACTTTCTATCCCTCTGATAGAAAGCCGCCAGTATATCCGATTTATTCAAGAAAATTTTCATAAAAAGATTTATCCGCTTTATCAATGAATTTATTTTTTATTACATCGACCGAGTATTTTAAGTTTTTCTCGTAGTCTTCAATTAGTAACGCAGCAAACAAAATATCCAAAACATAGGTTAAGGAGGTAAAGGGAGTTAAAATTTCCATGCTCATGACCAGCTCAAGATTGAACATTTCAATATACTCATCGCATACATCTTTAAGCTTAGAGGATTCTATTCCGCCGACCCCAACCACAAAAATGCCATTCTTTTTCAAATATTCTGCTATCTGAATCATTGTTGGGTTCTGACCAGTAAAGGATAAAAGCAAAGCGACCACTTTCCGATCACGATTGGCCATAATATAGTGTTCATTAACTCCAGAATGAGCATTGCAATCCATTCCGATAGATAAAAATTTAAATCTGGCCGCACTGGCACAGCTATAGGTGATTCCCCCACTGTAAATATCTACTTTGTCTGCTCGCTTCATGTAACCGATCACTCGACTTATCGTACTAAAATCCAACAGCATTTTGGTTTTACTGATAGCAGTCTCATAAACGGATGGGATAATTGAAATGATATCTTTTAAGGTTGTCTCTTTGCTTATAGGTTCTTGCTCTAAAAGAATTTTTAGACGGGTCTGTTCGTTACTTTCATGTTCTACCCTTCTTCTTAATTCGTCGTATCCACTGACCCCCATTTTTTTACAAAATCTAAAAACAGACGCTTTGCTGGTATAAGTTTTCTTACCAAGCCCTTCAGCCGTCAGCTCGCTTAATTCAAAAGGATTTTTCAATATGTATTCAGCAATCTGTTTTTCTGCATTTGTAAAGCTCTTCATTGCTTCTAACTGTTCAATAACCATAAAAACCACTTCCAATCCCAGTGCTTCACTAATTTTAACAATTATAGCATATTGTAGAGGCTTGCTTCAGTCATTGTGGTAGTGATGACATCAATCCCATTGTATATTGTCCGCATAAATAGGCCATATTTACATTCAAAAAAGCTGGCTGAGTGAGCTATTAGCCCATTCAGTCAGCTTTCTAATTCACAAACTCCTCAATCGCCTTTGCAACCCTTTCCGGCTCTTCGTTATGCACATAGTGACCACAAGTTAATTCAAGAAATTCTGTTTGTTGATTAGCAGCAAAATATTCCTTGTGGATCTTACCCCAACTTGGAATGTTCTTTAAATTGTTTTTGTCGTCGGCAAGAATACATAAGACCGGAATCTGAGGACAAGCGCCACCTGCTACTTTTTTTGCGTTTGCCTTCACGTAGTTTATTTCGCTCACCATGTTTTTGCTAAGAAGTTGCTGAGCAGTAATTTGCTTCATATCGTCCTGCTCTTCTTTGGTCAGCAACCCTTTTTTTACTGCTGAATGACTTCTGACCATTGCGGTAGCGATTGGTCGCCGCAGTATTTGTCCGATACAAACTGTGAGACCAAAAGCTTTTGGCAGTGCCATTTCTTCATAAGCTGCAGGAACAGCCATATCCAACCCAATGATAGCCGAGACTTCCTCTCGATATTTTTGTGCCCAATAAATGGCTTCCAACCCTGACATAGAGTGAGCAGCGGGAATAAATGGTCCGCTGATCCCCGCCTGTTTTAAAGCTTCACGGGTTTCTTCCAATAAGGTATCGACATCTCGTGGTTTTTCGGTAATCTCGCTCCATCCATAGCCCGGGCGTTCAACAACAGCGATAGAATAGTCCTTCTTCAACAATTGCCACAGGGCCTTAAAATCATAAGTCGGGCAAGCAGTACCAGAACCGGCTAACAGTACGATTGTTGGTCGAAGAGGACCAGCAGCTTGGTAATAAACGTGCATTTGGTGCTGATTAACAGTAACTAGCTTGCCTGGTATCTTCATCTTATCTCCCTACATGTTATCTTTTTTCAAGTATACTATAGTTTCTTGCGGTTTAGAATTAAGATTCCGCAGCCGACAAAGGAAAGAAACAGAACGGTTGAGATAATCATCGCAGGCAAATAAAATTCCAGCTCACTACTTTTTTGTAAAAAAAACATATTTTCCGTAATCATGCTAAGTGGGTTGTATTCTTTAGCTTTATCAAAAATTTGCAAAATGAACAGGATGACGATAAATCCTCCTACCATTAATAATCCTTCATAACTATTTCGAGAAGCGGCTGATGCAGCCAGAATTACTCCAACTAATAAGATACCGAAGAGCCACATTGGAAAAACAGCGAACCAAACATGAGGACTCTTATTATCAGGGAAATAATATAAGGTATAGCCCCAAGTCACAAAAAAAGCAATACTGATGCAGAATGTCCACTGAACCATCAAGAATATAGCCTTACTTAAGACTACCGAAGTACGATTCAGACCTTTAGTTACTAAATTTACTAGCGTGCCGCGACTAACCTCTTGGCTAATGGTTCCATTCGCCAAAAGCACCATTACCACCAAGCCCATCTGAGAAATATTTTTGTAGAACTGGGTCCAAGAATCAAGGGAAGTAGGAGCTGGGATTGCCCCTGCTATCGCCTCTCCCATAGTACTTTTAATGATTTCCGGTAAAAACTTAGCCATCAAGGGATTCATTACGCCAAAAATTAGAAAAACAATTGCGAGGATCCAAAGCTTGGAGGTACGCCAGCTTTCAAGGAATTCCTTTTTGGTAAAGTAAATCATCGCTCTCATTTAACCACCTCCAAAAATATATCTTCTAAGGTTGGTTCAATCTTTTTCAAGGAAATCGGCAGCGTGTTCACCTGAACCAAATAGTTAAAAATTGCTTGAACTGACTCTTCGTAATCGCCCGTATAAGCTAAAGTAATTGTTTGCTGGTTTGGATTTTCTACAGTGATGATTGAAGGCAGTTGACCAAGCTGTTTTAACAGACTGCTTTTCGCTTCGTCAGCTAAAACAACTTCAATTTTATTTTGAGAATACTGCGCCCTCAACTCTGGTAAAGAAGTACAAATTTTCAACTTCCCCTCGTCCAAAATTCCTACATAATCACAAATTCGTTCCACATCACTAAGAATATGGGTGGAGAATAAGATTGTCACTCGTCCCTTCAAAGAAGCTAACAACTCCAAAAACTCATTGCGTCCACTAGGGTCCAAAGCAGAGGTTGGTTCATCACAAATTAATAACTCCGGATCGTTTAACAAAGCTTGGGCAATCCCTAACCGCTGCTTCATACCGCGAGAAAAACCCTTGATTCTTCCTTTATGAGTATCTAAGCCCACCAATCGTAGTATTTCCGGAATTTTCTTTTTTAGCTTTACTTTTTTCATTCCGGTTAGTTCACCACAAAGTGTTAAATATTCGCTAGCCGACATATAAGGATAAAAAGCTGGTACATCTGGCAGGTAGCCAGTATATCGATTGGTACGAGTGTTGCCAAAGCTGACTTTTTCACCCTTAACCAAAATATTTCCGCTATCAGCTTCCTCTAAACCCAAGATCATTTTCATAGTGGTCGTTTTGCCAGCACCATTTTCGCCAACAAAGCCAAATAGCGATCCGTCAGGTACAACCAGATTTAATCGATCCAATACTTGTGTAGCACCAAAGCTCTTGGATATTTGCTGGATTTCCAGAATGCTCATTGCTCATCGCCTCTTCCAAAGGCAAAGTAAACCACTGGCCCGATTATTTGAATAATGACTACGATAAAAATCCATAAGACACGATTACCAAATCGGTAATGAGGATGCTTCAATACATGGATCAATGCCGTAATCGTCAGTACCAATTCTAGTAAAATCAACGGCAATAGCAAAGCTAAATTATCCATAAAAAATTGCCAATTATTATTCATTGTGTTTCCTCCTTAATTGCTCTAGTCTCTGAAAAATTTGTTGCACACGCTCCTGATCCTTTAATTCTTGAATCATAGGATTAAGTAAAACAACCTCGATCAATTGTTCTCTCACCATCATCGAATTGCGCGGCAGCTGATTGCCGGTTTCCAGCGATTCAAACCATACATCAAGCTGATCAAAATAATCATCACCATGTAAGACTGCTGGAAATTTTGTGTTTTCTAAGACCGTTAGCCACTCATTCAATAGTTCCAGTGCTGCCGTTTCCTTATGCTGTTGAATGAGACAATGAACAGCGGACAACTGGAAATTCATCAAACTGATAGGATTTAACTGACCCAAATCAAAGATCGCCACAAATTGTTGTGCTCGTTTGATGGTCTCCTTCATTTTTTCAGGCTGATCAATTAGAAAATGTAAATAATTGGTGAACAGACTCATCACCACGGTCACATATTGATACAAAGCACTTTGCATCGTTTCTACGGAACGCTCATTTCGGCCTTTCATCTGAAAAGCTGCTGCAATCATACTTTCAATCGGAAAATTAACAGGAGTATGTTCACCTAGGATTTCCAAAACCTGATCTGGCTCCTGCAAGGTTAAAAGCACATACGCCTCAAAACGAGAGGCTTCGATAATTAATTCAGGCTCTTTTGCTTGTGTGCGTACATGGATAAACAGATCCAGGGCTTCTTTCAAATAGACTTGCTGCTTTTCTTTTTGATTTTTTCCTGGTAATTTATCGAAATGATTGATAATTAACATGCCCATCTGCAGCACCAATGGATAACAAGAATAATAACGGCGGACAAAGCTTTGCACTGAAGCCAACACCTCCTCTGACGATTTGGTTTCAAAGGATTTTTTCAAAGAGATATAAATATGTTGGATCTCCTTAGTGCTTAACTGTGGTTCATAATTCAATAATTCGTCAATGCTAATATCAAAATAGGCAGCCAATAAAGGCAACGAAGTAATATCCGGATAGGTTTGACCAGTTTCCCACTTTGAAACCGATGCTTTTGAAACACTCATAAATTCTGCCAGCTCCTGCTGGGTAATTCTCTTTTCTTTACGTTTTTCAGCGATGACCGAACCAAGGTTCATGCGCATACCATCACGTCCTTTCACTTTAATTGTAGAGGTTCATAGACATACATTCAATGGAGTGGTTGTTAACTTTTATATCAAATAATCAACTTTTGCGATACTTTTACAAATTCAATAGCTTTTTAGACGATTTATTGGGATAATTGCCAAAAATGGAGGGAACTGCTGATGGAGTGGAATGCACAGAATTATCAAAAAAATCATGACTTTGTTTTTCAATATGGAGCGGATTTGCTGGAACTGCTGCCAAAATCTTCAATGAAAATTTTAGATGTTGGCTGTGGAACTGGTGAGCTGAGCCACCAAATGACAGAATTAGGGCACCAGGTGTTGGGAATTGACGCTTCACCTAATATGATTCAGCAGGCTCAAGCACAATTTCCAGGTGAGAACTTTCAGGTAGCAAATGCCTTGACCTTTGAAACTTCTCAACCCTATGATGTTTTATTTTCCAATGCGGCTTTGCATTGGATTACTGATCATGAAAAGTTGTTAAGTCAATTTCAGCGTCTAGTAAATGTTGAAGGACTTCTCATTTGTGAGTTTGGTGGAGCGGGAAATGTTAGGAAGCTGACTAGTGCTTTTCAAGCAGAACTTGAAAAGCTTGGGAAAAACTATCAGTCTCCTTTCTATTTCCCATCCTGTAAACAATACCAGCCAATGCTGGAAGCTCATGGTTTTCACGTGCATCTACTGCAAGAGTACGATCGTCCCACTCCCTTGAAGGGTTCGGAAGGATTGAGAAACTGGTTGAAGCAATTTTTCGCTAGTGATTTAGCTGCGTTATCGGAAGTAGAACAAGAACGAATCTTGTCAGAAGTGGAAGCTACTTTGGAAGACAGCTGCTGGAAGGAGACTTATTGGGAGGCAGATTATCATCGGATTCGAATAGTGGCGGAGAAAAAATAAAGCAAAAAGCAGTCAACTAACCCGCTGGTTATTTGGCTGCTTCGTTTTGTTTCTCGGGAACTAAAATATAATATAGCGGTAACGCCAGCAAACCAGCGCCACCAACTACGTTTCCTAAAATTGATAGGGAAATGCTCTCAGAAATCAATTTCCAATTCAATACCGATGGATCAACTAATACTTGCATTACGTAAAGTCCAATATTGGCAATACAGTGATCAAATCCACAAAGAACAAAGGTCATTATCGTCAGCAGCATAATAACTGTTTTGGCTAACTCATCTTTCACCTTCAAGGCCGTATATGTCGCAATACAGACAATCAAGTTGCAGAGAACTGATTTGATAAAAAGACTGATTAAGGTAGCCGCTCAAGAAAGCTTTACTTCGCCTTCAACCTTCATTAGAGTAGCCAACAAAATGGGCTTTGACGGCTGGAATGAATTAAAAGCCACATTTCTTCAAGAATTGGTTTATTTTGAGAAGAATGTTTCTGATATTGATTTGAACATTCCTTTTTCTAGAAACGATTCCGTATTAAGTATTGCCAGCAAAATTACTGAACTGAAAAAAAATACCTACGATGACTTGCTGGAATTGCTTTCGTATAAGGAACTAACCAAAGCCGTTGATTTCTTAGTTCAAAAAAAAACAAATCACTATCTTTGCTAGCAGTATCAATTTGCTGCTGGCTCAAGAATTCCAATTTAAGATGGAACGTTTGAAGTATCAACTAAAAATCAGTAATTTGGAGGGTGAACACATTTATGACGCATTGAATATGCCCATAGATGCCTGCGCGATTATCATTTCCTATACTGGAAGCAACACCAAAATGAAGGAAATCATGGATGTCTTGAAGGAGAGAGCCATTTCTGTTATTGCCATTACCAGCTTTTCTGAAAACATATTGTCGGCCAATGCCGATGCGATTTTGCACATGGCTACTAGAGAGCGTCTTTACTCAAAGGTCGGGCATTACTCAACAAATACTTCAGTGACTCATTTACTGGATATTTTGTATTCCAGTATGTTTGCCCGCAATTTTGAGGACAACATGAACCATATTATTCGTACCTCAAAAATCGCTGACGTGCGTCAAGCTACTACTTCTACCATGAAAGAATAAAAAAAGGTTATCCAAATTCGCTGTTACGAATTAGATAACCGGTTGTTTATTTAATTAATAGTTTGCCATAGCTAATCACAGTTTTTTCATTTTGATCTTTATGATTGGGTGATTCATCAATACTGACGATTGCCGAATTCACTAGCAGCACTTGTACTTTCCCACGACATGTTACCTTATTGTACACAAATGATACCTCTTGCCCTTCGTCAAATGCTTGACTCTTATCTGATGCTTCGGTCTTTTTCCATCCATTGAATCCCATTCACTTATCCCCTTTTCTTTATAAAAAAATTGTGGTTCAAAAACAAACTGTTGACAATATTGGAAAAAAGAAGCGACCCAACCGTTTGGATCGCTTCTGACTGGATTTAAATTAGTTTTTGATGATGTTCGTTGCTTGTAAGCCGCGTTGGCCTTCTTCAACGTCGAAAGTCACTGCTTGACCTTCATCTAAAGTTTTAAAGCCGTCTCCTTCGATAGCTGAGAAGTGTGCGAACACATCTTGTCCGTTATCTTGAGTAATAAAGCCAAATCCTTTATCTGCATTAAACCATTTCACTGTACCTGTATTCATGTGTGTATCCTCCTAGTGCTTTTTGCACAATTAATTTTTTGCAATACCTTGCTGCTAAAAAAGAAGAATGACAACACCCATACGAATGAAATGACTCTTTGATTTAAACGACAAATCTACTACAATTAACACTATACACGCTTTAGACAGCAATGTATATCTAACTCCCCTTTTAAACCGAATAAACAGTCTAACTTACACGTTTCTTAATGTTTGATGATAAATTTTTCATTTTTAAGTAAAGTGCATTAGATTGCAAGTTATTCACGATAAAGAGTAGTTAGTGAATTTCAAATCTTGCTTTCCAATTTAATTTTAATTGGAAGTCTCCCTTTGATCAAACGCCTAATTGAGTAATTCTCCATTCCACAATAGCAGCGTTTCATATTCAACAAACTAAAGTTTTTACTACTTTCTAAGCTGATCAAAGAATAAACCTAACCTCCCTTTAGATACCTATTACCATAATCGATTTACTTAAAATTATGAAGCAACTGTAAAAAAACAATCATTTAACCAGATATCAATAACCTACTAAATTGAGATACTACCCGACAGATTTTAATTTTTCGAGTCTTTTGTTGTCTCTAAATTTTGTCTAACTTTCCAACAAATTGGTCAGCTTCAACATCATGATGGCGTTTTCTTTTCGTCTTTTGAACGAGATCAAAGGTCGCTTAGTAAATAATCGACTCATGAGTGTTTTTGAAAAACCTCCAGTCTTTTGGGTCATTTCTAATGTCTCTTTTGTCTCTGTAAGATTTTCTATATTATTTGAAATTTACAATATGCCATAGATATTCAGGTCGCTCGAGAATCTCCATAATATTTTTTGCACACCATTTACAGGTTGGAAAAATATCTTTACGGTTATATTCTTGTGTTGTTGGTATTCGTTCTTTTTCTAATTTCTTAGAGAGTTGCACTGGTCCAAAATCATTTATACAATAATCAACTATTTTTGGCGGGACTTTCGCTGCTTCTTCACCTACTAACAACTAATTTTTGTTCTGAGGGTCTTTCTTGTAATTAAAGAAGCTGTTTCAAACAACTAAGCCATACCGTTAACTGAAATTTGCCAATTAATATTGTATTTATCAGCGAGTAGGCTGTAACTGTTTGCTGTTTCTGTAAGGGGTACGAAAACCGAGCCACCTTCTGCTAAACGGTCAAAAATCACTTTTGCCTCTTCAAAGGTTTTAAAGCTAACTATTAGAGCCATAGAATTTCCTCTAATGAATTCGAAGTTATCTGGCATGTCACTAAATTGTACAACGGTGCCGCAGATTTCTAAACTAGTACTCGCAATTAACGCTTTGCCTTTGTCGGAAACCACTACATTTGAATCAAAAGATGCGTCCATATTGCCATACGTGAGAAACGTTGGGGTTTTTTTATTAAAAACTTTTGCATAAAATGTTACAGCTTCTCGACAAGTGCCATCAAAATTTAAAAATATACTAAATCCCATTTTTCATTACCTCCTCTTTCAGTTCTCATTGTATCAGATTTTATTTGTTCAGGTTTTTATTTATAACTAGATTCTAATATGGCCAAATTTTGTTTGATATAATCTACTTTATGAAAAATTATGTATTATAAACGACTACATGAGATGGAATCCTAAATTAAGATATTTAAAAAAATTGCAATCTTATTGACTGCAAGTTCTATTCATCGCTTACTTAGTCGTAGCGTTCTCAATATCTTCTGTGTTAGAATGCTTTATTATTATTTTACAGTATATGACGAAATTAAAGAAGAAGCTAAACAAGAGTAAAAGTGCAAAAGAAAAAGCTTACAATCTCAATAATTGCAAGCTTTTATTGTATTTAGTTAGTCGTAGAGCTTTCATGTCTTCTATTAAATGGTTATTGTAATTAGTGTTTTATGAAACGCTAGCTTTCTGACCATCTTTCTTCTATTATAACTCTGCCACTACATCGCCTTGATTAGTTAAGTCGAACTTCTCTTTTTCAGCTTTGTCTAAGCTTGGGAAAACCACCATCACATCGGTACCTTTTCCTGCGGCTTTAATTGAGTCGAAATCAACAGTTGCGAGTTTTTGCTGCGCAATTACTTTATCTCCAGCCTTAACAACAATGTCAAAGCCTTCTCCATTCAATTCCACCGTGTCAGTTCCAATATGGAGCAGAATTTCTAAGCCTTTGTCCCCTTTAATTGTTAATGCATGCTTTGTCGGAAAAACGCTGTCAATTGTTCCGTTGATTGGTGAAACGATTTCACTTGAATCCGGTTGAACAGCAAAGCCTATGCCCATCATCTCGCTGGAAAATACTTCATCCGCTACTTCCTGCAATGAAACAACTTTTCCAGAAACTGGTTGATAAACTGGTATTTTTTTCTTGAATAACTTGTTAAACAAAAAATCTCCTCCTGGTTGTCCTATTGTGAAACCTATTGGACTATTTGAATAGCTGCAGAAAATCATGGGTTGCAGAACCTTAGTCAGGCCCAACACAAAGTCATAATTCTCTTATTCTTAATAATAACGCATTTTTATCTTTTGCGACATAATTTCACAGAAAAAAGAAGAACTTTCGACAGTACTTAACATTCACAATTAAACACTTTTTTTCTGAGGAAACTCAGCCATGGTAGTACCCAAAACCATTAAACAACGTTTAGAGACTGTATCTATCCAGTTGGACAAAGGGATAAAAGCGAATCTTGTATTGAATACAACATAGCTGATCAGCTTAGAACCCTTCGACTTTCACCATTCACGATAATAACTTTCGATCTTATCGAAGCTTCGCTGCAAAACGGCGGAAGAGTAAACATATGAAAAATACATTGATAGTCAGAGAGAGGATTAGAAATAGAATCTGACCTTCGATAACAAACTTTGCTACCCAAAACGAGGGCATTGCCGCAAATAAATAGGACAGCTGGTCAGAAAGAAAATAAGGAGCAAACAATCCAACTGTGATTAAAGATGTCACCTTACCGATAGCCATTCCCTCTACTTTATTTGAAGAAAGCGCAACGATCATTAAAGCAACTACTAATCCGTGCACTGCCCCAAACACACTGAATGCCAGAATAATAGAAGGTTTCAACTCCGTAATACTAAAATGAGATGTAACGAAAAGATTCAACGGAATAGCAAGCAATGTCATTAGTCCCAGTCTCGAAATTAGATATCCTTTTTTCCCTAAAGGTGTGATTGCCAGATACCGAACAATCCCATCGTCAGCTTCTTCCAATATAGTCAAGGCCACGACAAAGCTCAAAATGGTCGGTGTTAGCAAGCTGAGCAATACATCCACTAATTGATAATAAGGAGCCAAAATGACCGGCACAGAGAAAAAATTTGTTAGATAGCTTTCAGCAACTGGCAAACCAAAATGAAAGATTGTCCCAGCTAAAAAAGGAACAAAAAGCATGATCAATAATAAAGAATCGTTTCTTAGCTGCCTCATCATCTGCAGGAAGCTAGAGTGGATTGCAGTCATATTTTCACACCTCCTAACGTTTGCCACATTCTTGAAGTACTTTTTTGTGCAGCGGCAAATAATATGAAAGATAAAAGCACTAGTCGACTAAAATCATAGCTCAAACTTGAGCTGCTTTCGTTAATCAATGCGATTGCCCCACATAGCGGATGCAGTGTTAACCAGGATAATGGTTCAAACAAATAAACTAGGGGTGGAACAAAGCAAATTATTTCTAGCGGAACAATCGCAAACATGTAGTGGTTTAGACTACTGATTTTGGCGCCCACAATCAAGCCTAGCAAAGAAAAAATTAACGAAGTAACCGTTGTAGCTGCAGCGATCATCAATAAATTTCCCAGCCCACCAATTATCGCTAACACTAATGAAGAAACCACTGAGATCAAACATAAAGAACAAATCTTTGCTATTAAGTAATCCCGCACATTCACAGGAGAAACAGCCAGAGCATTTAAAACTCGCTGACTTTTCTCCAGCAAGATAATGGCTCCCATAAAAACCAGCCCCAAAGCAGCGGGATCAGAATAAATCATCGCCACTGCTGCTTTGGCTCGCCACGCTTGCGGTAACAAAAGCAAAAGAACTCCATATGAAAAAGTAACTATTCCATACAATAAATAGAACCCATAAATCGCTTGAAACTTAATATCTCCCAAAAACAACCGCCATATCCTCATACCAGCTGCCTCCCAGTTACTTCAATAAATATATCGTTTAAGTCAGGCTCGCTGCTATGGACAGAAGTTAATTGCTTTTCCCGCATCAGCTGAGCAAACAATTGATCTTCAGATAAATCCTCCAGCAAACACGAATTCTTTTTTTCCCCTTCGTCAAAATAAGTATAGTGAACTTTTGCTGCTCCTTTTTGCATAATCATATGCTGAGGAGTATCCAATGCCGCAATCTCGCCATTAACAATAAACGCAACCCGGTCACACAATTCTGCAGCATCTGTCATATTGTGTGTTGTTAACAAAATAGTTTTCCCTTGCGCCTTCTCAGCCAATATCATGTCTTTCATCATTCTGCTATTGGTGGGATCAAGCCCACTAGTGGGCTCATCTAAAAATAAAATGGCTGGGTCGTGAATGAGCGCTTTGACAAAATTTATTCTAGAACGCATCCCCTTAGAATACTCGGCAATTCGTTTGTCTGCATCATTTGCTAACCCAATTTTTTCTAATAACTCTTCCAACGAACGCGTTTGCTTAGAATATAGTGAACCGAAAAAAGCCAAATTTTGTCGTGCTGTTAACTTCTCATACATTGTGGAATATTCAAAATCCACACCAATCGTTTCATAAAAGTGGTTGGGATGATTCTTACATTCCATACCTGCCAGCCGAGCACTTCCCGAATAATTGGTGATTAAGCCCGTCAAAATTTTTTGTAGTGTAGATTTCCCAGCACCTGATGGACCTAGAAAGCCAAAAATTTCTCCCTCTGCTACTTCAAAATTCATGTTTTGAATAAAGGATAGAGGGGTATAGCTAAAGGATAAATCTTTTATACTGATCATTTTAAAAACCTCCTTTTTGACCGCTTTAGTTCTTTTGGTCAAATAAATTTTAAAAATTAGTACCTGCGCAAACAGGTACTATTCGAACATTTGAATCACTAATCCTCGGATACATAAACGCAACGCTTCAAAAGCATGCGCTTCACCGACTTCCCGTTTATAAAGCATGGTCACAAACAATCCGCGAAATGCTGCTGCATACCCATCAATTTTTTCTAAAGGTACTTCCAATAGAATAAAAATTGCTTCTACTGCATCAAAATCATCGGCTAAATGTGCTTGAAATACTTCATTAGGCAATTTACGATAAATTAAATCCAACTCGCCAGTGGTCATCATTCGCAGTAAGCCAGATTGATCAGCAAGCTTAAACAAATCCAAAAGCGCATCGGTGACTAGTTCAACATTGCGGATATCTGTTAAGTCGTCGATTCGTTTGACTAATTCCTTTTCGATTTGTTCATGCAAATCCAACAATGCCCGAAACAGCAGCTCTTCCTTCGAATCATAAAAAAGATAGAAAGTGCCCTTAGGAATCTGAACCCGTTTTACCAGTTCATCTACTGTGGTTCTTTTAACTCCAAAATTTGTGAGACAATACGCTGCTTCTTCCCGTAAGCGCTTATCAATAAATTTTCGTTCATCTTCTGAAAATACCTTTGGCACAACAAAACTCCTTTTTGACTAAATTATTCTTCACAGTCAGTATAAATTCAAAAGAAAAGCTTGTCAACGAAAAAAAGAAACGGCAAATTACCGTTTCTTACTCATAATCTTGCTCCGACAGTTGTTTCCAGCGAATCAGCGTCTTATTCACATAATTTAACACCATAATTTTGCATTTTTCCTGTTCATTCACTTCTTTGCCCACCTGTTTAAACTGCTTTTGAAAACTTTTTAAACTATTAATCACTTCATCAATGGCAGCTTGGTCAATACCCGAAGAAGGGTCAGCTCGATTTTTCGTTAGTTTCTCAACGATTGCCGGCGTATGTTTCTCCAAATAAGCAAAACCAAAACGCTTTGTATCATCTCGATAAGTCTTTAAAATAGTACTTGGCGGTTCAAAGGATACTTTAGCTGTTGGTTTAGAAACGGCTTTTTCCGTCTTTGTTTTTCGTTTATGCCACCAATTAGTCAACAAAACAGCCACAATAAAAACAATTAGATTGGAGAATAGGCTCTCCGTCGTCAATAAATTATGTAGGTTCAAATCTTCACTTCCTTGGTGCTTATCATAGCAGGAAAAGAGTCGTTCACCAAGTACTTATTTTTCATTTCACTCTATTTTTTAATCAAAAAAAGCTGGAGGGATTGAGTACTTTTCTTCCAGCTTTTTTATTACTTTAGTTGAGACTTGATAGCTTGGAATAAACAAGCTGCTTTACGTTTTTGAATGAGTCAGAGCCACGCATAAGAATCGCTCCTCCTTCACTCCATTAATATAAAGAATGGATTATAATTCAACATGGAAATGATCAAAAACTGTTTAAATCTTCTCAAACAGGAGCAGTCTAACTGAATATTTCGTCTATCGCTCAAGGTTAGCTACTGCCTGAAATACTTCATACATAGAGCCATATCTAATTCAAATGACTGAAAATGGTGAATGGAATTACACGCAGAGTTTATAAACTATTTTAGTATTCTAGAAGATTTAAATAGAATACTAATCCTAGCTTCTACTCTATTTATGCATTATAAAAAGATTACTTTTACAAACCCATAAGCAGAGATTTCCATTTCCATTCCTTCCAAAAAAAATCTAGAAACAAATATCACCTGCTACCACAAATGGAAACTATCAGACAGTCATTTTTTTTAGCATTCAAGAGTTGCAAGCAGGTATGTTTTCCCGGTCAACTCAAAATCAAGAGCTTGATTCTTTATCTCAGGAAATACGATCAGAATATCTGTTGATTTACCTTTTTTACGTATAAAAGCCAAATTGATTCTAGCCATCAGGGTATTCTGATCTACCCTTTGACCTTCCTCAACTAGAACCTCAATTCCTTCCCCAGCCAGTTCAACCGTATCAATTCCGATATGGATCAGAACCTTTATTCCAACATCACTTTCCACAATCAAGGCATGTTTTGTCGGAAAGATACTTTTAACGATTCCCTTAATAGGACTGTACAGTTCCTCTGATTGAGGCTCTATGGCAAAGCCGTCCCCCATCAACTTCTGAGAAAACACAGAATCTGAAACTTCTTGCAAGGGAATCAGTTTCCCTTCAATTGGTTGATAAACTTCAGTTGTTTTCTTTTTAAAAAATTTAGTCAGCATAGATTTACTCCTCTTTATAGTATGGTGAGAAGGATAAAATAGATTCCGCCATTTTTCTAAAATTTAACCCATTAACCGTTTCTAATTTGTTAATTATTGTAGGCGAAAACTCTGGATTTATCCCTCCACAAATTGCGGCAGCAATCGCTCCAATCGTATCCGTATCCCCTCCCAAATTTGCTGCTAACAGAGCTGCTTTTAGCGGATTCCCCTTCGCTAGCTTTACAATCGCAAATACACAAGGAATGGTCTCGATTGTCTCTACTCCAGTTCCCCATAATTCGTAAAGTTCAGACAACACAACTCTTTCCTCTTTAGTTTTTACTAATTCATTGACTGCTTCAATTCTTCTAATTAAGGAAGCCGAAGCTACGTCATATCCCTTTGTCATCCCTAATCGAATAGCCTGCTTTGCGATTTCAAGCATTTCATTGAACTCTCTTCTTCCTGAGGCAACATAACTGATTGCCGCTGCAACACTGCTCGCTCCAGCAATCGCTACAGATGTATTGTGTGTCGGGATACAGATTTGCTGTACTTTTTCAACTAGATCTGGCAAGTTCTGATAATTGGTTAACAGGCCAATCGGCGCAATTTTCATTGCTGCTCCATTAGTTGTTCCAAAACGGCCGGTTTGCGATAAAGGAACACCTTCATCCATCATCGCTAACGCTTTTCTAGTACTAGGTCCAGAAACCAACTCTGCTAACTGAGAATCCTTGCTCCAAATTCGCAGTTGCTCGATATAATTCTCTACATCAATTACTCCTTGATGCTTCACCAACATATCAATGATAAATTTCGTATTTATAGTATCATCGGTGACTTGTCCAGCCGCCATCTCTCTTAACACGGCTCCTTTATTCATGGCAGGCACAAAATGAGTTACACCTTTAGGGAACTCTTCATAAATCATTTGTTGAGTCCAGAGCTCAGTGGGCATTCCCATTGCATCACCTAGAGCTCCACCTATTAAAACTCCTGTTAAACGTCTTGTTAATTGTTCCATCTTATTTACCCTCAATTTCTACAAATGGTTCTAAATAATTTAATTCATCTTTCCAGTTAAATGCTGCCTCATTTTCTAAAAGAACAACCATACTTCGAGAATCGATTCCCGCCTCTTTTAATTGTGGTAAATCAAATTCAATCAAACTATCTCCCGGATTGATACGATCTCCAGACGCCTTCTTAACTCTGAAGAGTTCACTGGAAGCTTTTTTACTATTTATCCCTATATGAATCAACAGTTCTATTCCCTCATCACTTCGCAAAGTAATCACATGCTGATTGGGCAAAATACTGACGATTTCTCCAGAAAAAGGCGAAACCAGCTTTCCTTCATAAGGCAGCACCACTATTCCATCACCTAAAATCCCCTGAGCTAACGGATGTAGAGAAACCGTCTCCAATGGCGAAGCTTTTCCAAATAGTGGTGAGCCTATGCTAACTTTTTTTCAGCAATTACCGTTTCGGTTTCTTCTTTCTTCTCGCTTTTTTTCGTGTCGTTATACGTAAGATAACCGAAAATAAAACCGACAGCTAAAGTGGCAAATGTCGCAATCACTGCGATGATAAAGCCAGAATAATCAGCATTTGCTGGATTAATGAAGCCGCCAATTCCAAAAAGTCCGATCGTACTCGCATAATTTGGAACGTTAAAAGCGGATATAATTACTCCTCCAACTGCACTAGCCAAACAACTGATGAAGAAGCGTTTTTTGACTGGCAAAGTCACTCCGTACATAGCTGGTTCAATAATACAAAAGACGGTCGAAATAATCGCTGAAATACAAATTGATTTTTCTTTTTTGCTTTTTGTTCTTAAGTACACCGCAAAGACAACGGCCATTTGGGCAAACGGAACCGTATAAATCATTGGCATCAGCTGATCATAACCTTGTGTAGCTAAATTATTAATGCCTAATGCAATTACTGGCCAGTGTAAACCTAATAAGACTAGCGGTTGATAAAATAACCCAACAACTAAGCCGGTTACAACTGGTGAAGCACCATACAGGAAGCTGATAGCTGCTGAAATCAATGCACTAGCAAAATTAGCTAATGGTCCGAAAAGTAACATCGTTGCTGGAATTCCGATTAAGAGGGTGAGTAATGGGACTAACGTGAATCGTAAAACCTTAGGAATTACCTGAGTCAATTTCCTTTCAATCTTAGAAATAAAAAACATAGCCAGAATAATCGGAATTACAGTGGAAGTATAGCCGTTTTCTGGAAAAATAATTGGTAAACCAAAAAAAGTTTTAAATACTGGTGTTGCAAAAATCGTATGGTTAAACAGAGTATACAAGGGCTCTCCAGACGTTAGGTCTGTCAAAATTGAAGGAAATACCAATGTCGCACCGATCATCATTCCAATAAAACCATCTGATTTAAAGGCTTTCGCACTTGTATACCCCAGGATGATCGGGAAGAAAGTAAAGAGTGCATTGCCCAGTGCATTCAAAATAATTGATTCACCCTGACCTGGACCGGTTAGATTTGCAATGGTCAAAATCGATTGAATGCCCAGTACTAGGCTGGCTGCAATTAAGATTCCCAAGGTCGGTGTAATTACTTTAGTAATGACTTCAATAAAGCGATTGATTAAACCCTTTTGCTCTGTATCTGCTAGCTGATTTTGCAGCGAACTCCTGCTGCCAAGAGCTTTGATAACTTCATCATACACATCTGCTACATGAGTTCCGATAACTACTTGATATTGCCCTCCTGAATACTGAGCAGTAATAATTTCTGAGTGGCTTAACAGACTCTTCTCATCCACTTTCTCAGGATCATTTAAGGTAAATCGCAGTCGAGTCATGCAATGAGTAACACTTGAGACATTGTTTTTTCCTCCTACATTTTGAAAAATAAACTGAACCAAGTCATCATACTTTTTCATTTTCCCGCTCCTATTCTCTTTCAAAGATAATTTTTTGAATGTGCAAGGTTAAATACATTTTTTCTTCTGCCGATAGTTTAAAGTCATACTTCTTTGCAATATGTCTTTCAATTTTTAAAACACAACGATAGGTTTCGATATATTTTTCTTTGATCATCGATAACAGTTCGTCATTATCTAACCCTTCCGAACCAGCAACACCTTTGATTACCCGTTGTGCAAAGAAACGCACATGAGTAATCAGACGTTGATAATAAAGAGACTCAGTATCGAATTCAATCCCAAAGTAATAACGGATACTATCGGTCACTTCTTGGACAATTTGAATGATCTTTTGAATCTCTCTTGGATCTTCAGTACTAAGATCAGCATTCAGCAAATGTAACGTGATAAAGCCAGCCTCCTCACTAGGTAAATTTAACTCAAACAGCTGATTAATACGGTCTCTACCATATACACCAATTTGGTATTCTTTCGGATAAAAATTGTGGATGTCCCAAATAAGCATATTCTTATAAGTGTACTCTTCTTTTGATCTTGTCAAAGAAAAGTTTAGATGATCTGATAGCGACAGATAGATGGCGTCACTAACCTCTTTACCAAATTCTTTCTTGTACAGCTCAACAATTTCCTCAACCACCTGAAAAACTTCCATTGGTACATTGTTGATAAGAAAAGCCAATTTGTTGCCAAACTCGGAATTTGTCGTCACAAACTCCTTTTGAATACGATTCTGATCAACTTTTTGACCAATTTTTTTATTAAAGGCAATTCCCCGTCCCATAATAATTTTTTCAGCACATTTTTCTTCAACAATTAGAAAATTGTTGTTCAAAATTTTCTTGATAATCATGTTTTTCGCCCCCCGGAAGACAAAAAGACCTATCTCCCCACTTGGAAGATAGGTCTAGCTCATAAATTAATACGATTACTACCCTTTACTCAATGCAATTTCTCACAAAGAGGCATCTAGGTTTCCCTTTACGATGCTTATTCAATTGAACAATTAGAGATTAACACGCTTTCATTTCTCTGTCAATGACTATTTAAAGCTTACCTTAAAAAATGCCAAAACTACTGTTGACCTTCACGCAACGTCAACAGATATAGTAAAACTATAGAAATGGAGATGAAATAAATGAAGATTCAATGTGTTCGGGCCGATCACGTCTATCAAAAGATGATCGCAGCCCCCGTAGAAAAGCGCAACGACATTTATCGTTACGAACTGATGAAACCTTTTGAAAAGAAACTGGAAATCTATCGTATTCCCCTCAAAGCAAAGCAAGAGAACGGTTATGATGTCATCATGGCCAACACTATGCTTGGATATGTAGCTGCTGAAAAAATTGATGAGAGTCAAAAGGAAAATGTTTCCTTACTCTCACAAGATTCCTTTTGGCAAACCTGTCAGGAAGCGATTGAAGATGGATTGGGACGTTTTGAAGAAGCCAAAAATACTTTACCAGTGCAGGAATATCTTTATACGATTATGCTGGCTGATCCGCAAAGTCCCTACACCATTCTAAGTGATGGCTATTCTGGTGATGGTGGGATTCCTGGATATATTTGGGGAGCAATTAATCCCAACAGCTTCACCTTGGACCGGATGCCTGCTGCCTTAGCCCATGAGTGCAATCACAACGTTCGCTTCCAGTTTGTTGAGTGGCGGGATGATATTACTTTGGCTGAAATGATGGTTAGTGAAGGCTTAGCCGAAAACTATGCTACCTCCATTTATGGCAAAGAAAAACTCGGACCTTGGGTTAGTAAAGTTGATATGGAAACCCTAAACGATTACATTAAACCTTTAATTAAGGATGCAATGGATGTTTCTGGTATGGATAATTTAACCGCTTATCTTTATGGTGATGAGATCGCTGAGATGAACAATTATTTCCCAGTTGGCTTACCTTTTTGCGCAGGCTATGCTTGTGGATATTACATGATTGAACACTACTTGAAGAAGACCGGTAAAACAATTGTTGAAGCAACTATTTTACCGTCAGAAGAAATTTTAGAAGAGATTGCAGATTTTTGGGAAGAATAGAATTGGACGAAAAGAAGGCACAGGATTGCTCCTGTGCCCTTTATATTAAGAATCGGCAGATTTAACTGCTGATTCGTAATCTATTCTTTTTCGCGTCGGGTGTAGTTGGAATAGAGAAGCATCCCAACAATAGTAAAGCCGATTGGCCCGGCGATCATCCACAAGGTGTCACGCACACCGGCGCCTTCAATGATTGGTTGAAAAATCGTAAAAATATTTGCACCTAATACTAGTAAGAAAACAACGACACTGACAACCATTGTCATGCTTTTTGTTTTATATACTTCAAAGGTTTGAGGCATATTTTTCTGCTTGAACTTGGGAAACGCATAAATCAAGAACAAGTATGGCAAGGTCATTGATACGTTTGCCATCAAGGTTAAAATATTATAGAACGCTGATGGATCTGGTGTAGCAAATGACGCAATCAAGATAATCGCAACAACTATCGCACATTGTGCCCACATCGCATAAGACGGCATTCCGTTGTTGTTCAATTCAGTAAATTTTTTAGGCCATAGTTTCTTTGGCGTACCCATGATCAAGGTTTTTAATGGTGAGTAAGTCAAAGTAAAGAAGGCACCACTGTATGCCAAGAACATACCCAAACCAGTATAACGAGCGAACCAGTTACCTAAACTGATTGCCGCAGATTGGCTCATGCCCAAAGCATTACCAAATTCAACACCCAAGTTATTCATCATAACATAACTGATGTTACCTAGGTTCGTTGAGTCTCCTGAAAGAACAGCATCCCAGTTTGTACTTACTCCCCACAAGAAGATACCTAGGGCATAACCAACTGAAATAACTAAAGCTGAAAATACAACCCCTTTAGGAAAAGTTTTTTCTGGATTTTGGGTTTTATCAACCATGCCCCCAACCGCTTCGATCCCACCATATGCGAAGATCGCAAATACCGCAAAACCAAGCAATCCGATCGGACTTTGGTAGCTAGGATTTGGAGAGTGTAAAATGTGGTCAAAGGGTTGTGCCAATTGGCCTCCTTTGATCACCAAAATGATGCCAGAAATAATAATTAATACAACGTTCAAGCTTGTTACGGCAATTCCACCAAGACTGGTGATTTTTACAATACCTTTGACCCCTTTAATGGATACCACAGTTACAATAACCATCCATAGACATGCGAGTAAACCCACCATTTGGGTAGAGTTTAATCCGAACATTCCTAATTTTTGGGTCTGATCACTGCCAGCAAATGCTGTAGTAAATGGAATCCATACTTTGGAAGAAGTCGATACCATCCAAACAACGTAAGAGGCAAACCACATAAATGTTCCAATGAAAGCGAACCGTGGTCCTACGCTGACTTCCAACCATTTGTACATTCCACTGTTCTCGCCTTTAATAGTTGAACCAAACTCTGCCATCATCAATGCAAACGGAATAAAGAATAAAATCGCTGCAACGACATAGAAGACGATTGATCCATAGCCCATCAAGTAAAAGGCGACTGGTCCATTGGCAAAGCCGAAAACTGAGGTAAAGATCATCAGGACCAGTGCTCCCAGTGTCATGCCCTTTTCTGCTTTGGACATTTCAATCACTCCATTTCGAATGTTTTTAGTTGGGCGGCTAATTATATTGTGTAGAAAAATAAGTTCCAGTTCGTTATTGATTGAACAAGTACAATACAATAAAATAAGAGCTCCCAAGTAAGACTTTACTCTGAAAAAAGACGTCCGGCAAGAATAGCGCTCATTGCTTTCTTAGACAAAAAAGCCATTTTCTCATTGTTTTAAATCAATTAAATCAGAAAACAGAAAATTATAAAATAACAAAAATATATATAAGATAATAATTGATACATTTTATTAAATTCTGCACAAAGACTTTGAAACACAAGAAACTTCGTTATAGCAAATGATTACCTCACTTTTTTGTGCAAAATCTTAACTTGTATTATGAGAATTTATAGAATAGTTCCTTAAAAAAAACCATCTAAATGCCAGAAAAAACATGGAAAAATTTCGGATTCATCATAATATCTTCTGAGCAAATTTTTGATAAGGTTTTCAATGAGTAATCAAAGTGAATAATTTTAGACAATTGCCCTTTTTATTTTATTTTTCTCACATCCATTCATCATCAAAATACTTCCATTGACTAATCTTTTTGAAAATTATTTCAATTAAATTGGTATGGTTGTGAGGACATAGTGAAAGTGAACAACAGAATTGATCGATTAAAAGGAACAAAAAAAAGAAGCGCCATCGCTATAATAGCTCTGGGCTCTCCTTTTTTATCTTTAGGTTTCTCGTTCAACGATTTGATAGTAACTGCGCGCAGTTAATTGGTACACAATGAAGTAAAGAATGGCGAAAATGAGTACCACTGCTATAGTGACAATTAGGAAAATATGCCAGTTCATTAAACCGAACAGAATCAGCAGCTTCTGAATAATTGGAAAAGCAAAAGCCAAATGAATCACCGCAACAACCAAGGGGAATAAAAAGACTGCTAACACTTGGCTTTGAATGACCTTCTTCACATCTATATGACTCATACCTACCTTTTGCAGGATTTCAAATCTTAACTGGTCATCCATACCTTCTGATATTTGCTTATAGTAGATAATTAACGCAGTAGCCAAAGTAAAAGTTACCCCGAAAATCATTCCTAAAAAGAAGAATCCGCTAGAAAACGTTTTGTTCGAAAGCGCATACTCATCCTTGGAAGAAAGTTGGTAGGATTCCGTATCAAATTGCTGGGAATACTTCTTTGCCAAGGTTGCAGCGAAGTCTAAACGTTTGCTTTCTGAAGCAGCAATATCGAATGATAGAGAATATGTTGGAATTCTTAAGTGCTCATCGCCGGAAGCAACGGCTAAACGATCAATCAGCTGATCCATTTTGGCTTGGTCCTTTAATACAATCAGAAAAACATCACTTAGATTGTTCTGCTTACGTATACCAATGAATTCATCAATCACTTTTTTTATCTTAAAGTCTTCTCCCTCTAATGAGAGTCGATTGCCGATGATGTCGCCACTTTCAGCGAAAACAACTAACTCATTTTCCGCAAGCTGCACATTCCCATTTGATAGACGATTGTACTCCTGTAATGTGACAAAGGAAATAATTGCCGCTTTGGTCATATCATCCACCGTCAAATTCATTTTTAAGTCAAATTGATTTCCTTTTCCCTCACGCATGAAGGCCACTGAATCTGACATTTGAAGGACTTGAAAATTTTTCAAGGTAAGTCCTTGTTCTTTAGCTAAATCCTTTGCCGTCTGCTCCATCTGATCTGTAGGAACCGAGGCACTCACACTGATATCATGCGTGTACCGCGACTCGACCATATCTTTTCCACCAAAAAACAAACTCCCCGTTGTTGCCATCGTAACTAAAACCATAGTGGATAAAATACAAATACTTGCTAAACCTGCTGCATTTTGCTTCATACGATAAATCATATTGGATACCGAAATAAAATGATTCGGTTTATAATAATAATTTTTTCGCTTCTTCAAACTCTTAAGCAAAGTGATACTGCCAGAAATAAATAGACTATAGGTTCCTACAATAACTAAGATAACTGCAATAAAAAAATAGATTAGCGCATCGACTGGTGATTCAATCAATAAAGCAATTGCGTAACCTGTAAATAAACAAATCAATCCTAGAATTGAAAGAAACCAACGACTCTTAGGTTCCTTTTCACCCGATTTGCTGCTGTGTAATAAATCAATCGGGTTGGTCCGTCGAATTTGCAAACAGTTGATTAGAAATAAAAATAGAAAAATGAGTACAAATAAACCGACAGTTATTGTTAAGCCATCAAAGGTTAGCTGGAAAACAAAAGCCTCGCCTACACCCAACATTTTCTTTAAAATCAAAAACCCTAGTTTGCCAAAAATTATCCCACTAATAATACCGGAAATTAAAACAATCACAAAGCTCAACAGATTTTCCCAAAACATTAAACAATATAATTCGCGTTTTCCGAGACCTAAAACATTGTAAAGGCCAATTTCTTTCTTGCGCTGTTTTAATAAAAAGCTGTTGGTGTAAATCGAGAAAATCACCGAGAAAATCATCAGAATTATGTTGCCCAAACGGAACATAATCATCGCACTATAGCTGTCCGGCAGCTTTTCCATCCCAGGATTGTTTACAATTACTTGTGTCATGGTAGTCACAGCCACTAAAAAGATCATTGAGATCAGAAATGGTAAGTAGGCTCGATGGTTTTTTCTCAAATTATTAAGGGCTAACTTTATATAAAACATGTTACCCCTCCTTTGACAACAGAGCTGTCATAGTTTCGTTGATCGTTTCTAAAAATTGAAAGTTTTTCCGTTGTCCACGATACAACTGATGAAAAACCTGCCCATCTTTAATAAAGAGCACACGATCAGCATGGCTAGCAGCGATTGAACTATGAGTAACCATCAAAATTGTTTGCCCATTCTGATTGATTTGTTGAAAAATTTGCAGCAGCTGATCCGAGGTTTTTGAATCTAACGCACCTGTTGGCTCATCAGCTAGCAACAATTCTGGCTCGGTAATAATTGCTCGTGCGACGGCGACTCGCTGCTTTTGCCCGCCAGAAAGCTCATAAGGATATTTTTCTAACAGCTGATAGATTCCTAATGATTTAGCTATTGGCGCTAAGCGTTTTTCCATTTCTCCAACCTTTACTTGTGATAATACAAGTGGTAGTAAGATGTTGTCTCGAGCTGAAAAAGTATCTAACAAATTGAAATCTTGAAAGACAAACCCTAAGTGATCTCGACGAAAAGCTGCAGCATTTTTTTCTTTAATTTTCGTTAAATCCATCGCGTTTAATGTCATTGTTCCTGCTGTTGGTTTGTCCAGTGTTGCCACTAGATTCAATAGCGTACTTTTACCAGAACCAGATTCTCCCATGATTGCTACATATTCACCTGAATCAACACTAAAATTGATGGAACGGAGTGCTTCAACGGATAGTCCATTCATTTGGCTTTGATAAACCTTTCGTACATCTTTCACATATAATAATTCATTCATAATCTCTCCTCCTCTCCTCTATCATATGGCTCATAGCCCTCCAGAACCACTTACAAAAAGAAACCCAAACTTACAGTTCTGAAAGTTTGGGTTAGTTCATAGGCCTTCTCTTAGGAAAGAAAATAGAAACCGTGGTTCCTTGACCAATTGTAGACTCAATGGCAAGTCGACAACCAATTTTTTGAGCAATCTGTCGACTTAAATACAGTCCTAACCCACTTGCTCGTTGCTGTTCACGGCCATTGTAGCCAGTATATCCCTTCTCGAAAACACGTGGTAGATCTTCTGAGCGAATCCCTATGCCAGTATCCTGAATAATTAACTGATTGTCGATAAAACTGATTGTAATTTTTCCATCGATGGTATATTTGATAGCATTAAACAAAAGCTGTTCCAAAATAAAAATCAACCACTTCTTGTCGGATAGCACGGTTCCACCCTCCAGTTGTTTCAATTCCAACTGAAGATTTTTCTGGGAGAAGAAAAAGGCATACTTCCGCAAAACCTCCTTAACGACTGTATCAATCGACAATTCTTCAATCATCAAATCCTGATTATCCAGGTTTTGTCGCAAATAATTTAACATCATCTGCAGATATTCGTTTACTTTGAACAATTCCGCCTTCATTTGCTGAGGATTGCTGTTACCTGATTGTATTAATAAGTCTAAAGCAGCAACCGGTGTCTTTATCTGATGCATCCACAGACCGAAGTCATCGAATATTTCCTGCTTGGCTTTTTGACCTTTTGATCTTTCTATATTGGTTTCTGCCAAAAGCTGACGAATGATTTCTTGATAGTACACTTCAGCTTGAGTATCTGCTCGCGGAAAAAGTGCCTTTGCCTCTGATTGCACTAGATTTTCGGTTAGAATTTTTAATTGGGCTTGTCTTCGCGCATATCGATAAAAGGATACTAGACTATACACGCCTAACAGAAAGACGGTAAACAGAAAGCTATCCCAAAAGGCTTGCAAAGGCAAACTATATAGATAGAAGGTAAATACTGCCAAGCCAATAATTAACAAATAAAGTAAGTACAATACCCGCCTTTCATAAAAGAAAGGAACGATTAATTTTTTCATTCATTATTCCTCAATTAGATAGCCTTTATTTTTGACTGTTTGGATCACATCAGTTAACCCAGCTGCTGCAAGTTTTTTGCGTAGACGCGTAATATTCACCGCTAATGTATTATTATCAATAAATTCATCATTTTGCCACAACAGCTCAATGATCTGCTCCCTAGGCACAATTTGTCCGCGATGCTGACACAATAGTTGTAAAATTCGCGATTCATTTGGAGAAACCGGAACCGTGGTTAACTCATTTTTCAATAAATTTTCAGTAGGATGAAATTGAAAACTCTGCAGCTGATAAATTGTTTCTTGATGTCCGTACTCATAGCTTCGCCTTAAGAGCGCTTGAATTTTTGCTACAAGCAAGGATAGATCAAACGGTTTCGCTATGAAATCATCAGCGCCCATTGACATTGCCATAATCTGATTCATTTTTTCCTCCGCTGAAGACAAGAAAACGATTGGAACTTCGGAAAACTTACGAATTTCCTGACACCAGTGAAAGCCGTTAAAATAGGGCAACGAAATATCCATAACGATTAAATCCGGTTTAGCCTGCTTCACTTCCTGACTTACCTGTTGAAAATTCTCAGGAGCTTCACATTCGTAACCCCATTGCTGTAAATGATCCTGTACAACCTTCACGATCGTAGGATCATCTTCTACTAAAAATAGTTTCGTCATCCACTCACTCCTTATTTTTACTATTATACTAAAATAGCTGAGTAGTTAGGAGTTTTTTCGTAAAATGAAACCATTTTTCACGAATCTATTTTTTGAATAAGCAGATTTCTTGTAACTTTTTCTCTTTCGTATTATTACTGTATATAGAGGTAAGTAAATTTGGAAGGAATGATTCAATTATGTCAGAACAACCAATTGGAAACATGGAAAATGCACACGATCCAAAGAAACTAGGTCTACCAAAACCCGTCATCGTTACTTTATTAGATGGTGAAGTCATTGAAGGAACTTTGATTGCTGTTCATCCTAAACGAATGGATGTTGAATTGTCCGACAAACGAGTAATCAGTGTATTCAAGCACGCAATCAAATATTTTGAACATCCTGAAGGATAAACAGAAGAAAGTACCTAAAGCTTGTCGACTTGACAGGCTTTAGGCACTTTTTTTGGAGTATTGTTTCAAACGTATTTCTGATAAATTTACCAAAGCAATTCGGAGGATTTTTGCTGACTTATAAAAAATATCTCTACAACCATGCTTAACTGTACTAGTTATCTATTCCGGCTGTCCATTTCAAAATAAGTGTGACTAATGTTTCTCTCCGTCCAAAGATTATTGTCCTTCTTAAAAACAAACTTGCCAGTTGCTGCTGTCTTCAGTTCCTTCAGTATTTGATAAGTGAACTCCGTTAAAGGAAGCTCACTAAGATCAGGCTTCGTTACCGGTTCTATAGCGACATCTTGATATGTATTTTTATTTAGCAAAATCAGTCGCTGGTCAAAATCTATGTCTTTCCACTGCAGAGACAAAATTTTACTTAACTGGAGTCTAGTTTCCTGCATGAGGCATAAAGCAGCCTTTAGTTGATAGCTATCGCTTTCTGGCACCCCTGTCAGCACACCCTCTTTTAAGAAATAAGTAAAAAATTCCTTTTGGTTCGGCCGAGCAATGTAAGTGTAAGGGTTATACCGCAGCAACCCTTCTCGAACTGCTTTCGCCATTCCTCTGTTTACTAACCAAGCTGCCTCATGGGCAAGCTTCTTTCCTCGATTGTCAGCAAACATATCGTCAGTCATTTCTTTGATTGTCTCATGTGTAATCATACTAATAGGCATTTCACCAAAGGCAGGAAGAATAAAGCTGGCCAAAAGCATTCTATATTTTTCAAGTGTACGTTCACTCTTCGTTTGACGTTCAGCAACTAGGAAAAGAATGAACCATTTCTCACAACTATAAACCTTCGTTAATGGTGACGGCTGATTGGGTAAGTCTCCCACAAAGCGATGGGTTCGTTTAAAATCTTCTTCAAGCTTCAACATAGATACTAAACGATTCTCAAGCGCCTCCTCCCTTGTCTCACCATAAACAGAGCGATATTTCTTTTCGCCGTTTACGTCTTTGGCAATCGCAAAACGAGCTTCCCAACGACCATCCTTTCTTAAGTAGATATTATCTCCTACACGTGGCATTTTTTCTTCTCCTCCATATCAATAAATTCGTTCAGATAACTAAAAACATCTTGATTTGCTTATTTTACTATATTTCACTTAAAATGTTTAGATAAATAATCTTTAAAGAATTGATTGTGACCAAAAGCTTGATATCATAGGGAGATGTAAAATAAAAATTAGGTTTACACAAATGAGTAATGACTATCATTAAAAATTTTTTTATAATCTGATGGCTTCTGCCAATTGATCCAGTTTTCCCTTTTTAAGCGGTCCACCGAATAAGGTAATTCAATAGAAAGCTAGCTATATTTTTCAAGAATATTCTTCAACTCAATAAAAAAGATAGCAGATATCTCTACAGACTATCCGCTATCTTACACCTTTTCTTAATCTGACAGCTTATTCCAAAAATAAGTCTGTTTATTTTTCAAATACAAACTGCTAATCACTGCTATCAGTAAGAAAACGCCCCCGTTTAACAGCCATGGATTGATTTGGAACATCACTGCCGCCACGTAAGCAGCAATAACAATACCACCCAAGATCATCACACCAAAAATCCAAAAAACTAAGGCAAAATTTCCACTGCCGCGAGTGAACAGCTCGCTGATATTGTTCCAAGTTAAATTCAACAACTGATAATCACGAATAAAGAAATGCAGCGAAATTAAAATCGTACCTAGAATGACCCCTGCCATCATGGATAACAATAGTAAAAACGGCAAACGAAAAACCAGTCCTGCCAATAATCCAACTACTCCTGTGATGATGATTTGTACTGTGCAGGCAAACCAAAATTTAATTCGCATATAGCTTTTAAATGATAACGGCAATGAACGGATAAACAAGAAGTTTTCCCGATCTAAAGAAATAATCGAACTAACAAAGGAGGTCTGGTTGATTGTCATGCCTGCTACAAAAATTCCGACTACAAAAAATACACCAAAAAATTGTAAGGACAGACCTTTAAAAGAAAAATCGCCAGTCGTCATAAACGTGATAAAAAACACGATGGGCATGATTAACGAAGATGAAAGCATCTGCATCACTAAGTTTGGGTTTTTGATCAGCTGGATGTTGTAGCCTCGCATCAATTGAACTAGATTCTGATTCTCTTTACGTTTCCGTTTTTTATTTCTACCCTCTTGTGGGGTATCATTAACCGATTGATACAATTTTGGTACAATAGATTTTCTTAAAATGAAGAAAATGATCACTAAACAAACAACGAGACCCATCACACTTAACAAACCTGCAGCCGAAAATGGTGCAGTGACCGCATAAAAAAATGGCATAAAAGGTGTTAGGGCTGTTTTATCAACAAATTCGCCACTGTAGCTCGTGTTGGTCTGAGAAAAATTAATTAGTAGAATCCCACCAATGGATACGACCATTGACAGCACCAGCATTCCAGTGGTAAAGGTCTTTTTGTGACGTGCGAACAGTTTCGTTTGAGTCAAGCCGAAAATAAACAAGCTACATAAGCCAAACAACAATAAGACAAACGCCACAAACAATAGCAAGCTGGAAAGAATTGCCACTAGAATCATCTGTCCACTGCGCCAAGCAGCTAGAAAGAACACTACCGCTAAAGGAAGCAAGAAAGGTACGATGGTTAAACCCACCACTAAAAATTTCGATAAGAAAACCTCTCCCTGTCGAAAAGGCATCGAGAGATAATTTTCTAAATCACGACTCTCAAAAAAAACATTGAAAATTGCTGACATTGCTTGAGAAAAACCAATCAAACCAAATAGTGCCATGTAATAAGTGAAATAACCTGGAAACTTAGAAAAATCAATCATGAACATAATGCCTACGTAAACAACGAGAAAAATGATTCCTGAAAAAATATAAGAACTTAAGACTCCGCGAATCAGTTTTTTCCCAGTCTTCCCTTTTTTACGTGATTGATTGGTTGCTGAAGGATTCACATATAAGATATTCGTTCGCATCAACGCTTTTAATTGCTGAAGCTTCATACCTCTGCCTCCTGCTCTTGGGCTTGACGTCCAGCCATTTTCAAGTAAACACTTTCTAAAGATTCATTTGGATAATCCTGTAATAACGCATCAACCGAGCCATTATAGATCAATTCACCTTTCTTAAGAATTGCTAATTCGTCACAAAGCTGCTGCGCAGTATCTAAAACGTGGGTAGAAAAAATGACCGTTTTCCCTTTAGCTGCATGCTGTTTCATCATTTCCTTTAAATCAAATGCGGCCTGAGGATCCAATCCTTGCAATGGTTCATCCAAGATCCAAATGTCTGGATCTGGTAGCAATGCACCAATAATAATCGCTTTTTGCCGCATTCCATGGGAAAAGCTTTCTAACGTCTCATCCACATGACTTTGCATATCAAACAGTCCAATTAATTCTTGTAAACGTGCTTCTTCACCACTCAATTCGTAAGCTGCCCGAATCAAATCCCAGTATTCGTTAGCGGTTAGCTGCAAAAACAAATCCGGAGTATCTGGAACGTAAGCAATTTTTTTCTTGATATCCAACCGGTTTTCTTTTAAATCCATGCCGTCAAAACGAATCGTTCCAGTAGTGGGTTCGATGATACTAACTAAACTTTTAATAGTCGTAGATTTTCCAGCACCATTGTGACCTAAAAAGCCAAAAATTTCACCATTTTTAATTGACAACGTCAAATTATTTAAAGCCGCTTTTTTTCCATACATTTTGGTTACATCAATTAATTCAATCATCCTGTCACTCCTTTTTTTCTACTATACGTGAAAACCATTTATCTGACAATGTCTCTTCTGATTTACAATAGAAAAACCGTCTTAATTTCCTGCTTGGTTGCCAGGCTTTTAAGACGATTCTTTCATTTTTATTCGGTAACGACTTTTTTCTTCGTCTTTTCACCTGTTTGGAAAAGTGCCTGCAAACATTTAGTTGCCACCATAATTCCTAATCCAAGCAATAAGAAAGCAAAAATTAGCTGCAAACCATCTGACAAGAAAACAAACTGACCTGCCGCAGGGGTTGCTGGGATAGTAACTAAGAAGTGCGTAGCATTTATCAGTTTATTTACTAGTCCATAAATCGACATGCCTAAGGCCGTAAAGGTAACAGCCAACATAATCCCCATCGGAATATAGAACATGACACCCGATTTTTTCGAGGTTTTCATATAAACAGCTACTGCAATCATTACCATTGCGGCCAATAATTGATTGGCTGAACCAAACAGTGGCCAAACACTGTTGTATCCTCCTAAAGCCAAAACAAATCCAGCAGCTAAAGTTACAACTGTTGCCACATATTTATTAGTTAACAGCTTTGCAAGTCCTTTTTCTTTGCCCTCTTCAGAGAAAAATTCCTGTAAAGACATGCGGCCAATTCGAGCCACTGAGTCTAATGAAGTCAAAGCTAAGGCAGAAACACACATAGTCATAAAGCACTGAGCGACCTGAACAGGTAAACCAAACCTATTTAAAAAGCCCGCTACTGAGCTAGAAAAAATTTGAAATGGTGTTCCTTGTGGTAATTGCCCATTCTGTGCCACTGCTCCTGCTACAACTAGAGCAACAACTGCTAACACACATTCACACATCATCGCCCCAAAACTAATAGGACGCATGTCTTTTTCATTGCGAACTTGTTTAGAAGAAGTCCCTGAAGAAACCAGACTATGGAACCCAGAAACCGCTCCGCAGGCTACAGTAATGAACAACATTGGAAACAAATATTTGACATTACCAGTTGCATCTACAACCGCAAAACCATTAAAAGCATTCAAATCCATCGCTGGATGTTCTACCAGCAAGCCCAATACTGCCGCTATAATCATACCTAACAGCATATAAGTACTCAAAAAATCTCGTGGTGCCATCAACAGCCACATAGGCATAACCGACGCCAAGAATAAATAAGCAAATACAATTAACAACCATGTTTGCTTATTCGCAAAAATTGGAAAAGCAATTCCTAAGGCTAAGGTGCCTAACAATACAACGATTCCGAATATATGCATCACTGCACCCTTCATGTGAACCTTCTTCATTACAAAGCCCACTAAAATCGCAGCAACAATAAACAACATAGAAATTGATGCTGCTGAAGCATTCGCAGTGTTTACACTTTCGGCAACTTCAGGGGTAAAGCCATTAAAAGTAGTCGCCACAATATCACCAAAGGCTGCAATGACTAATAAAGCAAACAGCCAGCAAAACAACAAGAATAGTTTCTTTCCGACCTTACCAATGTATTTTTCAATGATCAGTCCAATTGACTTGCCATCATTTTTTACTGAAGCGTACAACGCACCAAAATCATGGACAGCTCCAAAGAAAATACCGCCAAACAAAATCCACAAGAAGGCTGGCACCCAGCCAAACATCGCGGCGATAATCGGTCCAGTAACCGGTCCTGCTCCAGTAATCGAGGAAAATTGATGACTGAATACAACAAACGCCGGTTCTGGAACATAATCCTCTCCATCTTCCAATCTGATTGCTGGAGTAACTGCTTTAGGGTCAATACCCCATTTTTTTTCAAGCCATTTGGAATAGCCGACATATGCGACGATAAAACAAATAATTGCAACTAACAAAATCATGACACCGCTCATTCGCTCACCCACTCTAATTTTATTTTAATTTATGCCATATGTTCCCACATTTAAAATAGAATGTAAAGAGAATTGCTGAAATTTTCTGATAACTCTGTCTGTTTTTCATAAAACAACCAGTCAATTGAATTCACAAAAAAATAGGCGGCTCGCTGTTAACGATCCGTCTATCCTTTCTCTCCCCAGAGAGTATTTTATTTACGCAAGCTCTTCTTCTTCTGTAATTTTTGCTGGCTCACTGCCTTTTTTCGCAGCAAATGACAAGATTATTCCTAAAGCGATGGAGCTAAATGCCGCCACTGCTACACGAATATCTTCCGGCAACAAGAACACAATCGAATGAACTGGAATCCAAAAGAAAATACCAACTTTCAACCAGTTAAAGGTGACAAAGGTTCCCAAATCAATCCTATTGATTAACCCTTTGAACGTTACATTTTCACGATTATACTTGCTCTCAATCCATAAATCCGCCAATCGATGAAATGTATTCATTGCTGGAGCAAACGTCAAATTCATAATACTACTTCCAAAAATGGCCTGTGCAACAGGTACCTCAAAGAATGGTAATAGATGTCCTGCTTGGGCTTGACCCGCACCACCCATAAAAACAGGAAACACTAGAGTAACCATACAGCCAATGATTCCCCAAACCAATGCACTCCATGCAGTTTTTGAAGATAGTAAATACTCCCCTGAAACAATTCGCTTTCCTAAAACATCGCCCATCGTAGCTAAGATCGCAAATTTGATAAACCCGCTAATGTAATGGTGAACATTACTCGCACTCAAAATCATTTCCCGCGTACTTGGTACGAGGAACAGTGTCAGTGCAACTAAGAACAGCAGGGCCCAAATAATATCTCCCTTTTTCAATGTAATACCCTCCTAGCTTGGCGGTTGATATGATTTATCCATCACCACAACTGCTTTAATAACATCTCCGCCTAATGAGTCAGCTTCTGCTTGGTTAATGTCCTCAAAATCATAGTATTTTACAAACTGATCAAATGGAAACTCACCACGTTGATAGAATTCAATCAAGTTTGGCAAGTGGAATTTAGCAATCGTATCACCAATTAGGACACCACGTATTTTTTTATTACCAAAAACTAAATCAAAGAAAGTATTCACTTCAAAATTATTTTTAGTTACAGCTAACGGAACAAAGGTCCCTGAATTCGTTAATGAGTGCATCGCTTGCGTCATAATCGGCGGTACACCGGTTGTGTCAATCGAATAGTCTACTCCGGATCCACCAGTTACTTCCATAATGTAATCTTGTGCACTGGAGTCCTTACTGTTGAACGTATGACTAGCCCCTAATTCTTTCGCTTTATCCAAACGAGCATCATTAATGTCCATCGCAATAATTGGGTAGCAGCCTGCAATTTTTGCCGCCATAACTGCCGCAAACCCTACTGCACCAGTTCCGAAAATTGCTACACTTTCACCTACTTTTGGTTTTAAAACACTAAGAATCGCACCACTACCCGTTCCTAATCCGCAACCTAATGGTCCCACTAAACGCAGGTCAACGTCTTTTGATACTTTTACGATATTTGATTCATCCGTTAAACTGTAGGTAGAAAATGAGGATTGGTTAAAGAAGTTATTCACTTCCTGACCGTCTTCTGTATGAAGCACATATTCTCCTCGTGGATTTTTACCAATATTATTCACCGCAAACCAGCGATCACAAGAAGATGGGTGACCTTCTGCACAATGTTTACATTCTCCACAATAAGCGTAGGATAAAATAACGTGGTCGCCAACCTCAACTGAAGTCACTGCGTCACCTACTTGTTCTACAATTCCTGAGCCTTCGTGTCCCAAGATATTAGGAAATTCCAAACTATTGCCATTTCTTTCACCATAATCTGAGCGACATAACCCAGAAGCGACTATTTTGACTAAAACATCTTTGGCACCCACATCGGCTAATTCTACCTCAGTAATTTCATATGGTGCACCTTTTTCTTTTACTAACGCTGCTTTGATTTTCATTGAGTTGAGCTCCTCTCATTAATTATATCGGAATTGTTGCGCTGTTTCTTGACCTAATGCGACCCGTTCTGCGCCTTTAGATAAGGCAATCATTTCATGTTCACCTGCAACTTCCACCAGTGGTGCAATAAAACCTACCCTTTTTTCTACTTCACTAACTACCAATTTGGAATGTGCAACTCCGCCAGTTAGTATAATCCTATCCACCTGGCCATTAGTCACTGTCGCTAATCCGCCAATGCCTTTAGCTATCTGATAAATGAAGGCATCATACACAACCTTTAGTGCCTCGTCCCCATCAGCTATTCGTGCTTCAATCTCCCTAGCATCACTTGTTCCAGCATAAGACTTTAGTCCACCCTCGCGCTTGTACAACCGCATCATTTCTTTTTCGGTTTTCTCATAGCATAAGGAAATGATATGCTTCAATGGTACGCCGCCGGTCCGTTCAGTTGAGAAGGGCCCTTCATCATCAGAAATAGAGTCAATCATGCGTCCCTTATGATGAATACTGATGGAATTACCTCCACCTAAATGGGCAACAATCAGGGTGGCTTCGTTATAATCTAATCCCTCTTCCCGTGCAACCTTCATGGCAACTGCACGCATATTCAATGCATGGCCAATACTTTTGCGTTCAATTCCTTCTAGTCCAGAAATTCTGGCAATATCCTCGAATTGGTCAACAGAAACTGGATCATAAATCAATGCAATCGTTTTATCATTACCCTTCAGCTTGATTTCGTTCGCTAAAATTGCACCTAAATTGGATGGATGTTCTACAGTCGTTACGTGTTTCAAGTAATGCATCATATCTTCATTTACTTCAAAGGCTCCAGCTGACACAGGCGGTAAAATACCCCCTCGTCCCACCACGGCATCCAGTTCTTTCGGATCAATCTTTCTCTCTTCCATGAAGCTTAAAAGAATGTCCCGGCGAAAATCAATTTGATCAATTGGTCGCTGGAAATGCTGCAGTTCCTCGGTAGTATGAGAAATACTTTGTTCTTCAATGATTTCTCCATTTACATAATAAGAAACTTTAGTGGAGGTTGAACCCGGATTAATTGCTAAGATTTTCATCTACTCACCCTTTACTGCAATACATTGCAACTAATATGGAATACGCTTTTTCTTCTTCAGTGGAGCCGCGGGAAGTCATCACGATAGGAACTTGAGCTCCCATAATAATTCCTGCCATTTTGGCACCTGCTAAAATCGTCAAGCTTTTCCCTAATACATTCATTGTGGTAATGTCTGGACCTACAACAATATCGGCATCTCCAGCAACTGGACTGTCATAGTGCTTAATTTCAGCAACTTCTTTACTTAACGAAAGGTCTAAAGAAAGGGGTCCATCAATAAAGCAGGAATCTGGTGCTTCTTTTTGAAACTCTTCCATGATCTCTTGTGCTTCAATCGTGGCTGGCACTTTTGGATTGACAACTTCTGCTGCTGCCAACAAACCAACTTTTGGTTTTTCAACTCCAATTTTATTCATGACTTCAATCCCATGCCTAATCAGTACCTTTTTTTCTTCTTTACTCGGTGCCAATACCATACCGCCATCAGTTGTAAGAAGCAGCTTATGGTAAGCAGGAATTTCATTTAAAGCAATGTGACTTAATAAACCACTTTTGGCAATCCCTTTTTCCTTATTGACGATCGCTTTTAGGAATGGACGTGTTTGAATGTGCCCCTTCATTAGAAAGTCGATTTTCCCTTCTTTAACAAGCTCAACGCCTTTTTCGGCACAGGCATCTTCTCCGTTGGCATCGATAACTGTAGCAGAATATCCTAGTTTTTCTAGGATATCTGCAATCGTAGCTTTGGGCCCGATTAGAACAGGATCAAGATATTTCTGAACCTTTGGATTGAAAACCGATTGAATGATTACTTCATCACTAGCATTTACAACACCAATGCGAATCTTTTTATCACTAGAGAAATTGGCTAACAATTCATCAAATTTCTTCATTTAACTCACCTTAATCCCATGGGGAACCAGTATCTGTCGGTTCAACAGGCATGGCAACGCGCGAAACATTAATCAAATGCTTATAATTTAAGTTTTCGGAAATAATATTGTTGCCCCAAGAACCGCAGCCTAAGGAAACTGTTGGGTTTAAGCCATTGGCTGGTGACCCCCCCGCGTCAATAGTTGGCTGATTAATTACAACCCTGCTGACTGGTAACTCTTCACCTGCATAAACCATATGCTCTTTTGTATGAGTGAATACTCCTGCTGAGTGACCAGCTCCTTCTAATAGAAGGTTTTCTTTCGCATAAGCCACTGCTTCTTCAAATGTGTCGTAGCCTTTCAATGCTAAAACGGGCAACATTTTTTCTTTACAGAAGAGTTCTGCTTCACCAACTTTATCTACTCGAACAGCAATAATTTGCGAACCATCTGGAATGGAAATACCAGCCGCTTTTGCGATTACGTCTGGGTCTTGACCAATCATGTCTGGGTTTGCGCGGCCTTCTGGGAAGATTGTTTCTCTCAATTTAGCCAAGTCACCCTCATCGGTAATAACCGCTGCTTGTTTACTCTCTAATGCTTTAAAAACTTCTGCTTCTTTTTCCATTGGATAAATTAAGCTCTGCTGACAAGCGCATACAATTCCATTATCAAAGGAACGCCCAATCACTGTTAATTCCGCTGCTGCATCCACATCAAAATCTCGATCCAGAATAGCTTGTACGTTACCAGGACCAACACCGTAAGCTGGTTTTCCGCTTGAATAAGCTGATTTAACCAAGCCTGGTCCTCCAGTCGCAACAATTAAATCAACGGACTTCATTAACTCCTGAGATTTTTCAATGCTAGGTTCTTCAATTACTTGCAGTAAGTCTCTTGGAGCCCCAACACTAACTAAAGCTTCACGCATTAATTCGATCGTTTCTTTAGTGGTTTTCTTCGAGCGAGGGTGTGGTGAGACAATCATGGCATTTTTCCCTTTAAGTGCCATCAATCCGTTTCCTAATGGTGTGATGGTAGGATTAGTCGTTGGTGTCACTGACCCAATTACCCCAACTGGGTGGCCCACCTCAATTAATCCTTCTTCTGGGATTTCACGTAAAACACCGACGGATGGTTTATTCTTCAAAGCTCCAAAAATGTTCGTCGCCATGCCTTGGTTTTTACCGATTTTGTGATCCAAACGTCCGAGACGGGTTTCTTCAATGGCCAACTTTGCTAAAGGTTCTGCTTGATCGAAAACTGCCTTAGAGATTGCCGAAAGCATTTTGTCTGTTTGAGCTTGATCGTAATCGCTGATTTCCTCCATTGCCGCACGTGCATTTTTTACCATTTCTTCAATTGTCATAGCCCTTAAAACTCCCTTCTTTCATTTAAACATACATTGTTGTATGTTTCTTACAACCTCATCATATCCAGGTTTGAAAGCGCTGTCAACATCGTGAAAAAAGTAACTTGTCCATTATTTAACGATGGACAAGTTACTTTAGCAGTTAAATCATTTTAAATATAAATGAAATATTTTGGCTGATGGTTGAAAGAGTGTAATTATCTTTAACTTCCTGTGGAGTAGCTGAACCATACATACCTTCGAAGTAGTTATAAAATAGACTAGCCAGCGCTTGAGAATCAGCTTGATTTAGTCCCTCCTCAGTCAATCCTTCTAAGAAAAACTGATATAAACGATGTTTGGATTCACGAATTTCCTGCAGCAGCTCTTCAAATTCCGAATGAAGTTCAATTGTTTTTAGCGACTGCTGTAGAAATTTAAAGTTCATACTGTTATTGTAAGGAACAAAAATCACCTCAACGACCTTTTCTCTAAAGGTTAATTCTTCATCTTCCATAATTAGTTGTTTTTCAGCCTGAACTTCATTTAAAATTTCTAAAACCAGCTGATAAAAAAGCTCTGTCTTATTGGCGAAGTGCCAGTAGGCTGCGCCACGGCTTACATGAGCGTCCCTTGAGATCTTTTCCAGTGATGTATTTTCGAAGCCTACCTCATAAAAGTTCTTGAATGCGGCATCCATAAGATCTTGCTTGGTAATCTGACTGTCTTTCTTTCGTGCCATGCCTGTCCTCCTCACTAAAAATAACAAAAGAGATATAATTCAATTTGTTTTACATTTTTCAAAAAAAATGTTTAAAAATCGAATTTTTCAAAAGTTTGTGAAATACATCTCTTTTGCTGTTAATAAAAGTACTTCCTATTTCATGAAAAACCAGCTATTTATTCATTTTATTATACCATGGGACAAAGTGAAAGAGAAAACGCTTTAAGTAAAGAGAAAAATCCAATAGCTTTATTCAGCCATTGGATTCTGCATTAACTTCTTTTCAGTCTTACTGGTAACCAAATTTGAAACTCGGCATCGCCCGGATTATTGTCCAGATAGACTTCCATATCTGGTAGTTCCGCATATTCAAAGCCTGAAGTTGGCAACCATTCGGTGAACACCTGCTTGCCCAATTCTTGAATAGCATGCGGCATCGCACCTCTTCCTGAGAAAATTGCCCATTTTGCTGCAGGAACTTGATATTGCTTAAACCCCGACGGCACCTCATTTGAAACAACAGCAATCACATATTCCCACTTCTCTTGCACTGCCTCAGTCATCATACTAATCCCCAATATTCCAGGACTGGTAGGATCCATTATTGGAAATAATTCCTCTAGCTTGCCTGAAGCCGAGAATTTATTCCAAAATGCCGGAATTTTTTGTTGATTCTCTTCCATACTTTTTCCAAGCTCCAGCCCTACCCCAGTAACATAAAACGCTTCTTTTTCAACCAATTGATATTCCACTGCGTGCACCCCTTTTACTGTAATCGCGAAGGTCAACATGGGATAACTGGTCAGCTTAGCCCCATCTTTCTTAGCTTCTTGTGGAGTAATTCCATGCACAGTTTTAAAAACACGATTGAATGAAGTAGGTGATTCATAGCCGTATTTAATGGCTACATCGATCACCTTTTTCCCCTGCTGCAAATCCACACCAGCTAAGCTCATTTTTCTGCGACGAATGTATTCTCCTAAAGTCACACCAGCGATGTATGAAAACATCCGCTGATAATGATAGGTAGAGCACTTTGCCAGGCGGGCTGCTTCGTCTAAGTCAATCGTATCTGTTAACTGTTCCTCCACATAACCAATGCTGTCGTTAAACCAATCTAACCATTCCATTTTTATAGTTTCCTCCGACACTTTTAGTTTAAAGGGAATATCCAAGTGCTTCCTCTTTATTCTTGCACACTTTTACGAGGATTGCATCAAAAAGTCAGTTTTTCTAATCGGTCAAAGGCTTCTTTCAATAATTCTTTTGGTTGAGTTGCAGCTAAACGAATATATTCGTCTCCCACAGTTTCCCCAAAAGCTTTTCCGGGTACAAATAGTACACCACTTTTTTCCAACGCGGTTTCTACAAATTCCACAGATCCCAAGCCACTATGACTGATATTAATGAAGGCATACATACTGCCCGCAACTGGTGATAAGGACAAGTAAGGAATTTGGGTCACACGTTTTTCAATGTATTCTAAACGTTCACGGAAAATAGCGACATTTTCTGGTACAATTTCTTGATAATGCTCCAAAGCATACATCCCTGCGTGTTGAGAAACCGTTGGTGCCGAATAAGTGACACTTTCATTAATTAATCCAGCAATGTCGTTAACAAAACCTGGAGCAATCATGTACCCAATCCGCCAACCAGTCATGGCAAAGCCTTTAGACAATCCGCTAATAGTAATAGTATTGTCTGGTGCAAACTTTGCCATAGGAACAAAAATTTCTTTGTAAGCGAAATCTTCATAAATTTCATCAGAGATAATGAATAAATCATTTGTGATTGCCACTTCTGCAATTTCTTTTAAAGTTTCCGGTGAGAAGACGGCACCCGTTGGATTGTTGGGAGAGTTGATAACGATCGCCTTAGTTTTTTCTGTAATTGCCTTTTTTAAATCCGTCACATCTAATTGAAACTGATTTTCTTCATAGGTGGGGACTAAAACTGGGGTTCCTCCAGCTAAAAGCACTTGCTCTTTATAAGGAGAGAAGAAAGGCTCATGAATAACCACTTCATCTCCTGGATCTAAAATGGCTTGCATCACTAAGTACATGGCATGCAATGCCCCGACTGTTGCTCGGATTTGACTTGTCTCAAATGATAGATCGTATTTCTTCTTATAATAGGAAGCAATTGCTTCTAAAAATTCTTTTTTCCCAGCTGGTGAAGTATATTTAGTCGCACCATTCTTTAAATCCTGATACGCTGCATCAATAATCGTTTGATGGGTAATAATATCCGGATCACCAATTGATAAATCAATAATATCTTCTGTTTCTTTAGCTAATACAGCAATTTGCATCAACAAATTTTCGACCGGTTGTTGAAAACGTTGCGCTAATTTTGTTTGATCCATCCTACTTCCCCCTATTTCTATAAAACTTTATTCAGGAAATCCTGTGTCCGTATATTTTGCGGGTGGTCAAAAATTTCTTCTGGTGTACCTTCTTCCTGGATCACACCATCCGCCATAAAAATTACCCGATCAGCTACCTCTTTCGCAAAACCCATTTCGTGGGTCACTACTACCATGGTCATCCCTTTTTCAGCTAAATCCTGCATGACACTCAGCACTTCTCCAACCATCTCCGGGTCAAGAGCTGAGGTTGGTTCGTCAAACAGCATGACATCTGGATTCATGGCTAACGCTCTAGCGATTGCCACTCGCTGCTGCTGTCCCCCGGATAAACTAGAAGGGTATGCCTTCGCTTTGTCATTTAATCCAACTTGCTCCAACAGTGATAGAGCTTTTTGCTTAGCCTGCTCCGGGTCTTCCTTTTTAACTTTAATCGGTGTGATTGTTAAATTATCCAAAACACTCATATGTGGAAAAAGGTTGAAGTTTTGGAAAACCATCCCCATTTTCTGTCGTAATTGATCGATGTTTACATCCGCTGATGTAATATTTTGTCCTTCAAACGTAATTTCACCAGAGGTCGGTGTTTCTAATAAATTTAAACAACGTAAAATAGTGCTTTTCCCACTGCCGGAAGGACCGATAATTACGACTACTTCTCCCGTATTGACAGTTAAATTAATTGATTTCAATACTTCATTCTCACCAAAAGTTTTAGTTAAGTTCTTTACATTAATCATTAACCCCTAGTCTCCTTTCTGCCAGTCCTAGTAGACGTGAAATACAGAAGGTCATCACAAAGTAAATCAGTGAGACGATCACATAAGGCAAGAATGGCTTAAAGCTGGCACCTTGAACCACACCAGTTTGGAAAATCAATTCCGATACCCCAATTACAGATACTACCGAGGATTCCTTAATGATAGTCACAAATTCATTTCCTAAAGCCGGTAAAATATTTTTAATCGCTTGAGGGAAGACGATATAGCGCATTGCTTCTTTTTGATTCATTCCCAATGAACGTGCTGCTTCGGTTTGCCCCTTATTTACTGCATTAATTCCGGCCCGTACAATTTCTGCAACATACGCTCCACTATTTAGTGAAACAGCGATACATCCTGCAACTAGTTTGGATAAATCTAAGCCTAATACGCCAGTTCCAAAGTACACAATAAAAATTTGAACTAACAGTGGCGTGCCACGAACATATTCAATATAAGCAATGGCTAAAAAGCGTAGAATCTTGTTTTTACTTAATTTCATCAATGCCAGCAAGCTGCCGACAATCATCCCAAATAATACTCCCACGAAAGCTAATAAAATAGTGTATTTAGCACCCGTTAGATAGTAAGGTAAGTACTTTTGGAAAAAGGTTTGGTCCTCCTGGAACATTAATTTATTGGCGTCTTTTAAATAGCCATCAAGCAAATTTTGGTCATTAATCTCAGCAATAGATTCATTGACATGCTGCTTCAACACAGGAGTATCCTTCGAAAGCGCGATGGCCGTAACCTTTTCTCCCTGCTCAAACTCAACTGGAGCAATAGCTACATTATCACTTTGCTGCACATAGGCCTCTGCAATCGGTTCTTCTAAAACTACTGCATCAATTTTCTGGTTAATCAGATTATTAATCAAATCGGGTACTTTTTGTAAAGAAGTAACCTCTGATCCAGTCATTTCATTCTTAGCCAGATCTTCTTGTGTTGTTTGCTTTTGAGCACCGACAGGTACACCATTAAAATCAGCTGTTGATTTGAACTTATTGGCATCATCTTTTCGTACTAAAACCTTTTGTTTTACGATGTAATACGGGTCAGAAAAATCTACTTCCTTCAGACGTTCTTCCGTAATCGACATCCCTGAAATAACCATATCGATTTTACCAGTTTTCAAGGCTCCTAAAAGAGCATCAAAACCTAATTCTTCAACTTTTAATTTTACGCCCATGTCCTTGGCGATTTTTTCTGCAATCGAGATATCAAAACCGACAATTTTATCCTTGCCGTCAACCTCTGCATGAAATTCATAAGGACCGTAGTCTGCTGACAACCCAACGACTAGCTCCCCGCTTTGTTGAATCCGTTCATAAATCGGATCTGTTTCTTCTGCTTGTGCTGATACAAATGGAAAAATACTTGCCAGTAACATAAGTATCGCTAAGAAGGCTGTTGCTTTTTGTTTCATTCTATCCGCTCCCTAATTAATGAATAATAATAATGATATGCTATGATTTAAGAATAAATATGCAGCCTTTAATGGATTTATCCTACCACAAGTTAGAGAGTAAGACAATGGGTTTCTTTTTTACTTTTACGCATAAAAAAATGAGAGCCTTTTTATGCAATAAGGCTCTCATTGTTAACTATCAATTTTTACTTAATCGATTCAGCGTAGAAACCAATTCCTTCGTCTTTCCAGCCTACACTTACCAGCATGTCTCTCTCAGCACCATCTACTGTAAAATGGTGAGCGCCAGTCTCAGCATTTGGGTTATATACACGATAAATTGGAACACCATCGTCATTTGCAGTTGGGAATGACAACATATCATCTTGCCAGCCAACTTTTAGTAAGTGAGCTTTCTCATTTTCGTCTACTGTGTAATGATGATCACCAGCATTAGGGTTATAAACACGATAAATTGCAAGATCTCCATAATTTTTAGGTGAAACCCAAGCTGTTCCTTCGTCTTTCCAGCCTAAAGTAAATAGCGTTCTTGATTCAAACATACTTGGAGTATAAAGATGCTCTCCAGAGTTAGGATTGTACATTCTGTATACAGGATTTCCTGGCAATGGAAGAATATCTTTTGTTCCTTCCTCATCCGTTGTCTCCGCTTGCACAGACCCAGCAACACAAACAGTAAAACCAGCAACCATCAAAAAGCTTAATACCATTTTTTTCATTTTGACGCCTCCTTTTCTACAAATTATTATACCACGAAGTGAAAAAAGCTAGGAATATTTCACTATTTTTTAATATTTTTAACCTATTTTTTATATTCATTATGCATAAAAATTGACCGGCACCTTAGGATTATTGCAGTATAGACTTCAAACGAACAAAGGCTTATACTAAAAAGATGAAAATTTGACGAAAGAAGCGGATATTATGGCAACAAACTTGATTGTACGTGGAGCCCCACAAGAATATGAATTGAAAACAGCAGCTTGGCAGGATTTGCCCAAACATTTAGAACGAAGAAATTTAAGAAAAGTTATGATTATTCATGGAGAGACTTCCTGGCAGGCAGTAAAGGGTTATTTCCCGGACTTGTCAGCTTACGAAACTTCCTTCTATTATTATGGAAAGGACTGCACTGATGAAGCCGCTGATCATTTTGCAAAACTTGCTACAGAGGATCAGGCTGAGGCACTAATTGCAGTTGGTGGCGGAAAAGTTGCTGATCTGACCAAGCTTACAGCTTATCGTTTGAATTTACCTGTCATTATTTTACCAACTTTAGCTGCTACCTGCGCTGCCTACACTCCCTTAAGTGTTGTTTATAATCATGAAGGGGTGATGTTGCGGTATGATATTTTCCCTAAGGCAACGGATTTAGTTTTGATTGACCCACAGGTTTTATTGGAATCGCCCTATGAACTGATGGTGGCTGGGATTGGTGATACCTTAGCAAAATGGTATGAATCTGATGCTATCATCTCACAATTAGCAGTTAAGCCGCTTGAAATTCAAGTAGCGGAATTTGCTGCCAAAAAATGTCGGGATATACTGCTTGCTGAAAGCAGTGCTGCATTGCAGGCTATGAAAGAAAAGCAATTGAATCAAGCGTTTATCGACATTATCGAAACGAATATTTTATTAGCCGGTATGGTAGGCGGTTTTGGTGATGAATATGGTCGAACCTCTGGTGCTCATTCTATCCACGATGCTTTAACGGTTTTACCTGATTCTCATAAGCAGCTTCATGGAAATAAAGTAGCTTATGGTATCTTAGTTCAATTGATGATTGAACAGAAGGTTTCAGAAATTCGACAACTGTTACCCTTCTATCATCAGTTAGGACTGCCGACTAATTTACAAGACATGTCACTTGATTTGACTGAGAAAGATTACCAGCAAGTGGCTGAGCGGGCTGCTGCTCCGGATGAAATGATCCATTTTATGAAAGAAACCATTACACCGGAAGTAATCATTCAAGCTATGAGAGATTTGGAAACTTTAACAACTGACGCATGGAGCTAATCCATGCGTTTTTGTTATGAAAAGTTAATTAGACCCCATCGTTATATACTTCAGCACGCTATAGTGGTTATTTGAATTGGTCTATTAATAAAAAAGAAGAACGCACCTTTTCAGATGCCTCCTTCAAAATAACTTTCCAGTTTTTACGGCATAAATCGTTAACGAAATCAGAATGAATAACGCTAGCATTTCCAGTAAAACATCACTTGATTTCACCTGGTTCCTAGGACTATTCTTTTCTCTCTTCATACACTATTTTGCCTCCTCATTTCTCTCCCTCACACCTTAACATTTTCGATTGGTCTAGGTAAAGAATAGAATGGATTGATTTTAATGAGAATACGATGATAAAGCTCTTGCTCATTTTTATGCGGATTGATTGCCTTCTTTCATCCTTATGTGGTTGAATAAACAGAATACTATTTTTTAGGAGGAATCCATGGATAAGCAACCGGCAAATACTTCTTCACATAAAGAAGTTGGATTATTAGGGTTAACTATGATTGTGGTGGGGTCAATGCTTGGCGGTGGTGTTTTCAATCTACCTAGCAGTATCTCACAATCAGCTGGCGCAGCTGCTTCTTTGATGGCTTGGACGATCACCGGGATAGGTGTTTTTTTCATCGCCAAAGTGTTTCAAACGCTGGCTAATGAGCAGCCAGAAATTACTGGCGGTATTTACTACTATGCCAAAGATGGGTTTGGATCATATGTCGGCTTTAATTCGGCCTGGGGATACTGGCTGAGCAATATTATTGGAAATGTTTCCTTTGTTATTCTTTTTTTGGATGCCTTGAGCAAATTTTTCCCACAGATCGGTGGAGCTAAAGGAACCATGGGCTTCTATTTGGGTAGTTTGATGATTTGGCTAGTTGTCCTTCTGGTCTCTCGCGGGATTCGAGCTGCTAATGCCTTAAATGTCCTAGCGACCTTTGCTAAAGTGGTGCCGATTTTTATCGGAATTTTTATTTTGATCGCTCATTTCCGCTATTCAACCTTTTCGGTGGATTTATTTGCTAAAAATATTCAAACGAACAGTGGTGGTTTGGGTAGTCTTTCTACTCAAGTAAAACATGCTATGCTGCAAACTATGTGGGTTTTCGTGGGAATTGAAGGGGCTGTTGTCCTTTCTGGTCGAGCTAAACGAGCAAAAGATGTAGGTAGAGCTACTTTGATTGGGTACGGAACCACCTTGGCCATTTATGTATTAATTGTAATGCTGAGCTTTGGCATTTTACCTCAGGAAACATTAATGCAGCTTCCTAATCCTTCTCTAAGCGGTGTGCTAAATGCTGCTGTTGGACCTTGGGGAGCTCGCATGATCGATGTCGGCGTGATTATCTCTGTACTAGGTGCTTGGATTTCCTGGACCATCCTAGCGGCTGAAATTTCTTATGATGCCGCTAACGACCAGATGTTTCCAGCCTTTTTAGGTAAGGAGAATCGACACCAAGCACCCGTCAATGCTCTGATCCTAAACGGCTTGATTATGCAGGTTGTCTTCATTTTCTCGCGTCTAGCCATGGATGCCTTCCAGGCAGTCACTGATACAGCCACTACGATGGTTTTAATTCCTTATGTTTTGTCGGCAGGCTTTTTATGGCGACTTTCTAACAACAAAAAAGTTCACAATCATCGACTTCTGGCTCTTGGTGCTATACTTTACGGAGTTTACATGCTTTACTCATCCGGCTTCATGAACTTGCTCTATTGTGTCGGGATTTATGCTTTGGGCTTCAGCTTTTGGTTGTGGAACAGCCATACTTATCAACGGCCTTTATTTCAGAAGAACAAAGAAAAATATTTATTTGCTGCTATTACAGCATTGGGTATTCTGAGCCTAATTGTGCTGCTGATACAACTCAATGCTTAAGCATTGAACTTGCCCCAGCTCGTCTTTCTAAGTTATTCTGACAATAGGGGGATGATCTTTATGACGCTTATGCTCTTTATCACCATCATCTTTAACTTATTTGCTTTACTGCTGATTGTCATTCGGCCGAAAATTTTCCAAACAAAACTGTTTAAACCAATGATTTACAATTTTAAACTATCTGTGATTCCTTTGTTCATTTTACTGGGAACTTTAGCACTGCAATTATTTTTTGGCTGGTTATCAGCTGTGACTTCGTTTGAATTTCTAGGAATAATTAGTGGCTTCATCTTAATTATTGGCTTAATTATTTGGTTGATTTTCCTGCCTAATGCTGGATATTTAGTCACAGAATTAAACCTAACCCATCGTGAAATGGATAAAATCGAGGTGCCGATTTGGTACGACATTATTGCTGTGCTGAGCTTGGCTATTTCTGGTGTATTGAATACGGCTTTAAATATTGTTTTGCTGCAATTCACTTTTATTATTTATCTCGATCCTGTTAACATTACCAGTATTAATACTCCTCTATTCTGGTTATTGACCTGGCTGGTTTTCCCTGTACTAAGCTTTGGCATTTATTTAGGTCGTTATATTCGCTTTTATACTTGGGATTTGTTTCATCCAATCCAGTTTCTTCAAAAGTTGTTAGAGCACTTTCATGAAAAAGAGCATCGCCGGGATGCCTTTTTGTTCACCCTGTTGTACGGATTATTCTTTGCTCTGTTTTATGCTGTAACTTTCTTAAATCCTTTGTGGCAGATGCTGCGCTAAAAAAACGTCAATCACTTTTTGATATGCTACCCCTAT
>NZ_JAFREL010000087.1 GCF_017377655.1 Candidatus Enterococcus ferrettii
GCTTATGCGGCAATGAAGAAGGATCCTTCCAAAAAATTGAAAAAGCCTACACCAGCAAAATACAAGAACGACTATCCCTACCTGAAAGAAGTTGATAGTCTTGCCTTAGCGAATGCCCAGCTGAATTTAGATAAGGCATACAACAACTTCTTTCGCGATAAACGTGTCAGTTTCCCTAAATTCAAAAGCAAAAGCAGTCCGGTTCAAAGCTATACCACCAACAATCAAAACGGTACCATTTCACTGGTGGAAAACAACTATATCAAACTACCGAAGGTAAAATCCCTTGTCCGTATCAAACGCCATCGTCAGCCACAAGGAGAGATCCGATCCGCAACAATCTCTTATCATTCAAGCGGTAAATATTACCTTTCTTTGTTGTGCAAAGAAGACATTCACGAGCTTCACAAAACGAATTCGGTTATTGGCATCGATCTGGGGATTACGGACTTTGCGATTCTTTCGAATGGTCAGAAGATTGATAACCATCGCTTTACCGCAGAAATGGAACGGAAGTTAACACGTGAACAGCGAAAGCTTTCTCGTCGAGCTGTACAAGCTAAGAAAGCAGGCAAAAAGCTAAGTGAAGCCAAGAACTACCAAAAACAAAAACGCAAAGTGGCAAGATTGCACGAAAAAGTCAAAAACCAACGCAACGACTTTCTAAATAAGTTAAGTACCGAACTCATCAAAAACCACGATGTGATCTGTCTTGAAGACTTACATACGAAGGGTTTATTGCGGAATCATAAATTAGCCAAAAGTATTTCGGATGTCTCTTGGTCCAGCTTTGTGGCGAAACTCCAGTACAAAGCCGACTGGTATGGAAGAGAAATGATCCAGGTAGCCAGGTGGTATCTATCTAGTCAACTTTGTTCCGAATGTGGACACAAGGATGGTAAGAAACCACTTCAGATTCGAGCGTGGACCTGCCCGGTTTGTCAGGCCCACCATGATCGAGACATCAATGCCAGTATCAACATTCTAAATGAAGGGCTGCGCATGCAAGCCTTTGCATAGCCAAATCAATAACCGTAGGAACTACGGGGATAGCTTGGTAAAAAAGAGCAACCGCTGCAGGCAAAGACATCCGCTGGCAAGTAAGCTCTGTTCCCAAGAAGCTCCCACTTCAAGCGTTACGAACCGGATCGGTTTAGCTAAGTGGCGGGTAGTTCACTGTGACCTCTCGTATGAAGGACTATCTAGACAACGTGATGATTGCTAGTGAAACATTTAGGTACATTGCTGATCCTCTGGAAAATGGAAAAGTGTCTGTCCCTCTGCTAGTTGACGATTATAGAGCTCTCTTGCTTTTTGCGAGTGGTTCAATCTATACAAAAGGAGATTTTTATGGAAATGTTGATTTTGCTCCTCACTATCTTAAAATGATGTTTACTGAATTAATGGGATTTTCAACCTTTACTATTGTTCGGGCGGAAGGTACCTCTATCCTGCCAGTGGATGAGGAAGCAATACTTTCAAAAGCTTTTATTGAAGTAGAAAAGGCTTTTTTAACACTTTACGATGATAAATAGGAAATTTTACTAGAATCATCATTTATCGACTAAGAGAATCCCGGGAATCATTCCTGAGATCTCTTTTTTTAGCCAAAAATTAGTTGTTGAACGTGACGATTTCTAATTTGGCTCCCTGATCATTTTGTGTGTTCAGGATTGCTGAAACCTTCATCAATATTCTCATTTAATTCCACACCAAAGGCATATCTAATTATAGGATTCATGCTGTACTAGCTAGAGTTCATTAGTTTTTTCCCTTCATCTTAAATCCCCTTTTCATCCCGTTGTTCTCTATCTTTAGACAATTTATGAGCACAGTTGATCACTATTCATTTCTCTATTAGCAGTAAAAGTTCCTCAACAACTGTTTGTATTTAGAGGAATTTTATAGTCATTTCAGATACTCAACGAAACGATCATAGTTAATAGGAATCCCACAACTTATTATAACACTTGTAATATTAAGAGGATGTATTACTTTTTAGGAATATATCCATAACTGAATACAGATATCGCTTTAGCAGCAAGGGTCTATATGAATATTTCTATTAAAAACTAAAGGCTTTACAGCTCTAAAAAATAAGACTACTTGAAAATAAAATAATCATTTGTTAGGTTTAGATAGTGCGAATTTTATAGTGAACCAATTCACCTAGATGGATAAAAGTCCCTTCGCCAAAATTTATCTTTTATTGAAGTTTGAACTCATGACAACACAGGCTAAAAAATTATGCGCCTGAATGAAACAAAATCAAAGTTTGAGTAAGATTGCACATTTCTTTATCCAATCGTCAAATTACTAAGCTGCTTGATGGAACTTAGTAAATAATAATACAGAAAGTATTGATAGATTATTTGTCCGTTTAAACAGCAATCTCAAAACAACAAAACTTATGAATGCGGTTATTTCGGTTAAACAATCGATAGTCGTTGCTAGCCCAGCTGCTGACAAAAAGTATACAAGCTTTTACCATGAAACCAGAATAGTACTTAATAGCTTGAACAATCTATCAAATGAAACAATAAATCTTTTTTCATGGTTAGATTACATGCTATCACGCGCATATCTATTAGAAGAACTGACTAATAGACTTAAAATAATTAACTAGTGAATTTCAGAGTGTGATTAATCTGCACTTGAAATTTGCGAATTTTTACTAGGAAAAATCAAGATCGGAGAAAGTAAAATGAAATTAAGGTACTTGGAACTCTTTTTAGGATTATCAGATAATAAAAGTTTCACTGAAGCTTCTGAAAAATTGGGCGTTTCTCAACCGTACCTGAGCAGTAAAATACGCCTACTTGAAAGTGAATTAGGTACTAAGCTTATCAACCGTAAGCATACCTCGAATTCCTTAACACCTTCTGGAGAAATTGTTAAACGCAGAACAGAGAATATCATTAACGAGATTAATTTAGCCCTTGAAGAAATTAATGACTTAGTTCAACTTAACAATCTTAGTGCACTTGCTATTGGGACAAATATACTTGATGCACCGATGCGCCTATCTGTCATACTTTCAAATTTTCAAAAAAGATACCCTACCGTTAAACTGTCATTTGATTATTATTCAAATATTGATCAAGCAATACAAAATGGAGTGATTGATATTGCCATCGGATTGTCCTTTAAAAAACATTCCGAAGACATTCTCGTGACCCCCCTCGTTACGGAGGAATATAGTCTATTTGTAAATAAATCTCATCCTCTTGCTGCATATACTGTAGTTCGACCTGAGATGATCTTTCACTACCCCATGGTAAAATATGCCCCTCAATTTTGTGAACGTAAATTATTGGACCGATGGGAAAGCAGTATAACCAAAGAACAGAAGGAACTATCAACATGGGATTTTTCAGCTATCTACTTGATGCTTACTTTAATTGATTCTTCTTCCACGGAAAATGAAGCCCTAGCTATTCTTCCTTTTTCCATAAAAGAGTTTACAGAGGAGTTTAAAAACATTGAAGTTTTGGAAATCGAGAATGCTCCTTGTCGAGAAGTAGTTCTCTTAACCGCACAAAAAAATAAAGATTCTGAATGCTATGCTTATCTGATCAAAAAATTCGAATTAATTTTTTAAAAAGGTCATCCCCTTGCTTAGAAGATTTGCTGTCAGCAGTATGAAAAAAGGAGTTTGAAAATGGAGTTAACTCATATTAATTATTTTCTATGTCTCAGTAAACATAAACAATTTACAGCTGCCGCTGAGTGTTTGGGTATCTCACAGGCTGCACTTAGCAAACAAATAAAAAACCTTGAAAGTGAACTATCAATAAAGCTTTTTGACAGAAATTTGAACTCCTGTGAACTGACAGATGCTGGAAAAATATTAAAAAAGCATGTACTGGCAGTCCATAGAGAATTGGCTTCTATGAAAGAGGAGCTAATAGATATCAATGATCCTACAACCAAATTACCATTAAAAGTTGCAATAAACTTGGATGATTTAGAATATCGAATGAAAACGGCTATATGCCAGCTGCTTTTATCTGATCCGCATCAAAATATTAGGGGAGTTGCGACAGCAAATATCTTTGATGCCATTGAAAATTTGACCGCAGACATTGGAATTTCTATTTCTGATTTAGATACACCTAAGTCTATTACTGAACTTCCTATTACTGAAGAAAATTACGTTTTTATTTATAGCACCACTCACCCACTGAATCAAAAAGAATTCTCTTTAGATGCGCTCAGACAGTACCCTTATATTAGTTTATCTTCAGATTCGATTGAACAGACCAATTTATCAAATTGGATTGCACAAAATATTGACGAAACAAGTATAATTAATGCGATTCATCTAAACTCAATAGAATTAATACTAGCTATGATAGAACAAACAGAAGGTTTTGCCATTGTCCCAGATTATTTAATTTCAAAGTTTGAGAATCGTTCACTAACCTTTAAAAGATGGCACACATTACCCACCAGAAAGATTTCGATCTATTATTTAAAAAATAAGTATTTGCGTAATAATATAAAAAGAGTGTTGAACTATTTTTTACCTAAATAAAAGCGCTGGCCTGGTCAAGTTTTTTACTTGACTAGGCCAGCGCTTTTCAATTGATTATTTTATTTTCCGGCTTACTATAGTTTATCCTCTCCTATTCCTTTTATCATTAATATACCAGATTGAAACTACACAAAGGAGAATGAGCAGGCCAAGTAAAACTAGAACACTTTCATGCAAACTACCGGTCCGTGGAAGTTGCGTTACGGCAGTTCTCCCTGATGTTGTCATGATTGGCGTATTCGTTTCTCTGTTTGGCTTCTCTGTTTTCGTAGTTGGTTCATCAAAGTCATACGTATTCGTAATGTTTGTTCCTTCAATCTTAGTTTCATATCCCTTAACTGGATCTTCTGTCAAGGTATAGTCATATACTTTACCATCTTTGTCAAATTTTGGTAAATTTGTAAAATTATATTTCCACTCTCCGGATTCATCCGGCTTAACTTCTTTAACTACCTTCTCCTTGTTATTTTGATACAGGCGAACGGTAATTGATTTTGGACGAGTCTTGAATTTATCCTCATTATCTTTCCAGAATTTCTGGCCACTAATTTCGGTGACTTCTTTATCGGTATACGTATTGATGATTGTTGTGTCTTCAATTGTCGTCTCATATCCTTTAACTGGGTCTTCCTTCACTGTGTAGTTGTAGGCTTCACCTTGTTCATCGTATTTTGGCAAATCGGTGAAACTGTATGCCCAATTGCCTGATTCGTCTGCTTTAATTTCTTTTGCCGCATATTCCTCATCATTTTGGAGTAGACGAACAGTGATTGCTTCTGGTCGTGTCTTGAATTTATTATTGTAGTCTTTCCAGATTTTCTCTCCACTAATCTCGGTTGTTTCCTTATTTTTGTACGTATTAGTGATCGCCGTACCTTTTACCTCAGACTCGTATTCTTTAACTGGGTCTTCCTTCACTGTGTAGTTGTAGGTTTCACCTTGTTCATCGTATTTTGGTAAATCGGTGAAACTATAAGCCCAATTACCTGACTCGTCTGCTTTAATTTCTTTTGTCGCATATTCCTCATCATTTTGGAGTAGACGAACAGTGATTGACTCTGGTCGTGTCTTGAACTTATTATTGTAGTCTTTCCAGGTTTTCTCTCCACTAATCTCTGTTGTTTCCTTATTTTTGTACGTATTAGTGATAGACGTACCTTTTACCTCAGACT
>NZ_JAFREL010000088.1 GCF_017377655.1 Candidatus Enterococcus ferrettii
AAGAAAAAGTTGAGAAAGATTAAACTTTTATGTAACCGTATAGTTTGTAAAGAAATTGAAATATGGATTTCAAGAAAAAGCGTAAAATTCCTATTGACTTTAGTTTGGTTTGATGATAAAGCTATTAGAACTCTATGGAGATTAATGAAAATTATTCTATTTATATAAATGGCGTTATGGTAGTTCTTACAGTAAAATATAAGTTAGGAAAAAGGAGGAATTTATTTATGACTTGGAGTAGTCAAGAGGAAAAAGAAGCTGCCTATCAGTTGATGCTAGAACAGCAAAAAGCATTGCTGGAAGGAGAAACAGATTTAATTGCTAATTTAGCCAATTCTTCAGCCTTGTTGAAGCTGACTTTAAAAGATACGGTATTCTCCGGTTACTATCTTTTCAAAGATGGTGAACTCATTTTAGGCCCTTTTCAGGGAGGTGTATCTTGTGTACATATTCCGTTAGGAAAAGGTGTTTGCGGAGAAGCTGCTGAAAAAAATCAAACACTGATTGTTGAGGATGTGACTAATCACCCCAATTACATCGCTTGTGATTCGAAAGCAAAATCGGAAATCGTCGTACCCATGAAAAAAGGGAGCCAGCTGATTGGAGTTTTGGATTTAGATAGTTCGGAAATTGGTATGTATGATCAGATTGATCAGTTTTACTTAGAACAATACGTCACGTTATTGCTGCAAAATGTTGAGTAATGTTCAGATATAATCACTTTTTGAGGAAAAAAAGGATTAATGTAGTCTTTTAATCAGATTAATGGTACTATTAATGTGTAGTAAATACGTCCATTGAGGTGATTAAATGAATAAAGAAGCGATTATTGTTGGAGAAAATTATGAGTGTCGAAAACAAGATTTTGCCCGCCCGATTATTGGGGAAGTTTTACAGAAGACCGATGAAGGCTGTATCGTAAATGTGGAGCGGTTTTACGGATTAGATGCAGACAAAATTGACGAGGTTGACGGTAAAGTTTTAATTAGATACAACGAAGTAGCAGGAATTGTCTCTTCTAAGTGTTTTTTCAGTTAAATAGATGATGCAAAACGAGTGTTTCTAGTCTTGACTATCAAGCAGAAACACTCGTTTTTTAAATAGACAAATCATTTAAAAGCTTTAGTGCAGGCATTTCTTTAATTACTTGATTTTCCCGCTCTTTTGGTCTAGCTTCATCAGGCGTATTTTTATAGCGATAATCTGTTATATTGCCTTTTTCATCATAATAAACCCAAATATCTTCATTTCCGATTTCATCTAGGTCACCTCTTAAATCTAACATTAAGTCGCTAATAGAATCGTAATAGTTCATAATTATTCCTCCCTCTCTATTGTAAAAAAAAATAAACGATTCAGCAAGTTGCTCCACAAAGAAAAGCGAGGTATGATCAAAATAGGAGGTGTTAATAACGAAATCTGATACTCATTTTTTTACCGATGCTAACGTGGCTTACCAGCTGCTGCAGAAGGGATATCAAGCTCTTGAGGTGGGAAGTCACTCACGGATAATGGGACTTGACCATTTACCAGGTTCTTATTATCTAAATACAAATGAAATTGAATCCAAGGAGAACGGCTGGAACATTTTGTCGGCGGAATCCTGTATGCGTGTGTTGAGTGATAAGGGGATCACCAGTAGCACCTCTTTATTAATTTATTCATCTAGTTTAAGTGCTGCTTGTCGTATTGCTTTTATTGCTTATTGGCTGGGACTTACAGATATAAAAATCTTGGAGGACGGCTTAGCTTCTTGGCAAAAGTTAAACTATCCATTGGAAAGCGACTGGACATCTTGCGAAAAAGCGAGTTCGTTTGGATTGCATGATCCTAAAAGGTCAGAAATTCTTATTTCTACTTCGGAGGATTTGCTGAAGGCCCAAAAAGACAACCCTAAGCTGGTTTTAGCCAGTGTAAGAAGTCTCACAGAATATCAAGGTACCACCAGTTGCTACGCTTATATTGAGCAAGCGGGTGAGCCAGCTGGAGCATTATGGGCTAAAGCAAGTTGTGGCAAGAATGATGTCGCTGATTTACTGACTTCAGAAAAGAAAATTAAACCTCTAGTCGACATTGCACAAGCTTGGAAAGCAAATGGGATTACTAGGGGAAAAGAAGTGGTTTTTTATTGCGGAACCGGGTGGCGAGCGTCGGTGGCTTTCTTTATCGCTAAAGAGCTTGGCTGGCAAAGAGTACGACTATTTGACGGCGGCTGGTATGATTGGAGTCAAAAGCATTCAGAGAACCCCAAAAAGTTCCCATTAAAAAATGACTCCTTAGGACATTCCTAAAGAGTCATTTCTTTATTTCATCAGTTTAATTAATTCTTTTGCAAACTCACTAGTTGAGACTTCTGGAATGTTTAATGCCTGAGCAAAATCCTTAGTAACAACTTTTTGTTCAAGAGCTGTTTCAATTGCCACAGTGATTTTTCGACTTGCTTCGTACCAGCCTAAATGATCTAGAAGCATAGTTGCTGAGAGCAAAAGCGAACAAGGATTAGCATAGCCCTTGCCCGCAATATCAGGCGCTGTACCATGAGTCGCTTCAAAAATTGCATGGCCAGATTGATAATTGATATTGGCACCAGGTGAGATGCCGATACCGCCAACTTGAGCTGCTAGTGCATCCGAAATATAATCACCATTTAGGTTAGTCGTAGCAATCACTTGAAACTTCTCAGGGTACAAAAGAATTTGCTGCAGCAAATTATCTGCGATCACATCATCCACGATTACTTTTTTTTCTTCTTTGGCTGCTGCTAAGGCAGCATCTGCTGCCTCAACACTATTCTCAGCAGCAATTTTTTTATATTGGTTCATTGTGAATGCTTGAGAATATTTTTTTTCCAGTAAATCATATCCCCAGGATTTAAAGCCGCCTTCAGTAAACTTCATAATATTACCTTTGTGTACTAAAGTCAGACGAGTCAGTTTGTTTTCCACTGCATAATCCATTGCGGAACTGACCAATCGTTCACTGCCTTCTTTTGAGATTGGTTTAATTCCTAAGGAGCTGGTTTCTGGAAATCGGATTTTGTTGACCGATAAAGTGTCTCTAAGGAAAGCAAGTAATTTTTTTGCTTCGTCCGAGCCTGACGCAAATTCTATACCCGCATAGACATCCTCAGTATTTTCACGGAAAATAGTCATATTAGTTTTTTCAGGTTCTTTTAAAGGAGAAGGAACCCCTTTAAAATAGCGGACGGGGCGTACACAAGCATATAAATCGAGCGTTTGTCTCAATGCCACATTTAGCGAACGAATCCCACCACCAATTGGAGTGGTTAAAGGACCTTTGATGGCTAATTTATGTTCTTGAATTGTAGCAACAGTCGCATCAGGAAGCCATTCGCCGGTTTGGTTGAAGGCTTTTTCACCAGCTAAAACTTCTAACCATTGAATTTTTTTATCTGAACCATAGCAAATTTCTAAAGAGGTATCTATAACCGCTTGCGTTGCCGCCCAGATTTCAGGTCCAATACCGTCGCCTTCAATGTAAGGAATAATTGGAGTGTTTGTCATTTATTTTATCTCCTCAATCATCTTTTTACGAATAACCAATGGCAAGATCCCTTGGTTTTTCCAGTAGTCTACATCCGCTTTGGAATCAAAACGCAGTTTCGCTTGAAAGGTAATTGTTTTATCTTTTTCCGCCGTTACGTCCACCAGTTGATTAATAACTGGTTCTTCCGGCATATCAATGGTAAAGGTTTCCGAACCGTCTAAGCCTAAGGTTTCTGCTGTTTCCCCCTCTAGATATTCCAAAGGCACAATGCCCATCATTACCAAGTTGCTCCGGTGAATTCTTTCGTAGCTTTCGGCAATAACGGCTTTAACACCAAGTAATGAAGTTCCTTTGGCAGCCCAGTCACGAGACGAGCCCATACCGTAGTCTTTGCCAGTCAAGATAACTGTGCCAATCTCATTTTTTTGATAGTCCATGGCCGCATCGTAAATACTCATTTCTTCCCCTGTTAATGCTGAACGTGTGTATCCACCGGTAATATCGGGAGTTAACTGATTTTGAATGCGAATATTTCCGAAGGTTCCTCGCATCATAACTTCGTGATTTCCACGACGTGAACCATAAGAATTATAGTCCTTATAAGCCAATCCACGGTCTTTTAGGTATTGTCCGGCCGGTGAATTAAGAGAAATATTTCCGGCTGGGGAAATATGGTCGGTCGTTACAGAGTCTCCAAATTTTGCTAAAACCTTTAATCCACTTAATGAAGGAGGAGCGTCCAAAGTCTTGCTAAGGGTTTCAAAGAATGGCGGGTTTGCAATATAAGTTGATGCTTCATCCCAGCCATATGTGGCGCCTTCTGAAGTTTGGATTTGATTCCAGCGTTCATTGGATTGATACACATCTTCGTAAGCGGCTTGGTAATCATCTGGATCTAGATGAGCATGAATATAGGCATCAATTTCCTCTTTACTTGGCCATAAATCCTCTAAGTAAACTGGACCATCTGCTGTCTCAGCAATCGGCTCAGTAGTTAAATCCTTTGTTACTGTACCAGCTAAAGCATAAGCGATAACTAGTGGTGGCGAAGCTAGATAATTGGCTTTAATCAATGGATGAATTCGACCTTCAAAGTTACGATTCCCTGATAGAACAGCTGAGACAACTAAATCATTTTCCTTCAAGGTTTGTTCAATTTCGTCAGATAGGGGACCAGAGTTCCCTATGCAAGTAGTACAACCGTAACCAACAATATCAAAACCTAACGATGCCAAAGGCTCCAGCAATTGGCCTTTTTCCAAATAGGAGGTTACAATTTTTGAACCTGGTGCCAAGGAGGTTTTGATGGTTGAAGGAACTTGAAGGCCCTTTTCAACAGCTTTTTTAGCTAATAGTCCAGCGGAGACCATTACACTTGGATTACTAGTGTTGGTACAACTGGTAATAGCAGCTAAAGCTAAGTCGCCTGTTTGCAGTTTATCATCCTCGTTAGTAACCGCCACTTTTTTATTTATCTCATGCTTAGACAAGCCAAAACCTTGAGGACCGCTTGGATTAGTCAAAGAGGCAGTAAAATTTTCTGCAACTTGGCCTAGAGGAATTCGATCCTGTGGACGTTTTGGTCCCGCTAATGAGGAATTAATTTCGCCTAAGTCCAGCTGAATAATTCGCGTATAACTAGGTGTTTCTGTTCCATCATAGAATAGGTGATTTTCCTTAGCGTAAGTTTCAACTAGTTTAATTTGATCAGGTGTTCGTCCAGTAACCCGCAAATAATTTAATGTTTCTTGGTCAATTGGACAGTAACCACAAGTTGCACCGTATTCTGGTGCCATGTTAGCAATGGTTGCTCGATCCGATAGACTTAATTTTTGATATCCCTCACCGAAATACTCTACAAATTTACCTACTACTTTTTCACTTCTTAACAGCTGTGTTAAGTGTAAAGCTAAATCAGTAGCAGTAGCTGTTGGTGACAAGGCACCAGTTAGTTGGACTCCAATAACTTCTGGTGTAGGAAAGAAAGATGCTTCACCTAAGATAGCGGCTTCTGCTTCGATCCCGCCAACTCCCCATCCTAGTACACCTAATCCATTAATCATGGTTGTATGAGAGTCTGTTCCTTCTAATGAATCTGGGAATAGCCAGTTTTGTCCGTCTTTTAATTGTTTTAGGATGACATCAGAAAGAAATTCTAAGTTTACTTGATGGATAATTCCGGTTTCCGGTGGAACGACATCAAAATTGTCAAAGGCTTGTTGTGCCCATTTTAAAAATTGGTAACGTTCGTGGTTCCGTTCAAATTCTTTTTCGGTATTGTAGGTTAAACTGTCTTGAGTCCCGGCACAATCAACCTGTACCGAGTGATCCACGACTAAAGTCACAGGGATTTCTGGATTGATATACTCGGCTTTTCCGCCAAGCTTCACCACAGCATCCCGCATAGCTGCTAGATCAACAACGGCAGGTACGCCAGTGAAATCCTGGAGTATTACACGTGATGGTCGGAAAGGAATAACTCCCTCAGGATTCTGTGCATCGTATTCAATCAGCTCTTCCAAGGCTTCCAGTTCTTTATGACGGGCTAAACTCTCCAGCAAAACCCGGATGCTAAAGGGATAATTTGATAGCTCCTTACTATAGGAGGAAGCGACCGATGAAAGATCAAGATAGGTATATTGTTCGTTGTTGATGGTTAGTTGCTTTGTCCAGTTCATTTTGATAATCCTTCCCTTCTGTTATTGATACTTGCTTGTTGGTATATTATACGAAGAAAGAAAAAGAAAGTAAATGTCTTTATTAAAACTATTTCATTTTAAAATAATGGTGTTATAATGTTTCTTGAATGAAAAACACCAGAAGTGGAAAGTTAGGAGGACATCAACATGTTAGATTTAGAGTTAATGGCGGAGGTATGCCGACAAAAGGATCATTTAGACGCTTCCTTGTTCACGAAACATAATGTGAAAAGGGGCTTACGTGACTTAGATGGTAAAGGTGTACTAGCTGGATTAACCAATATATCGACGATTCATCCCCAAAAAATGGTAGGAGATCAAGTGATTTCTAATCGTGGGGAATTGCGTTACCGGGGAATTGACGTGAACGACTTGGTGAAGGGGTTTGTTTCAGAAGAGCGTCTAGGGTTTGAAGAAGTCAGTTATCTGTTATTATTTGGAGATCTTCCCACCAAAAAACAACTGCACGACTTTACTGAGACAATTGCTAAAAGACGAACACTTCCAACAAACTTTGTACGGGATGTTATTATGAAGGCTCCTTCTCACAACATTATGAATATGATGTCTCGCAGTATCCTGACACTGGGATGTTATGACGATAAAACGGACGATATCAGTATTGAAAATGTTTTGGATCAAAGCCTGTCATTAATTAGTATTTTTCCGATGATTGCTGTGTACTCTTATCATGCCTACAATCATTATGCAAAAGGGGAAAGTATGTATATTCATCGCCCAGATGCATCTTTGAGCACAGCGGAAGCAATTTTGACGATGTTGCGGCCGGATAAGAAGTATACCTTCCAAGAAGCTCAGACTTTAGATATGGCACTTGTTCTACATATGGAACACGGAGGTGGTAACAACTCCACCTTTACAACACGGGTAGTTACTTCAAGTGGAACGGATACATATTCAACCATAGCAGCAGCTTTAGGTTCGTTAAAAGGACCTAAACATGGTGGTGCGAATATCAAAGTAACGCAAATGATGGATGATTTGAAGAATAATCTTAAAGATCCTGAGGACGACGAAGAAATTGCTGCTTACTTAGAAAAGATTTTGAGTAAGAAAGCTTTTGACAAACAAGGATTGATTTACGGTATGGGGCATGCGATTTACGCAGAGTCTGATCCGCGTGCCGAAATTTTTAAACGTTATGTCGAAAAGCTGGCAAGTGAGAAGGGTGCCTGTGCTGAAGCGGATTTCAATCTTTATCGTAAAGTGGAACGAATAGCTCCAGAGGTTATCTCTAAACGACGCAAAGTATATAAGGGGGTTAGTGCTAACATTGACTTCTTTAGTGGATTTGTTTACCACATGTTAGATTTGCCGCAAGAATTGTACACGCCAATGTTTGCAATTGCCAGAATTGTCGGTTGGTCTGCCCATCGAATAGAGGAGCTGATTAATGTTCAAAAAATTATTCGTCCGGCTTATATGGAAGTTTCGACGGAGATGGATTACACCACAATTATTGATCGTTAAAAAGTTAGTCTACATTTTTCACTATAATTTTTAATAGTATAAAAAGAGCGACCTGTTCGAGATTTGAACAGATCGCTTTTTTAAATTATTCAGCGCTTAATGCCGCCATGGTGATGTAATTATAAGGTTGGTTGAAGTGAGGTAAGAAGAAAATGTCCAATAGTTTCATTTTGTCGATAGTTACGCCTTCTTCAATTGCTAGGGAGAACATATGGATGCCCATAGCAATTTCTGCTGTGGTAGATGCTAATTGCGCACCTACAACTCGGCGAGAATCTTCTTCGTAAACGATACGAATCTTCACATCATCGTTTTCTTTCATAAATCCAGGTTTTTGAGAGTCTTGGAAATCTGTATATTTTACTTTCAGACCATTTTTCTCAGCAGCTTCCACTGAAACACCAGTTGATACCATATTATAGCCAAAGATTGAGATACCGTTTGAACCTTGAACTCCGGTCGATTCCAATGGAGTGCCCCCGATATTGTGAGCTGCTACAATTCCGGAACGAACGGCATTAGTTGCTAAGGCAATATAAGTGGTTTTCTTCAATGCGTTTGAGTAAATTGTTGCACAGTCTCCTACAGCGTAAACTGAATCATCACTGGTCTTTTGATGCAGGTCAACCAAGTAAGCACCATTAGCAAACAATTCTAAATGTTCTTTACCAAGTGCATTGTTTGGCAGGAAGCCGATAGCATTTATTACTAAATCAACTGGATATTCTCCTTTATCAGTAACAATGGCTTCAACTGTATCGCTACCTTTGTATTCGCGAGCAAGCTCGTTAAAGTGCAATTCAATACCATGATCAGCTAGTACTTTATCCATATCATCTGTAAACCATTTATCGTAGTAATTTGGTAGAGAACGTCCTGCAGCATCAAACAATAGTACGTTTTTACCACGCCGTTTTGCTGCTTCAGCAATTTCGACACCAATGTAGCCAGCACCGATAACAGCAACTGTTTCAATAGTGTCTTTAGAAAGGATTTCATCCACGGCTTGGCCGTCTTGGAATCGTTTCAAGAAATGGATGTTATTCAAGTCACGACCTGGTACGTTTGGTGAAATAGGTACAGAACCAGTAGCAAGAATTAATTTGTCGTAGGATTCAACATAGCTTTCGCCATCTTTTTTGATCGCGTAAACTTCTTTTTTTGCGAAATCAATACGATCAACTGTTGTTTCCATAGATATTTTAGCGCCCTTTGCTTCAAAATCCTCTTTTTTCGTATAGAATAACCCTTCATATGAATCGATTTGGCGTCCCACCCAAAGTGCGGTTCCGCAACCTAAATAGCTTAAGTTGGTATTGCGGTCAATCATCACAACTTCCTGATCTTTGTAAGTATCCAATAACGTGTTTGCTGCAGCGATTCCTGCATGATTAGCTCCAATAATTACTGTTTTAGACATCAAAAAACCTCTCTTTCAAATAGTAGATAGAATCTTTGCTTGTTTTTTCACAATAATAGTGACGGACAATAAAGTGCAGTTGGTTAAAACCGCGGGTTTAACTATTCCTTGAGCACGATGAGACGTTTATCAACCTTTCTTCTTTACAAATAAGAGACAAATGTGACCGTTCTCAAGAAGATTATACCAGAAAACTCAGACCTAATTAAGAATAATTATCAAAAATCTGAATTTTTTTCAATCTTTTCAAAAAAAGTGGAGGAATTCCGCTTTGTAAACCATTTTCCAACGTTATTTTTTTGCTTAATGAGAACAGTTTTTTTATTAAATATCTTTCCGTTGATTGAGAAAGATGTGGTTTCTAATGAGAATAGAAAGTTATATTCTGCTTTAATTAGTAAAGTAGAACAATTTTGCAGTTAAAAAAATTAGTTCCTGATTTTCTTGAACATCTAGTATGTGATTGAATGCATAAAAAAACGTCGCAATGTTTAATTCATTGTGACGTTTGATACTAAACGGATTCGCGAATGATTAATTCAGTTTTTAGGTCAGGTTCCTCAATAGGAGAGAGTTTCCTTTTTTCTATCTTAGCGATTAGGACTTTCGTCGTGTATTCACCCATTTTTTTAATTGGCTGGCGAATTGTTGTGATTTCTGGTGAGGTTAATAATGCCATTGGTTGATCATCGAAGCCTAAAACAGCTAAGTCTTCAGGGACATTAACTTGATATTTGCGAGCTTCGCTGATAATTCCAGCCGCAACTTCATCTCCATTAGAGAAAACAGCAGTTATTCCGGTTTCCGGATGTTCTACCAACCATCTCAGGAATTTTTTTCCGCCTTCAATGCCTAAAGTATCATTGAAGAACCAGTTTTCATCAAACGTCAAGTTGTTATCTCGCAAGGCTTGCAGGTATCCCTTAAAGCGATGATCATGAGGATTCATCACATTACCAGTACAAAAAGCAATTTTTCTGTGACCTTGTCTGATTAAATAGTCGGTTCCTTTGTAGCTTGCCTCCGCTTCATCAATGTGAATAACGGGTAATCTCTCGTTGCCAATGTAACGATTGCATAGGACAATTTTTCCTTCTTCAATTAAAGCGGTTACCTCTTTAGTCGCAGTTTCTAAATTGGTCATGATGATGCCATCTAACTGCTTCTTCTGAACCATTTCGATATAAAACTTTTCCATGGTAGGATTGCCGCGGGTTTGCATGACTACCAGGTGATATCCCAACTCTAAAGCCGTCGTTTCAATCGCATCAACCAAATAAGCAAAAAAGGGATTCGTAATGTATGAGATAATCACACCAATCATTTTAGAGCCTTTGCCTCTCAGTTGTTGAGCAACGTTATTTGGATAATAGTTTAACTCTTCCATGGCTTTATAAATTTTCTTTTTAGTTTTGTCTGACACATAGGGATGATTATTGAGAGCCCGAGAAACAGTGGTGACTGAAACCTTGGCTTTTTTAGCTACATCTTCGATACTTGCCATCTAATTTACTCCTTATTTTTTATGGATTCTTATACTCATTATAGACTAAAATGCCTATATAGCAACAAAAAAATATTATGAAAACGATTGACATGTGAAAACGATTGACATATACTCGATCTATAAAGAAAACGCCTTCTCTTGATTACTGTTAAATGATGAGGTATCGTTTTCACAATTTATTAAAATTAAAGGAGAATAGCCATGAAGAAAAAAGTAGGTTTAAGTATTGTTACGATTTTTGCAGCGTTACTGTTAACAGGGTGCGGTGGAGGAGAAGACAACTCTAACAGTCAAACAAATTCAGACGATGTGAACTTAAAGGTATGGGTCGATCCTGGTACGGGTGACTTCTACAAGAATGTTGTGAAAGAGTATAAAGAAAGTAACGGGATTGATTATCCTATTGAAGTAGTAGAATCTGATACTGGAAAAGCTCAGGAGTTTGTTAAAAAAGATCCAGATGCAGCTGCAGATGTTTTCAGTATGCCTCACGATCAATTGGGACAATTAGTAGAGGCTGGAGTAGTCTATGAGAATACGAAATATGCAGATGATGTAAAAGAAAGCAACACTGAACAAGCCATCAATGGTGCTACTTACCAAGATAAACTATATGGCTATCCTTACGGGGTAGAAAGTATGATGCTTTACTACGATAAATCAAAATTAAGTGAAGAAGATGTTAAAACATATGAAGGGATTGTTGCAAAAGAAAAAATTGGATTAAATTTTGAGGAGGCTGGTGCGGATTATTTCGCTGTTCCATTCTTTGTATCAAATGGTTCGAAATTGTACGGAGCAGATGGAGAAGATGCTTCAGGAACCACCTTCAACGATGCGAAAGGTGTGAACACCCTAAAATGGATTGCTGCTCAAGGCAAAAATCCGAATGTTATTCAAGCTAATGCAGATTTGATGAGTCAACTGGAAAACGGCTCAATCGCTGCTCTGGTGAGCGGGCCATGGGGACGTGAAAACATCGAAGAAATTTTAGGAGATAACATGGGAATTGCAACTTATCCAACGAATGATTTTGGCGATGGAACAGTTCAGATGAAGGCTTTCTTGGGAGTAAAGCTTTACAGTGTGAATGCGAATACAAAGAATCCACTAGAAGCAATGGAGCTGGCAAATTATCTCTCCAGTAAAGCTGCACAGGAACAAGCCTTTGAAAAAATGAATACCATTCCTTCTAATAAGGCATTGCAACAGTCTGAAAAAGTTGCCAGTGATCCTTTAGCAAGTACGGTTGTTAAAATGGCTCAGCCGGAATTTACTGAATTGATGCCTAAAATTCCCGAAATGGTCAGCTTTTGGCCAGGGGCTTTATCAGTTATAAGTGACAGCTACAAAGGCAAAATTCCAGAGGATCAAATGGAAAAGAAATTGACTCAACTAGTCGATGACACGTCAGCAACTAAAGATTAATTCGCTTTGCAGGATGCTTTTGCGAGTATCCTGCGATCATTAAAATGAGGTGGAAAAATGGAAGAAAATAAAGCGTTGCAGCAAACCTCTTACAAGCAAATTCTTTCTGATGGTAATCTGGGAGAAAAGGCTGCCTTTGTGGTTATGGGGGCTGGAAATCTTGCCGACAAACAAATTGTTAAAGGGCTGCTGTTTCTAATTAGTGAGATCGGTTTTCTGGTCTGGTTTTTTATGAAGGGGATGAATAATCTTCATGGATTGATTACTTTGGGGACGAACCAGCAAGGCTGGGTATTTGATGAAACACTTGGTATTAATGTACAAGTAGCTGGCGACAATTCCATGCTGCTATTGATTTATGGAATTGCTACAATTATTGCACTTATCATTTTTATCCTATTGTATAAAACCAATTTAAAAAGTACGAAACAACTTTACTACTTGAGAAGTCACGATTTAGCAATTCCTACATTTATGCAGGATATACGTTCATTGCTAGATGAACGTTTCCATCTTACGTTGATGTCTATACCGATGGTTGGCGTAATTATTTTTACTGTGCTGCCCTTGATGTATATGATCTCGTTAGCTTTCACCAGTTATGATCATAATCATTTGCCGCCAAAAAGCTTATTTGACTGGGTAGGCTTGGCAAATTTTGGTAATGTCCTAAGTGGTCGTATTTCTGGAACTTTTTTCCCACTTCTGGGATGGACGTTAATTTGGGCCTTATGCGCCACAGCAACTAGTTTCTTTTTCGGAGTGCTGTTGGCTTTGTTGATTAATTCAAAAGGAATTAAAGGGAAAAAAGTTTTTCGAACTCTGTTTGTGTTAACAATGGCAGTCCCACAGTTCATTTCACTATTGATCATGCAAAACATGCTGCACGCTTCTGGACCGATCAATGCCTTCTTGCAGCAGATTCACCTGATTGACCATCCGATTCCGTTTCTAACTAGCGGATTGATGGCGAAAATCTCAGTAATTGTAGTAAATGTGTGGATTGGTATTCCTGTGTCCATGCTTGTAACTACTGGGATCATCATGAATTTGCCAGAAGATCAAATTGAAGCAGCTCGCATGGATGGCGCAAATAAGCTTCAGGTTTTTCGTTATATAACCTTTCCTCAAATTTTGTTTGTTATGGCACCGAGTCTGATTCAGCAGTTTATTGGAAACATAAATAATTTCAATGTGATTTATCTGCTGACAGGTGGTGGACCATTAAACAGTGATTTCTATAATGCTGGAGAAACTGATTTATTAGTTACTTGGTTATATAAGCTGACAGTTGAGGTGGCAGACTACAACATTGCTTCTGTTATCGGAATTATTACGTTTGTGCTTAGTGCAGTCTTTTCACTATTTGCGTACACCCGCTCAGGATCATACAAAAAAGAAGGGGCATTTTAAATGGAAAAAAATCGCAAAAGCTCAAAGATAGTAATTTATGCAGCGCTGATTTTCTTGGCAGCAATCTGGGTCTTCCCGATTCTTTGGATCTTTTTGACTTCGTTTCGAGCAGAGGGCGGCCAGTTTGTTTCGTATATTATTCCCAAACAATTTACGCTGGACCATTACAAGTTCTTATTCACAAATAATTCCAGTTATCCTTTCCTCAAATGGTTTTGGAATACACTGATTGTAGCAATTGCTTCTTGTTTACTAAGCACAGCAATTACAATTTCGATGGCCTACGTACTGTCGCGCTTACGTTTCCGTTTGCGAAAAGAATTTTTGAAGGTAGCGTTGGTTTTGAACATGTTTCCCGGTTTCATGAGTATGATTGCTGTTTATTACATTCTGAAGGCACTGAACCTGACTCAAAGTTTGTTGGCATTAGTTTTGATCTATTCTTCAGGAGCAGCATTAGCTTTTTATATAGCGAAGGGCTTTTTTGACACAATTCCGACGTCACTAGATGAGTCAGCTATGATTGATGGCGCAACAAAATTCGAAATCTTTACTAAGATAACGATACCACTTTCTAAGCCGATCATCGTTTACACAGCGTTGCAGGCCTTCATGATGCCTTGGATGGACTTTATTTTTGCCAAAGTAATCATGGGAGACAAAGTAGAAAAATATACAGTCGCGATTGGACTGTATTCAATGATGACTCGGGACAACGCTGATAATTTGTATATGGCTTTCACAGCTGGTTGTGTGATTATCGCAATCCCTATTACACTCTTGTTTATATTCTTACAAAAATACTATGTAGAAGGAATCACTGGTGGTTCTGTTAAAGGATGATGAAAAAATGGTTATACAAAATAAAAAATGGTGGCACGAAGCAATTGGATATCAAATTTATCCCAAGAGTTTTCAAGATACGAATAATGATGGGATTGGTGATATTCCTGGAATGATTGAACATTTGGATGACTTAAGTGATTTAGGAATTAATGTGATTTGGATCAGTCCAATTAATTTGTCCCCGATGGTTGATCATGGCTACGATATCAGCGATTACTTACAAATAGATCCTTCCTTCGGTACAAATGAGGAGTTTGAACGACTCATTCAAGAGGCGGAAAAGCGGGGAATTAAAGTCTTAATGGATTTAGTAATTAACCATACTTCCTCTCAGCATGAATGGTTTAAGCGAGCAATGGCAGATTTGGACAGTAAATATGCCGATTATTATGTTATTCGGGAGGGGCGTGGTGAAGAGCCACCTAATAATTGGCGTTCGATGTTTGGCGGCAGTGCTTGGGAAAAAATCCCAGGAACCAATAAATACTATCTGCATTTGTTTACAGTTGATCAGCCAGACTTAAATTGGGAAAATCCAGAGCTGCGGCAGGAGCTTTATGAAATTATCGAGTTTTGGCTGACAAAAGGGTTGGCAGGCTTCCGAGTTGATGCGATCTCTCACATTAAAAAGATTTATGACGAAGAAAATTTACCTTCTGACGGACCAGATGGACTGGTGACTGTTTGGGAAAACTACCGCGATGCTCTGGGAATTGGAGAATTCCTAGGCGAATTACGGGACAGAGTATTCAGTAAGCAGGATATTTTGACAATTGCTGAAATGGATGTAGTGGATCCGGAAAAATGGGAAGAATACTTTGGCGACAATGGCTACTTTTCTTCGATTTTTGATTTTTACCACACGGCGTACTCGATTCAAGGGAAGGAATTTGCCAATGATTCTGAGAAGTTTATCGAATTTTTAAAACCGCTAGTATATAAAAAACAGGAATTAGCCAACGATAGAGTCTTCTTTACCAACTTTATCGAAAATCATGATTTGCCGCGATCATTGAATCGTTTCATTCCAAAAGAAGAGATTGGTTTCCATAGTGCTTCTGTATTAGGGATGTTTTACTTCTTTATGCGAGGAATTCCTGTAATTTATCAGGGGCAGGAAATTGGAATGGTGGATTATCCAAAGGAAACCATCGACGGATATATTGATTTGGCCACTCACAATAACTATCAAGATTATCTATTAAATGGGTTAAGTGAAACAGAAGCCTTAGCGCAAATAAATATTGAAAATCGGGAAAACAGTCGGACACCAATGCAATGGAATTCTCAGACTAATGCTGGCTTTACAAAAGGAACTCCATGGTTTGCGGTGAATCCAACCTATCACGGGTTGAATTATCAGCAGCAAAAAGAGGATCCACATTCCTTGTTGAGCTTCTATAAAGAAATGATTCAACTGCGAAAGAATCCGATTTATAAAGAGCTGCTTGTTTATGGAAGAGCGGTTCCTGGTTTTGTGGAGGCATCTGGAGTAGTTACTTATCAAAGAAAATTAGAGAAACAAACAATCAGTGCTTTATGCAACTTAACAAATCAAACTATAGCAGTAGATTACGATGCTAAGTTTGAGGTCTTACTAAACAATTATGCTGAACTTGACTGTAAAACTGGACAGTTAACATTATTACCTTACCAAGGAGTTATTTTGGAAGAAACGAGTTCTGTAAATGGAAAATAGGGAATGGTGGAAAGAATCCGTTGTTTATCAAGTATATCCTAAAAGTTTTCAGGATAGTGACGGTGACGGTATTGGCGATATCCAAGGAATTATCCAGCGGCTGGATTACTTGAAGGAGCTAGGTGTTGATGTAGTCTGGATCTGTCCAATTTATAAATCACCAATGGATGATGGCGGCTACGACATCGCTGATTATTATACCATCGACAATATGTTTGGAACTAATAAGGATTTTGATGCGTTACTTGAAAAAGCTAAGATGCTAGGTATGAAGGTTTTAATGGATTTAGTAGTTAACCACACCTCTGACGAACATGCTTGGTTTCAGGAAGCCTTGCGAGATCCTGAGAGTAAATACCGAGATTATTATGTTTTTAGCGAAGGAATTGATGGACAGCCGCCGAACAATTGGCGTACCTACTTTGGTGAATCAGCCTGGGAGTCGGTTCCCAATGAAGACAATATGTACTATTTACATGCCTTTACTAAAAAACAGCCTGATTTGAATTGGGAAAATCAAGAAATGCGGGAAGAAATTTATCAAATGATCAATTATTGGCTAGATAAAGGTCTGGGCGGTTTTCGGATTGATGCCATTTTAAATATCAAAAAAAGAATTGAAAAAGGCTTCTTTGAACCAGATGGGGAAGATGGCTTAGTTTTTATTGGTCATTGGATTTTGAATCAACCAGGGATTGAAGTTTGGTTGAAGGAAATGAATGACCGAACTTTCCAACCTCACAACAGCATGACAGTAGCTGAGGCTAATGTTCCTAGTGAGCGATTGAAGGAATACATTGGATCGCAAGGATTTTTCTCGATGGTTTTTGATTTCAGTTATACCGATATTGATGTACCCAGTACAGGTGAGTGGTTTAAGTTCAGCGGCTGGACCTGGGAACTGATGAAAAAGCATATCTTTACCAATCAGCTGGTGACTCAAGAAAACGGTTGGGGGGCTCTTTACCTGGAAAACCACGATCAGCCTCGTTCAATTGATAAATATATTCCGGCTTCAGATATCAACGACTACAGCAAAAAGATGCTGGCAACCTTGTTCATGCTCCTGCGGGGGACACCGTTTATCTATCAAGGGCAGGAGCTGGGTATGACCAATATTCAAATGGACAGTATGGAAGAATATGATGATATTGCAACGCATGATCAATACAGTCGAGCAATTCTATCAGGTTTTTCACCCGAGGAAGCCTTAGCTGCGATGAATCGCCGAAGTCGAGACAATTCCCGGACTCCGATGCAGTGGAATACTTCAAAGAATAGTGGTTTCTCTCAAGCTGAAAAGACGTGGATGAAGGTGAATCCGAATTATCATATGATCAATGCAGAAGCTGAATTAGTCAAAGCTGATTCGGTCTTTCACTACTATCGTCAGTTGATTCTATTGAGAAGAGACAGCCGCTATCAAGATACGTTGGTTTATGGAGAGTTTATTCCAATGAATGAGCAAGAGGATGGAACAATCATCTATCAAAGAGTCCTAGATGGGAAAAAAGTTCTTGTAGCTATCAACTATACAAATCAAACTCAATCAACTGAAATTTTAACTGAATTTGATCAGTATCTATTAGGGAACTACGATCAGCCGTACCAAGTGGGAGCAAAGCTTAGCTTACGCCCGTACGAAAGCGTCGTGTTAGCCAATTTTTAAAAGGAGTGAAGATGTGAAGGTTAAAAATGAGGCAATGCTAATTACCTATGCGGACAGCATGGGCAGCAATTTAAAAGAGCTAAAACAAATCCTAAACAGTCAGTTAACAGGAGTCGTTGGTGGTGTACATTTGCTGCCTTTCTTTCCCTCTACTGGTGACCGTGGCTTTGCCCCCAGCGACTATACTGTGGTAGATGCTGCTTTTGGCAATTGGCAGGATGTAGAAGCTCTAGGAGAAAGTTATTATTTGATGTTTGATTTTATGGTCAATCATATCTCGCGGGAGTCGAAGTTCTTTCAAGACTTCAAGGCAAAGCATGAGAACTCTCTTTATAAAGAGATGTTCATTCGCATTCATAAGTTTTTCCCGAAAAATCGTCCGACGGCTGAAGACATTGATTTGATTTATAAGCGTAAGGATAAGGCACCCTTTCAGAAGATAACTTTTGCTGATGGTGAAACTGAACAGGTATGGAATACCTTTGGGGAAGAACAAATAGATTTGGATGTAACTAAGGAAATAACCAAAACTTTTATTCGAGAAACTATTGCGGACATGGCTAAGCATGGCTGTTCTCTGATCCGTTTAGATGCCTTCGCTTATGCAATTAAAAAGCTGGACACCGATGATTTTTTTGTAGAACCGGAAATATGGCAATTATTAGATGACATTCGTGAAGAAGCAGCGGAACATCAAGTGGAGCTACTGCCTGAAATCCATGAGCATTACTCGATTCAAATGAAAATTTCTGATCATAATTATTATGTGTACGATTTTGCTTTGCCAATGCTTACCTTGTATTCTTTATACAGCGGGAAAAGCGAGCGACTGGCAGCTTGGTTGCGTGTGAGTCCTATGAGACAGTTTACTACCTTAGATACCCACGATGGCATCGGAGTAGTGGATGCAAAGGATTTATTGACTGACGAAGAATTAAATTATACTTCAGAAGAGCTATATAAAGTTGGAGCCAACGTGAAGAAGATTTACTCCTCTGAAAGCTACAATAATTTGGATATTTATCAAATTAATAGTACCTATTACAGTGCGATAGGGGACAATGACGACAGCTACTTGCTAGCTAGAGCACTCCAATGTTTTGCTCCGGGAATTCCTCAAATTTATTATGTAGGTCTGTTTGCTGGTAGAAATGATATTGAACTGCTGGAACGAACACAAGAAGGTCGCAACATTAATCGTCATTACTATTCAATTGAAGAAATTGAAGGAGAAGTTCAGCGTCCCGTTGTGCAGGCATTGTTCGACTTGCTACGCTTTAGGAATACTTCAGCTGCTTTTGATCTAGAAGGTGAGATTAACGTGGAAACACCTTCTGCACAAGAGATTATCATTGTTAGAACCAGTCAGGATGGGCAGACAGCCGCCCGTCTGGAAGCAAATTTAGAGAATAAGAACTTTCGCATCGTGGAAAATGACCAAGTAATAGTCGATAATAAATAAAAGAGGTGCATTTATGGTAGATATAGCTTTAAGAGGTGTGCATAAAAAATATGGTAATAATGACAAGTATTCAGTAACGGATTTCAATCTTGAAATTAAGGACCAGGAGTTTATTGTCTTTGTTGGTCCTTCTGGTTGTGGAAAATCGACAACCTTACGAATGATCGCAGGCCTAGAGGATATTTCTGAAGGAGAATTACTAATTGGTGATGTCCTGATGAATGATGTGGCGCCAAAGGATCGAGACATTGCTATGGTTTTCCAGAACTATGCATTGTATCCTCATATGACGGTTTTTGACAACATGGCTTTTGGGTTGAAATTACGCAAATACCAAAAGGAAGATATTCAAAAACGAGTAGAAAATGCTGCAAGTATCTTAGGCTTAACTGAGTATTTGGATCGGAAGCCGGCCGCGATGTCAGGTGGACAACGCCAACGGGTCGCATTGGGCAGGGCAATTGTACGAGATGCGAAGGTATTCCTAATGGATGAGCCTCTATCCAATCTAGATGCCAAATTACGGGTAGCGATGCGAGCGGAAATCGCCAAGCTGCATCAACGTTTGGAAACTACTACAATTTATGTCACTCATGACCAAACAGAAGCAATGACTATGGCAGATCGAATCGTCATTATGAAGGATGGATTTATTCAGCAGATTGGTTCACCAAAAGAGGTCTACAATTCTCCTAGAAATGTTTTTGTAGCGGGTTTTATTGGATCACCGGCTATGAATTTCTTCCATGTTACTCTAAATAAGGGTGTTATTCGTGATGGACAAGGGTTAGAATTGAAAGTACCAGAAGGAAAAAATAAAGTATTGCTGCAAAAAGGTTATGAAGGCAAAGAAGTCATTTTAGGGATTCGTCCTGAGGATATTCATAATGAGCAAATTGTTTTGGAATCTTCACCAGAAACGACAATAAAAGCGCAGATTGAAGTATCTGAACTGTTAGGAGCTGAAATCATGCTGTATTCTAAGAGCGGAAACACAGAATTCGTGTCTAAAGTGGATGCTCGTGAGGTCTATCAGCCAGGGCAAAAAATCCAGTTGGCCTTCAACCTAAATAAATCACATTTTTTCGATACAGAAACTGAAGAAGTTATTAGCATGCTTTAAGCAGAACAAGGAGTTCTATGAGTAAATATATTGAAACGCCGCAACTAAATCCACTGTTTCCCTTTCGCACCTTTATTTCCTATGGCTGGGATATTACCTATCCTCATTGGCACAAGGAAGTTGAAATTATTTATTGCTTAAAGGGGACGGTCAACTTGGGTGTCAACGAGCAGGTACTTAAATTAAAGGAAGGAGATGCCTATGTTTTTCCTAGTGGCGAGGCTCACTTCTTTTTGGCGTCACCTGACAGCGAGCGAATTGTTTATCAGTTTGACTTAAAACTGTTTCATAATATAGAAAATCTGATGATCTCCAAGCGATCCTTATATGATTTATTTGGCAGCATTCCCAGTTATAGCATGATCTGGCCACAGTCAATCAAAGAAAAGATTACCAATCTTTTGCTGAAGCTGTTTCATCGGTCGACTCAAACGGAAGAAGGAACTGAATATGAAATGGCGGGCTTACTGAATCAACTGATTGCATATTTTTACAAGCTTCCGACGATCGAAAAGCCGATTAACCAGTCGCGTCAAGCTATGAAAAATCAGGAAGTGATGGATTGCTTGAATTCAGTTTTCACCTATGTGGAAAACAATTTTCTGACTGCGATTACCATGGAAGAGGTCGCAAATTATGTGGGCTTTAGTCCTTCGTACTTTTCCCGATTTTTTAAAAAGCATGTAGGTACTTCTTTTATTCAGTATCTGACTGAATATCGAATTAACATCGCCAAATATATCCTAGGCACCTCCCAACAGCCCTTAACTGAAGTTGCCAGTCAATCGGGCTTTTCCAGTGTAAAGACATTTCATCATGTGTTTAAAGCTCAGGTAGGCATCTCACCAAAGCAATTCCAGAAACAAATAGATCAGTAGTTTCATTCCAGTATCTCATGAAGGATGCTGGTTTTTTTGTTATCTTAACTTTTTTTGGGAGAATTTTAAATTTTTAGCATCGAGTAAAAAAGCGCAAAATTCGGGAACTTTTGGTTAGAAATAAAGGAAGAAATCCTAGATTGGATTCACTATACTATAGGTAAATAAAGAATATGGAGGAACTTATGAAGCTGAAGATTGGAATTATCGGGTGTGGTGGAATTGCTAAAGGAAAGCATCTTCCGGCTTTAGGGGAAGTAGAAGAAGTTGAATTGACAGCATTTTGTGATGTTATTTTGGAACGAGCTGTAGAAGCACAGATTGTTTTTGGAACTGAAGATGCGAAGGTTTTTACTGACTACAAAAAAATGCTGTCGGAAATGTCGTTGGACGTGATTCATGTTTGTACGCCCAATGACTCTCATGCGGAATTGACGATTGCGGCTTTAGAGTCAGATTGCCATGTGATGTGTGAAAAACCGATGGCGAAAACCTCAGCTGAAGCAAAGCAGATGATTGAGGCAGCTGAAAAAAATGGAAAAAAATTAACGATAGGCTACCAAAATCGCTTCCGAAAAGATTCTCAGTATTTGCAAGAAGTTTGTCGAGAAGGTGTACTAGGAGATATCTATTTTGGGAAAGCTCATGCAATTCGTCGTCGAGCAGTTCCTACTTGGGGTGTTTTTCTTGATGAAGAAGCGCAGGGAGGTGGGCCATTAATTGATATTGGTACGCATGCTTTAGATCTAACCTTATGGATGATGAACAACTATAAGCCAAAATATGTAGTCGGTAAAGCTTATCATAAGCTAGCCGATACGGAGAATGCTGCTAATGCTTGGGGATCTTGGGATCCAGAAAAATTCAAAGTGGAGGATTCAGCTTTCGGGTTCATTATGATGGAAAACGGGGCTAGTATCTTCTTAGAATCGAGCTGGGCGTTAAATAGTCTGGATGTAAAGGAAGCGAAAACGACTCTTTGCGGAACGAAGGGTGGAGCAGACATGAACAACGGCTTGACCCTGAACGGTGAAGACCACCGTTTACTGTTTGAGAAAAAAATTGAATTGGAAACTGGCGGAGTCGACTTTTACGATGGTGAAGGAGACAACCCAGCGATTACAGAAGCGCAGTCTTGGATTAAAGCAATTTTAGAGGATCAAGAACCAGTGGTAAAACCTGAAGAGTCCTTGGTTGTCACAGAAATTTTGGAAGCCATTTATAAATCATCAACTACTGGACAGCCAGTCTTTTTATAAAAAAGGAGGAATAAGAAATGAAACTTGGTGTATTTACCCCATTATTTAACAATTTAAGCTTTGAGGATATGATCGATGCCGTAGCTAAACAAGGATTGCAAACCGTTGAGATTGGTACGGGTGGCTCACCGGGGAACGCTCATTTAGATATAGACAAGCTTTTAAACAGTAGTGAGGCTCGTCAGGAATATTTGGCAAAATTAGCTGATAAAGGATTAAGTATTTCTGCTTTAAGCTGTCATCACAATCCAATTTCACCAGTAAAAGAAACGGCTCAGGAAGCCGATGAGCTACTGCGCAAAACAATTAAATTAGCGAACTTAATGAATGTCTCGATAGTTAATGGTTTCTCGGGCGTTTCAGGAGGAAATCCTACTGATACTCAAGTAAACTGGCCGGTGTTACCGTGGCCGACTGCTTATGATGAAAACTACAATTACCAGTGGGAACAAAGGTTGGTTCCTTATTGGCGGGAAATTAATACTGTGGCCGAAGACGCAGGTGTTAAGATCGGTATCGAACTTCATGGCGGGTTCTTGTGCCACACACCCTATACAATGCTGAAGCTGCGTGAAGCAACCGGAAAAGCAATCGGTTGCAACTTAGATCCGAGTCATTTATGGTGGCAAGGAATTGATCCAGTAGCAGCAATTAAAATTTTAGGGGTAGAAGGAGCAATTCACCATTTTCACGCGAAAGATACCTACTTGGATCAGAACAATATCAATATGTACGGATTAACTGACATGCAGCCATATAACAATGTGCAAACAAGAGCATGGACTTTCCGCACAGTCGGTTGTGGACACGACTTAAAAATTTGGTCAGATATTATTTCGGCATTGCGTTTGTACGGTTACGATTATGTATTAAGTATCGAGCATGAAGACCCAATTATGTCAATTGACGAAGGGCTGACGCGAGCGGTTACTAACCTAAAAAGTATTATGATCAAGGATCAGCCGGCTGATATGTGGTGGGCATAAGGAGGAAATAAATGAAACCAATCAATTTTGCGGTTATTGGATATGGCGGTATGGGCAGCTATCATGTGCATACTATCATGCTTCAAGACCAAGAACGCATTCAAGTGATCGGAACCTATGATATTTCCGAGGGACGCCAAACTGTTTCCGCAGAAAAGGGCCATAAACTATATCCCAGTTATGAAGCAGCCTTAGGCGACGAACAAGTTGAGGCGGTACTGATTGCCACTCCCAACGATGTGCATAAAGAGTTAGCGATTCAGGCTTTACAGGCGGGGAAACATGTGATTTGTGAAAAGCCAGTGACATTGACAACAGAAGAGTTTGATGAAATTCTAGCGGTTGCCCAAGAGACCAATTGCGTCTTCATGGTACACCAAAATCGTCGTTGGGATCCTGACTTTCTAATTATTCGTGAACTATGCAAAAACCAACAAATAGGTGATATTTTTCAAATTGAATCTCGAGTGCAGGGGGCTAATGGTATCCCTGGCGATTGGCGTCACTTAAAAGCCCATGGTGGGGGCATGGTATTAGACTGGGGCGTTCATCTATTCGATCAATTACTTTTCTTAATTGATCAACCAATTAAGAAAATATCCGCTGATTTAAGCTACATTTTAGGCGATGAGGTTGATGATGGATTTAGCTGCTGGATTACCTTTGAAAATGGTCTCCGAGCTGTAATTGAAGTGGGGACCACAAACTATACGAAGTTGCCCCGTTGGTATGTTAAGGGAACTGAAGGAACTGCTAAAATTGAGGATTGGGATTTGTCAGGTGAACTGATTGCAGCTTCAAAAAGTGAAATTTTTTCAACACCTCAACCAATCCAGGCAGGCGTTGGGTTAACGAAAACAATGGCACCACCATCTGAAGATGCAACAGTTAAGCTGCCATTTCCAAATTCTGAGGCAGAATATGTCTCTTTCTATTGTAATTTTTATGAAGTGGTTCGCCATCAAGCGGATCCGATTGTCAAGAATTGTGAAGTTCGTAAAGTAATGGAACTAATCGATATCATTTTGATGGCGAAACCAGAAATCGTAAATGAAAAGGAATTACAGATAGTCTAGCTCTAACTAAACAGGGAAAAAGGGAGGATAAGCAGTGATATTTGCTTATCCTCTCTTTTTATTATTCTGGAATTTCGCTATAGGTAGAAGATAAAATAAAATTACCGTCTCCTTTTTGATTCTGTAAAGCATTCAAGGCATCCAAATCATTAAAGTGCCACCACTCCGAAGCTAGTGGAGTAAGCCCGCCGTTGGTAATCAAGTAATACTGCAGTAGAGCGACATTTTCGCTATTGTTAGGATTAACGATAGCATTCTTCCAAGCGTTCCGGTCATTAGCGGCAATCGGTTGCGTGTAAATAGCTGATTGTGAACTTAACTCATGCATGACGGTGTGCATTGGATATTCACTTAATGCCTCTACTTTTGTTATCAAATAGTTGCCAACTTGTTTCTGCTTGGATGAGTCAATTTTGGCCACAGACACATCAATTGCATATCCTATTTGATGGTTGGACACTTTAGTTGAAATAAACCAGTCGATTTGCCAAGGAGGTGAAGAGATACCTGACATAACCTCTGGCGATGATTGAGCCAACTGCATTAGCTGATTAGCTACATTTAATTGTACTGGCAAAGGACGAAAGCCTTCATAAACGACTAAGGTGTTTCCATCCGCTAAAGCAGATTTTTGAGCGTTCATAATTTTACTTGCCATGCTGTATAAAACTGGTACAATATACTCTTCATCTCCTAATCGATCATTAAAATCACGGCTTTCATATAGCTTCTGTCCAGTAACATTGGGAATCATATGGCCAGAGGAAGTGTATAACGATTTTGCATTATTTGTGATATTGTATTGGATAGATGGAATAAGATCTGGCAGGTTTACAAAGCAGTAATGGCTGTCCAGCCAGCCGATTTGTCCCTCAACTTTAACCTGCAGCCAATCATTTTCCTCCTTAAGGATAGTAAAACCGGTTCCCGGTTCTAAATGTTTCAGCTCCAGACCTTGGAAACTATTATCTTCTCGCAAGGGGAGATTGAGGGATGCGTATCCAGTCGCTCCTTGTAAAGGCAGCTCATATTGTCCTTGATAAACTTCACCGATAACTTCGGATACTTTTTCGGATGTTGCAGTAGTCGATTCGCCGTACTGACTAGTGGGACTGGATACTGGTTCTGAAGCAGTAGTTGTACCGATTGTTGGACTGCTGCTGGTATTATTCGATTCATCATTTTTTTTGCAGCTGGTTAAGGTCAGCAGTAGAATACTGGTGATTAGCAAGGCGGTTGACTTCATTCAGACTCCTATCTAAGTATAATTTTTAAAAGCTCAAGCAATACTAAGTGCCCAGGATAAAATAGATAAAATCCCCATTTCATAAACTCGCTGCTATGGCCCTTTCTTCCATGATACAGCGCCAAAACCGGAATAGCCAGTACAATTCCCAACTGATAAAGGTCAGCAGTTCCGTAATCCCGCAGCAGGGGAAGTAAATGGAAGACTACACCAATAATTAGAAAACTGAACATTTGCTTTTTGAAACTACCTCTAAAAAGACCAAAGCCTAAAATCCAGAGTACAGTTACAAAATTCCAGTCGGCATTCATTACTACTAAACAGCAAAAGGCAACAAAAGCTATCTTTAGGTAATTGTTTGCTGGCGAATGTTTTACAAAAATTAGTGCTAGTAATCCATTCATTAAGCCCCATAATACGCTAGTTGCGCTAAATAAGGGGAGATTAAAATAAATCACATAAGGAAAGTGAGCCAATAAGGCGAAAATAAAAAGGCGCCGCAAATATCGTTTGCGGTTAGAAGTGAAGTACTCACCTTCTGCAACAAAGTAACACATGATGGGTGCACACAAACGACCAATAACTCGCAGGACGAGCCAAAGAGGTTGATCGCTGTTAATGAACACACTGGCAAAATGATCTAAAAACATAGCAAGGATAGCTAAATATTTCAGAAAATTTGCTGATAAATCAAATTTATTGGATAAGGTTTGCTCCATTTTGCCAAGCTCCTTTATTAACTATTATTAAATTTGTCATCTAGGAGTAGTTGCCCACTTGAATTATTCATATAGGCTATCTTATAGTGCAATTGTGTTCGAAATATGTTAAAGATGATAGAACTTTACAAATGATTTTACTAAGATGAAGAATACTGCTAAGAATAAAGAAATCCACAAAAAAAGGAAAGAATTCTGCTTTATTGCACAGACTCTTTCCTTTTTTCTAAGTTATTAGGTAGTGCGAACTCATTTTGTCAGTGTTCTTTTTCGTAAGCTAATTGAAATTGATGTAGAGCTTTGACTCGTTGGAGTAAGAGATTAGCAGATAGACCAATCACAATCCCGGATAAAATACCTGAAAAGGATAAGATAGGTAGGTAAAGCATAACAGACCAAGATTGAGCAATCCATGAAGCCACGAACAATTGTCCAACATTGTGCAAAAAACCTCCAGTTGCACTGATACCAATGATACTGACACGTTGTGGTCCTAGCTTTTTAACCAGCAGCATCCCTCCGCAGCTAAGAAACGCACCACTGCTACTGTAAAGGAGAGTGGAAACAGTCCCTCCTAATAAGGTCGTCAACAAAAGTCGTAAACAAATTAGTAGAAAGCTTTCCCGTTTACGCATAGTAAACAAGGAAATAACGGTAATTAGATTAGCAAGGCCAAGCTTTGCTCCAGGGGCAAAAGCGAAAGGGGAAGGAATCATATTTTCTAACAATCCTAAAACGACACCTTGGGCTACCAGTAGTGAAATAAAAAGATATTTTCTAGTTTTTTTCATACTGCTCCTTTTTTTAGATAATTTCAATGACCATTTTATGGGGTAGGCAGACAATCGTATCACCTTTTTTTTCAATCCAACCACGACGAACACAAATTTGATCCTTGCAACTAGCTTCTTTCACTCGAATTTTTTGATCTGCAATCTCAATCAAGTTGTAATCACCATCAGCATCATTGTAAGCATAAGTAAAGCTCTTCTGTCCTTCAGCCAGATTAAAACGACGGATTTCTTCACCGTCCACTCTTAAGACAGCTTCCAATCTGTTAGCAGCTGTCTGTTTCTGGTAAATGGAAAAAATGAGTAAAGGAAGCAAAGCTAACACGATTAATACACCAATAATGATGCCATCCCAGGGGCGCCAAAGTCCTTTGACCAAGAATTTTTTTTCTTTGATGCTGCCTCGCCTCCGTTCTCAAATAAAAAACTGATATTTCTACTCTTAGTAAGGTATACTTTTACTGTATCATAAGTAAAACGAGAAGAAAAAACAAAAGGTGGATAAAATGAGAAGAAAAAGCTATCTACTGGGGATTCTATTAAGTATTTTTTTCCTGACAGCCTGTAATAATAAAAGTGGTCTAAGAGAAGAACCGTATTCAAAGGAAAGCTTTTCCTTAGGAACGTATATTCGGATTCGAATTTATGATGAAGGTAAAGAAGAAACATTGCAGCTGGCCTTTGATCGAATTAATGAGTTAGAAGAGAAACTGACGACTGATTCAGAGAACCAAAGCTCTGAGATCGAGCAAATTAACCGTCAAGCCGGGATTCAACCAGTAAAAGTATCACCAGATGTTTATCAACTGGTCAAGACAGCGGCTAACTACAGTAAGCAGTCAGATGGTGGATTCAATTACATGATTGGTGCAATTACTCAACTGTGGCGGATTGGTCGTGAAGATGCACGTAAGCCTGAACAGGATGAGATTGATGAAGCTCTAAAAAAAGTCGATTTCCATAAAGTGAGTTTCTCAGAAGAAGAGCAAACGATTTTCCTGCAAGAATCGGGAATGCAGATTGATTTGGGAGCAATTGCTAAAGGATATATCACTGATGAAGTAGTAAAAACTTTGAAAAAGCAAGGAGTTACTTCGGCGATTCTTGATCTAGGTGGAAATATTTATGTGCTGGGAAACAATCCCAATCAAAAGGATGGACGATGGAATGTCGGTGTACAGGACCCGAACTTGGCGCGAGGGGTCACCATTGGCAGTCTTAAAACAACAAATCAGACGATCGTTACCTCTGGTATTTATGAACGTAAGCTTGAAATTGGTAATCAGGTCTATCATCATATTTTTGATTCAACTACCGGTTATCCGCATGAAAATGACTTAGCCAGTGTTTCGATTATCACCGATCAGTCGATTGATGGTGATGCGCTTTCTACTCTAGTTTACAGTAAAGGTATTAAGGCGGGCTTAGAATACGTTGAACAAAAAACGGATGCTTCGACCAGTGCGATTTTTGTCAGCAAAGATAATCAAGTTTATGTAACTAAAGGATTAGAAGACAATTTCAAGTTGTCCAAAGGTAATGGTTATACATTGGGAGACCGTAAAAATTTAGACTAGAGGAGCGCTGCAAAGCGCTTCTTTTTGTTTCTCAAGAAAATATATTGAACCTGTAAGTATCCTACTAGATTTTTTCAAAAATGAAGAAGGATGAAAATTTTGTGATCAATCATTTGATGAATGTTTGAAATACAGCAATGAACCGGTTGTAGTAGTCTCGCATTATGAAATGCTCTCATATTTATCTAAAGGATATAGCGGATAAAAAATCGTCAGCGGGGTATTTTTTTGAACGTTATGCTGAAAATTAAAGGGGAAAATTACTTTTAAGAACAGTTAAAAACCTAGTGATTTGCTGGATATTTATAGAAATTTTTTTATTTTTTAAGTAACAAAAAAGCAAAACCCAAAAGGATTTTGCTTTCAAAGTAATGGAGCCGGCGGGAGTTGAACCCGCGTCCAAACATATTGACTACCCAAAAGTCTACGCTCATAGTCACACTATTTAAATTTCGCTTTGCCTTCTGCCGCATGACAGGCCGCAGGCATTGCTAGTCCGATGATCTCTTTTTCAACTTACAGACAGAAAGTTGAAACGTATCCCACTAATTTTGAGACCCTTACCCGAGCACATGGGCGATACCGGGAGGATCTACGCTAACTGTTTTTAGGCAGCTAAAGCGTAAGAGTTGTTATTGTTTTTAGCAGTTATATTTAACTGTAACGTTTTTACGTAGACGTAACCTACGAAGCGCAATTCAAGCTCAAACTATGCCTGTCGAATCCGTAACGGCCCCTCTATAGAAATTTACTGCAAAAACGAGTATAACATTGTTAGCATAAAAAAGCAAAAAGGGACCACTATTATTAAATTAAATCATAATGTTTCAAGGCTTTAATAATTCCACCATTAGTATTTTTATCAGTAATATAATCGGCACGTTCCTTCACTTCAGGTAAGGCGTTGCCCATAGCGATTTTATGGTCGCAAGCCTTTAGTAGATCCAAGTCATTAATACCGTCTCCAAAAGCGAAAGTTGGAATTTCTTGCAGCTTCAAATAATCTTTAATGGTCTGGACACCCGTTCCTTTTGAAATACCTTTGTTTACTACATCAATACAAAATGGTCCATTGCGGTAGAAAGTAAAATCTGGAAAGTTCTTCTTATAAATTTCATCATTGCCTTCGGATAAAACCAGAATCATATGAGTGACATATTCGTGATAAGCGGTAGGGTGAACAGGTGGCAAATCTAAATGAAAAAAATTGTAGGATTTTCTCACATAATCATTTACTCCAGAAATGAACAGTTGATTAGTTGAGTGAAAAGCCAGCTCATCCTTCAACTCGCGAGCAAAGTCCAGCATAGTCGCACAATCATTGGATTCGATTTCATTGGCTTCAACGATAGTTTCTTCTACTTTTACCAGCATGCCGTTCATTGTGACGCAGGAGGAAACGTTAGCCGCTTGTTTAATTTTCTGAATTTCCCTTTCATTTCGCCCAGTTGCAATAATCGGCAGAATGTTGTTTTCCTTTAATTGAATCATCGCTTCACTAATTTCAGGAGTGATTTGCGATTTGTCATCTAGCAATGTGCCATCTAAATCAAAAAATGCAATTCCTTCGTACATGAAAAATCCCCTTTATCTCTTTTTCTTTATCTTAGCAATTATTGAAGAAAAAACAAATACTTATTGAATATACTGGTAAGGTAATGGTTGAAAATGCCGATTTAGAGTATACTATTTATGAGAAACACTGACAATGGAGGAAATGACATGAATATACTGATGATTGAAGACAATGAATCTGTATCAGAAATGATGCAAATGTTCTTTTTAAACGAAGGCTGGGAGGCAACATTCAAGTACGATGGTAAAGAAGGGCTGGATGCCTTTAAGGAAGATCCGGAAAAATGGGACATGATTACACTTGATTTGAACTTGCCTAGTATGGATGGCATGGAAGTTGGCCGGGAAATTAGAAAACTTTCAAGCACCGTTCCAATTATCATGTTAACCGCTAGAGATTCGGAAAGTGATCAAGTGATTGGTTTGGAAATGGGCGCTGACGATTATGTGACTAAGCCATTCTCACCGTTAACATTAATTGCTCGAATCAAAGCTCTGCACCGTCGTAGTGAATTAGCGAACGAACAACAAAACGGGGGAGCTGCTGAAGGGACCTTTGATATTCAAACACAGCACTTCAAGATGAATTTAAAAACGCGGGAAGCTTATTTAGAAAATCAACCTATTGATGGTTTAACACCTAAGGAGTTCGATTTGCTGTACACTATGGCGAAAAAGCCGCGTCAGGTTTTTACTCGTGAACAACTGCTGGAATTAGTTTGGGATTATCAATACTTTGGTGACGAACGAACCGTCGATGCCCACATTAAAAAATTGCGTCAAAAAATTGAAAAAGTAGGACCACAGGTTATCCAAACTGTTTGGGGGGTCGGGTATAAATTTGATGACTCTGGAGTCGATAAATGAAATACCTCTACCAACAGCTGTTAGCCTTTGGTGGGTTGATTTTGTTAATACTGTTGACTTTAGGAGTTACCTTTACTCAGTTTACTCGGCACTCGATGGAAGAAAGTAATTACAATCAACTCATTGGCTATACTCGTTCGATTCAAGAAACAACATCTCGTTTGTTAGAAGATAATCCTTATTATTATCGAACGCAGGATGAAGCTTTTTTGGCAGCTATTGCGTTGACTGAAAGTATGCTGGAACCACAAAATGTTAAATTTGTATTTATTAGCAGTGACCAAATAATTCAATATCCTAGTAATACAAAGGTTGCAGAACAAACCTTGATTACAAAGAGTCAGTGGGAATCCTTGAGCAAAGGGGAAGAACAAAAAATGACTCGTTCGAAGGATATTCTTGGTAACGAAAGATCGACTTCCTATGCAATGGCTCCTTTCTTTTTAAAAAAACAGTTTTACGGTGTTTTGATCGTAACACAACCAGCAGGAAATGTTAGTGATAGTGTGGCATCAGTCACTAGCGATCTATTCAAAGGCTTTATTGTGGCTTCAGTGGTAGCTATCTTTGTTAGTTACTTTTTTGCAACACGACAGGTGAAACGAATCAATCGGATGCGCTCAGCCACAAAAAAAATTGCTAGTGGTGATTTTGATGTGACAATTCCTGATAATGGTAAGGATGAGTTTGATGACTTAGCGGCTGATTTTAACAGCATGGCTATCTCGTTAAGTGAATCGCAAAAGGAAATCGAACGACAGGAAGAGCGTCGGCGCCAATTTATGGCGGATGCCGCTCATGAAATGCGTACACCACTAACGACCATTAATGGTTTGCTGGAGGGATTGCAGTACAACGCTATTCCAGAGGATCAGCGAAGTAAAGCGATTAGTCTAATGCAGAACGAAACAGCACGTTTAATCCGTTTAGTGAATGAGAATCTAGATTACGAAAAAATCCGAACCAACCAAATCAGCATGGTCGTTAAAAAGTTCGATGCCACAAAAGCTTTACGTGGTCTCTTAACTCAGTTAGAGGCTAAAGCAAAAGCCTCTGGCGATCAATTAATTTTAAATACAGATGAATCCATTGATGTTTACGCTGACTATGATCGCTTCATTCAAATCATGGTGAACATTATCCAAAATGCAATTCAGTTTACTACTGATGGAACGATTGCCATTGGTGTGTATAAAGAAGAGAAGAAGACAGTAGTTCAAATATCGGATACAGGAATTGGTATGAGTGAGGACCAGATCAAAAATATTTGGGATCGTTACTACAAGGTAGACCCTTCTCGGAAGAACACGAAATATGGGGAATCTGGACTAGGATTGTCGATTGTTCAAGAACTTGTTCGACTGCATAAGGGAAGTATTCAAGTTGAAAGTGAGCTTGAAAAGGGCACAACGTTTACTGTTAGTTTTCCCGACGAGGAAGTAGAAGAACAAAAGGAAACGGAGCGACCATAATGGCTGCTCCGCTTTTTTTATAGAATTGCTAAAATGATAAAGTTCAAAATGAAGAGTAGATTTACCACCCATAATACTGGTGAAACTTCATTGGCTTTGCCTTTTACTACTTTCACAATAGCGTAGAAGATAAAGCCGGCAGCAATCCCGTAAGAAATGCTGTAGCATAGTCCCATAAAGATACTTGCAAAGAAAGCAGGAACAGCCTCTTCCAAATCCAACCAGTTAATATCAGCAAAAGAGGCCATCATCATTACCCCTACCAAAATTAGAGCTGGTGCAGTTGCTTGACTTGGAACAATCGCAATCAGTGGAGAGAATAAACTACTTAGAGCAAAGAAAGCAGCAACTACCACTGAAGTTAGACCTGTTCGTCCGCCAGCACCAATCCCGGCAGCTGATTCTACATAAGTTGTGGTATTAGAAGTTCCGAAAATTGCGCCGATGGATGTAGCAATTGCATCTGCAAATAAAGCACGATCCATCTTGGTTTTGAAACCTTTTGTATTAGCCGCTTCTAGAGCAAGTTCATCTTCCTTAGAGAAAATCCCGGTTCGACGTCCTGTTCCAATAAAGGTACCGATTGTATCAAAGGTATCGGATAAGCTGAAGGCTAGGATAGTCATTAATACCTGTGGTAATTTGGAAGAATCCGAGAACAAAGACCCCATTCCTTCAGAACCAAAAGCCGCACCAAAAGTTGTTCCAAGCTCTTGAATTGAGCTGCCTAATGAATTGCTTTGGAAATCAATTGAACCTAATTGAACAACACCCATCAGAATACCAATCACAGTCGTTGTCACAATTCCGATTAGGATTGCCCCCCGCACGTTTTTTACTACTAAGATCGTGGTCAGCACTAAGCCAATCACTGCTAAAATAATTGGTGCATTATTGAAATTTGCCAAAGCGGGAACAACACCGCTGTTCATAGCAACGTTAGTCGCTTTACCATTTTCCACTACACTACTAGTAATAGCCGCTGAATCAGCTGAGAAAGCCAATAATCCAGCATTTTTAATTCCTACATAAGCAACAAAAATACCAATCCCGCCACCAATCGCATGTTGCATACTTTCTGGAATAGCGTGAATAATCAGTTTACGAATCTTTGTTACAGTAATTAGGATATTAATAATTCCGCAAAGAAAAACCATCGCTAATGCTTGCTGCCAAGAATATCCCAAACCGAATACTACTGTATAAGTAAAAAAAGCATTCAGTCCCATTCCTGGTGCTTGCGCATAAGGAACATTGGCAAATAAGCCCATAACTAAAGTACCGATTACTGAAGCAATAATTGTTGCCAAGAAGACCGCTTGAAACGGCATACCAGAGGCAGATAGTATAGAAGGATTAACAAATAAAATGTAACTCATGGCGAAGAAGGTAGTGACTCCAGCCATTATTTCAGTTGAAACTGTGGTTCCGTGTTCCTTCAACTTGAAAAACTTTTCCATCAGAATAAACGCTCCTTAAAATTAATTAGTAATAATGAATACTTTCCGATTATATGAAATCTGGCTTAGTAATTCAATGTAAAGTAGAATGAAACAGATAAAAAAAATAAGAATGTTCGTGTTTTACTCACGAACACTCCTAAGAGACTGTTTTTTGATCAATAATCGGAAGAAAAGACTGATGGGAAGAACTAAAATGGCCAACAGACTAACGGCTTTAACTAAGGAACTCATAAACAGCTGGAAAAAAGTTTTAGAAGAAATATCTAATGAAAGAGGCCACCTAACGGAAAAAGCGAAACCACTGTCTCCATTGCTTAATACAAAATTCGGCAGATCATTAAATTTATCTAAGCTGTACTGGTAAAAGCGTTGCAAAAATTGCTGATAGGTTGATTCGAACACTACAAACAGAGCCATCAAAAAGACAAAGGATAACAAAAGAATAAACAACAGACGCAGACTAAAGCTAAGAGGGTTTAACGTCAGGTAGCTAAAAACATTCTTTCGCTTAAGTAAAAGAAACAAGAAACTGAAAAACAGGACGATCAGTATGCCAAGACAGCTATACATAAACCAGTTCACATAAAAAGACTGGATTTCTTGGACCTCACCGGACGTAAAAAATTGAATATCATAGGTTATCAAACTAGAATGTAATTGTGAAATCATTGAATACAGTAAAAGCAATGTTGTTAACGTAAATAGAGCAATGCTGGCAAAAGCAAAGGAAAAATAAAAGAAGACTTTACTTTTATTAAGACCACTCAAAGCTGTTTGTATGGAATTCATCCATCTCACCTCACATTACTAGTATAGAAAGTGAATTTGAAAGAAGTATGAAGTCTCTAAGAAAAAGCAGTACTTTTTTTGTTCGTGAAAGAAACAGCTATTTCTAAACATAAAGAAACCATCTAGTGAGTTCACTAGATGGCTTAAAATTACTCTTGAACAGGGGTGGGAGCGGGTTCTTCAGTACCGTGGTACTGCTTGTAGGTTTGGGTGTTGTACATATCCTCGGTTGAGGTTCCTAACTTACTGTAAACACTGGTTGATTTCTCTCCCAGTTTGCTTTCAGTTTTCTGAAGCTGTTGCAATCCGTTCTTATAGTCGTAGTCACCTGGATCAATAGTTTCCATGCCGCTTCCGGTGTAGAAGCGTAACAGATCCCCATTGTTTATATCATCAGAGGTACTTAATTGATCACTTACAGCTTGCTTCCAACCGTCAGCCTTCGCTTGCAGGTTTTCATCAGGGGCAGTGACCATAAAACCAGTGTGGTTATCGTAAAGACTGCCACCATAGTAAGTATAGTCTGGTGTTACATAGTCACCGCTGCGGAAAGCAACCAGCTGATCGTTTTCCGGTGATAATAAATCTTGTCCCAGCTGAATATATTTGCTTGAATCAATCCCCAGTAAATGCAGCAGTGTCGGTAAGGCATCCACCTCACCACCATAAGTATGGTTAATACCACCATTTTCTTGTCCAGGTACATGAATCATATAAGGAACTCGCTGCATTTGTGCATTGTCAAAGTTCGTCCAAGATTCTTTAGTTTTTCCAAGCAGTGGTGCCAATTCAGGATTTCTAGAAGTCGAAATGCCATAGTGGTCACCGTACATCACGATAACTGAATTATCATACAAACCACTAGCTTTTAAGTAATTAAAGAATTCTTCAACAGCTTTGTCTAAGTAATTTGCTGTTGCAAAATAGCCGTTAATGGTTTCATCACCCGTTTTAGCCATAGGGAAACCAGCTTCGTCATTTTGAAATTCACTATATGGATAGTGGTTAGATACCGCAATAAACTTAGAGTAGAAAGGCTGTTGCAAATGTTCCAAGTACTTCACTGATTGTTGGAAGAAGGGTTTGTCATGCAAGCCATACTGAAATGAATTATCTTCATTGACGTCATAATAAGATGAATCAAAGAAGTAATCATAGCCAAAACGTTTATAAGTTTCTGTACGATTCCAGAAGTTCCCAGAGTTCCCGTGGAAAGCGGCACTGGTATAGCCGGCTTCCTGTTTTAAAATATCTGGAGCTGCCTGAAAGGTGTTTTTACCCCCTAATTGGGTAAATAAAGATCCTTGATTTAGTCCGAACAATGAATTTTCCAATAAAGTTTCAGCATCAGAAGTTTTTCCTGCTTTTACTTGATGGAAAAAGTTATCAAAACTGAAGGTGCTGTTTTCATGGAAAATACTATTAATAAATGGAGTTACTTCATGCTCTTGGCCATTTTCATCGGTCAGTTTGTAATCAATTAGAAATTGTTGCAAGCTTTCTAAATGAATATAAATAACATTTTTATCTTTAGCAATACCATACAAGTCATCGTTAGGAGCAGCATAATGGTCTTTCACATAAGCTTCTACTTCCGTTAGGTCATTGGGACTGGCTTCTGCTCGAACCTGATTAGTCTTGTAGGTTTGAATGCCATCATAGGCTGTGAAGGCGTTAACTCCTAAATATTTAATCAAGTAATCCCGTGAGAAGGTTCGAGTTAATAATTCTGGACGATCTGCTTCTGCTAGGAATAGGTTAGCTGAGAAAACCATCACGGATAATGCCGTCATAGCAAAGGCCATTCTTGCTCTAACTGGGCGTTCTTCTCGTTTGATTACTTTTTTCCAAAGTAAAATTGGAAGAACTATTAAATCGAGAACAAATAGTAGGTCATAAGGACGGAAAAGGCGAATCGCACTTTCTCCCAAACCACTGGCAACTTTCCCTGTACCTAGCAGGGTGTTAACTGTAATAAAATCCGTAAATTCTCGATAATAAACAACATTAGAGAAAAGCAGAATAGTTGCTAAAGCATAGATGAACAGCATGGTTCGATAGGCTGCTTTAGGTCTTCTAACATATAAAGCAATCGACAATAAGAACATTGTCGTAGCAATTGGATTTAAAAATAAAATGAAGTATTGACGAAGACTTTCAATTCCTAAGTTAAATTCAAATAAGTAAGCAAAGATGCTTTTCGCCCACAGAAGAAATGTTAATAAAGCGTAAAAGCCTAAACGCTTGTTTAAAAAAGTGGGTGATTTTAAGTTTTTCAATGAATGACTTCCTTTCTATAGAAGAAGTGTCAGAATGTGAATTATGTTCACTCCTTGTCATTCTACCTGCTCAAAGGGGGTACGTCAATCTTTCCCAAAGCTGAAGAAATGATATTTAAAAAAACTTTATAAGCACAATAACAGCGATTTCTTTGCTATACTATTAAGTAAGAAAGCAGGGATTAATTGTGCACATAGAAATAAAAGATCAGGCAGCGAAGAAAATTCGCCGAGGAATTCCGTTAATTCAAAAAGAAGACTTGAAGAAAAACGATGAAAAATTACCCAGAGAATGGGTAGAGTTTATCGATAAACAAGGAAAATATATAGCAACCGGATACCTGGGTAAACAAAATAAGGGTGTTGGCTGGGTAGTAGATCGCTCGCAAGCATCAATGGAACCGGCCTTTTTTGATCAACTGTTTCAAAAGGCTATTGACCAGCGTCAGTTTTTCTTATCTGATAATAATACCACCGCTTTTCGCTTGTTTAATGGAGAAGGGGATGGTTTGGGCGGAATAACCGTGGATTATTACGATGGCTATTTAGTTGTTTCTTGGTACAATGAAACCATTCATCACTTTCGCCGAATGCTTACGGACTGTTTGCAGAAGATACTTCACCCCAAAGGAATCGTCGAGAAAATTCGTTTCTCCAGTGAGTTGCCTGAAAGTAACTGGGTCTCTGGTGAAAAGCCTCACGAACCTTTGATAATTTTAGAAAATGGTGTTAGTTATGCTACCTATCTAGATGAGGGTTATATGACTGGAATATTTTTGGATCAAAAAGAAGTTAGAAGTCGTTTAACTGAAGGTGCTGCTTTAGGAAAAAGAGTGCTCAATATGTTTAGTTACACGGGAGCTTTTTCCGTAGCTGCTGCTTATGGCGGTGCTGTAGAAACAACCAGTGTTGATTTGGCGCAACGCAGCCTGCCTAAAACTAAGGAACAATTTGAGGTAAATGGCCTTTCATTGGAACAGAACAGAATCGTTGTAATGGATACATTCGAGTATTTCCGCTATGCTGCCAGAAAGAATCTGAAGTATGATCTGATTGTTTTAGACCCACCAAGCTTTGCCAGAAATAAAAAGAAAACTTTTTCTGTGTTAAAAGATTATGGACGGTTAATTGAAGGCAGTCTAAACATTTTACCTTCTAAGGGTACAATTGTTGCTTCTACGAATGCTTCAAATTATGCCATTGAAAAATTTCAAACAGCAATCGAGCAAGTATTTAAGGACCAAAAAGTCAGCTATAGCTTAAGTGATAGCTATCGCTTGCCAGCGGATTTTCCTGTAATTGAACAGCTAGCCGAAAGCAATTATTTAAAAGTCTTAGTATACGAAATTCAAAAACGGTGATGGAGACGATGACGATGATGGATGTACAAGTGAGAAATATGCGCTTTGATGCGGGTAAACCGAAAATTTGTGTACCGCTGATTGGTATTACCTTTGAAGAAATTATGGAACAGGCCAGCCTAGCAAAAAAATATGCAGATGTGATTGAATGGCGGGCGGATTATTATAAAGATCTCTTAGATGATGAAGAATTACTGATTACCTTGCTGGCCTTACGTGATGAGCTACGAGAGATTCCACTAATCTTTAATCTGCGGACTAAACCAGAAGGTGGACAAGTTGAGCTGACTCTGCGAGATTATCGCCGTATTAATGAATTCGCTGTTTCTTCTCGAGCTGTTGACATTGCTGATATCGAGTTAAGTCATGTCGATAAATTGGGCTCAACTTTCATTAAATGGATGCAAGCTTTGGATACTAAAGTGATTTTGAGTGATCACAATTATGGAGGAACTCCAGAAAATGCTGTATTGCTTTTTCGCTTAAATATGATGGAGCATTGGGGAGCAGATATTGCTAAAATTGTGGTTGTTCCAGAAAACGAAGGGGATGTCATTCGCTTAATGGAAATGACCATGAAGGCGCAAACCTTTGTAACATTACCAACTATCACAGTATCGATTGGTAAGTTGGGAAAGCTTTCAAGATTAGCAGGTTATTTGGACGGTTCTTGCATGACTTATGGATGCCTTCCAGGTCATTCTTCTGCGGAGGGGCAGATTGAGGTAGAGAAACTAGTAGCAATATTAGAAGAACTTAGTTAACCGATTAAGGACGTTTTGTGTACGATAAGCATGACGTTCTTTTTGTTAATTATCTGACCTGAGGTTCTTTAATATGCATTTAATGAGGTGGGAGAAATGGCAAAGAAAAAAATTACGAAAACCAATGCAATTCGTTTAGTTGAACAAAAAAAGCTTGAGTATGTTGAACACGAATATCAGTGGAGCGAAGATGATTTAGGAGCTGGGCATGTGAGCGAGCAGGTCGAGATAGAACCAGAACGAATTTTCAAAACACTGGTAGCTGTTGGGAATAAGACTGGCCCAGTGGTAGCGGTTATTCCCAGCAACCATGAGCTGAATTTAAAAATGATTGCCAAAGTAAGCGGTAATAAAAAAGTTGAAATGTTGCATCTAAGGGAGTTAGAAGCAACCACTGGTTATGTTCGTGGGGGCTGTTCACCAATTGGAATGAAAAAGTTGTTTCCAACCTTTCTAGACGAATCAGCAAAAGATTTTGCGAAAATTGCTGTATCTGCTGGTCGTCGCGGCTTGCAGATGGAACTGTCCCCTTCATCAATTTTACTATTGACAAAAGGGCAGTTCGCATCGTTGGTAAATAGTTAAGCAAATGAGTGGTAGGCTGCATGGGTTCCAGCGACATAACCAGTACAAAAAGCGCTGGTTATGTTGAAACCGCCAGTATACCCGTTAATATCTAGTAATTCACCAGCGATAAATAAACCGGTGATCTTTTTGCTTTCCATCGTTTTTGGAGATATCTCCTTTAGGTCAACGCCGCCACCAGTGACAAAAGATTTTTCTAGGCCAAAAGTTCCTTTAGCTGATAATTTCCAATTCTTGCATAGTTCCGCTAAAGCTTCCACTTTTGTTTTTTTCATTTGATTCGCACCTAAAGCGTCAATATCTAACTTTTCTAAGAAATACTTCAGAAGTCGTTCCGGCAAAAAGCCGTTCAGCGCATTTTTCACTTGTTTTGTTGAATTTTGCAGCTGATCTTCCAGTTGTCGGATTAATTCTTCCTTACTGGTATTTGGAAAGCAATCCAATGTCAAAGTAACTCGTTCTTGCTGTTTTAGCAGTTGATTAATAAAACTTGAACAGCGCAATGCTGCGGGACCAGATAAGCCAAAATGAGTAAACAAGACATCCATCTTATGATTTGTAACGGGTTTTCCTTTTTCATTTAAGACACTTAGACGAATATCCCTCAAAGAAAGCCCCTGTAAGTCTTTTTTCTGAATAAAATCTTCGTCTATAAGAACAGGTGATTCTGTAGGGTATAAAGGAGTTACATGATGCCCAACTTGTTTGGCTAAGCGGTAGCCGTCACCAGTAGCTCCTGTAGAAGGGTAAGTCAACCCACCAGTGGCCAAAACTATACTTTTGGACAAATAATCTCCTTCTAAAGTCCGAACACCAGTAACTTTCTTCTGATCATGAATGATCTTTTCAACTGCCGATTGATAAATAATAGTAACTCCCAATTGTTCTAATTCATTTCTAAGAGCGTCTACAATTGTTTTTGATTTATCGGTTGTTGGAAAAATACGTCCGTGATCTTCCTCTTTCAAACCAATGCCTCGGTCAGCAAAAAAACTCATAATATCTTCATTATTCCATTGTGAAAATGTACTATAAAGAAATCGTCCATTCCCCGGAATATGTTGAATAAAATCTTCAACTGGTCGATTATTAGTCACATTGCACCGTCCGCCGCCTGTCATCAGCAATTTTTTTCCAAGTCGTTTATTTTTATCAAATAGTGCCACTTTAGAACCGTTAGATGCTGCTGCAATAGCCGCCATCATACCTGAGGGACCTGCACCGACTACAATTACATCCAGAATTTTTTCCATTTTTTCACCTCGTTGCAAAGTTTATCATGAATTTTTCAACACTTCTATTAGAAAATGATGTAAACTATGAGTATCAAATGTGAGGAGGAGTTTTATGGAAGCAAAGCAATATGTCGAACAGATTCAACAGTATCTAGAGGAAAAAGATCCAAATCAGTCGGAATTTCTGCAAGCTGTGGAAGAGTTTTTGCCTACAATAGTGCCTTTTTTAGAAGAACATCCTGAATACATTGAGCATAATATTTTAGGAATCATCACAGAACCAGAGCGGATGATTCAATTTCGTGTACCTTGGCAGGACGATGAAGGTAATTGGCGCGTTAACCGTGGTTATCGTGTTCAATTCAATTCTGCCATTGGACCATATAAAGGTGGTTTACGTTTCCACCCAAGCGTGAATTTAAGTATCTTGAAGTTTTTAGGTTTTGAGCAAATTTTCAAAAACAGTTTAACTGGCCTGCCAATCGGCGGCGGTAAAGGTGGCTCTGATTTTGATCCAAAAGAAAAATCAGATGCTGAAATTATGCGTTTCTGTCAAAGCTTTATGACTGAATTATCCAAACATATCGGTCCCAATCTGGATGTTCCTGCTGGAGACATTGGTGTTGGCGGTCGTGAAATCGGTTATTTATTTGGCCAATATAAACGATTACGTGAATACGATGCAAGTGTTTTAACTGGTAAACCATTAGGATTTAACGGCAGCTTAGGACGTACTGAAGCTACCGGTTACGGTGCTGTTTACTTTGTTAAGCATTTATTGGAAGATAGAAACGATTCATTCCAAGATAAAACTGTTTTAGTTTCCGGCAGCGGAAATGTAGCTATCTATGCAATTGAAAAAGTCCATGAGCTTGGCGGCAAGGCAGTTACTTGTTCTGATTCAAACGGTTATGTTTATGATAAAGATGGTATTGATCTTGATTTACTGAAGGACATTAAAGAAGTTCGTCGCGCCCGTTTAACTGAATATGTGAAAGAGCGCAGCAATGCCGAATACCATGAAGGCTCTGTTTGGGATTTGGAGCAATCAGCAGACATTGCTTTACCATGTGCAACTCAAAATGAAATTGATCAAGCTAAGGCTGAACGTTTAGCGGCTAACGGTGTAAAGGTAGTTGCTGAAGGTGCTAACATGCCAAGTACGATGGATGCAGTGAAGGTTTATCATGAAAAGGGCGTTCTTTACGGACCAGGTAAAGCAGCCAACGCTGGTGGCGTTGCCGTTTCTGCTTTGGAAATGAGTCAAAACTCTCAACGTTTAGCTTGGTCAAAAGATGAAGTAGATCAAAAACTAGATGAAATCATGAAAAATATTTATGAAACGTGTCGTGACACAGCTGAAAAATATTCTGAAAAGGATAACTACGCTGCAGGCGCTAATATTGCTGGCTTTGCTAAGGTTGCTGGCGCAATGATTGCTCAAGGTTTGGTTTAATCGCAAAAATTGATGGCTGAGGCTTGAAAAAAAAGCAAAAGAAACGTAAAGTATAACCTGTACGAAGTGATTTTCAAGGAGGAAAAAACATGTCACACATTCATTTCGATTATTCGAAAGTCGCTCCATTTGTCAATGAACATGAAATGGAGTATATCAAAGGTCAGGTTGCCTTAGCACACAAAGAATTACGTGAAGGAACTGGTGCTGGGAACGATTATCTAGGTTGGATCGATTTGCCAGTTAACTACGACAAGGCCGAATTTGCTCGTATCAAAAAAGCTGCAGAAAAAATTCAATCGGATTCTGAAGTACTGGTTGTTATCGGAATCGGAGGATCTTATTTAGGAGCTCGTGCCGCAATCGAATTTTTACACCAATCATTCTTTAATGTTTTGGATAAAGAAGACCGCAAGGCACCTCAAGTATTTTTCGCAGGAAATTCAATCAGCTCAACTTATATTGCTGATTTAATTGAAGTGATTGGTGACCGTGATTTCTCAGTCAATGTCATTTCTAAATCTGGTACTACAACTGAACCGGCAATTGCTTTCCGTGTCTTTAAAGAACTGTTAGTGAAGAAATACGGAGAAGAAGAAGCAAATAAACGTATCTATGCTACTACTGATAAAGCTCGTGGAGCTGTTAAAACTGAAGCAGATGCGGCTGGCTGGGAAACTTTTGTTATCCCTGATGATGTTGGCGGACGTTTTTCTGTTCTTACTGCCGTTGGCTTATTGCCAATTGCTGCAAGTGGCGCAGACATTGATGCCTTGATGCAAGGGGCTGCCGATGCTCGTGATGCTTATTCGAGTGATAAATTGGAAGAAAATGAAGCTTACCAATATGCAGCAATGCGTAACTTGCTATACCGTAAAGGTAAGGTAACCGAAATTTTAGTAAATTACGAACCAGGTATGCAGTACTTCAATGAATGGTGGAAACAATTATATGGTGAATCAGAAGGAAAAGACTTGAAAGGTATTTACCCTTCAAGTGCTAACTTCTCAACTGATTTGCATTCGTTTGGTCAGTATATCCAAGAAGGCCGTCGGAATATCTTCGAAACAATCGTGAAGGTACAAAAACCTCGCAAATCTGTTTCAATTCCAAGCCAAGAGTCTGATCTTGATGGACTAGGTTACTTGGAAGGTAAAAATGTTGACTTTGTAAACACTAAAGCTTACGAAGGAACATTGTTAGCTCATACTGATGGAGGAGTGCCAAACTTAGTATTAAACATCCCAACAATGGATGCTTATACTTTAGGTTATGCTATGTACTTCTTCGAAATTGCTGTAGGTGTTTCTGGTTACTTGTTAGGTGTCAATCCATTTGATCAACCAGGTGTGGAAGCTTACAAGAAAAACATGTTTGCACTACTTGGCAAGCCTGGCTTTGAAGACTTAGCTAAAGAGTTGAACGAACGTCTATAATATTTATTATTAAGCACACTAAGTACCTTCTGTTTATAGAAGATACTTAGTGTGCTTTTTTATAGTATAAAAGATATCTGATGAAAATTACAATACTTTAAGCTTATACATATCATCTGAATACTTATATGAAATAAGCGGATGATGAACAAGAGTTATTATTCTGTTGTTGTATAAATAACGAACGTAATTAATCTTCCTGGTTTTTATATATCAAATATTTTACAGTATGGAAAAATATATTTTAGAAAAAATTAGTCGAATTTCATTTTCATTAGAAAAAGATTATGTTATTATAAGAACATGGGAAGAGGGGGATGTAAATGGAAAATATTGAGATTGGTAGAACTTATTTATGTCGTGCAATTGGTTTGGAGAAGGAAGTAGTAGGAGTTGTAGAACAGCTTTATATCAACACTGCGATGATTAATGTGGTAACTTATGATCCCATTGATCGAGCGAAAGTGATTGAATTACAAAACCGCTTATTAGTGAAATATGAAGAAATTTCTAACCAAATAGAATTGGATCACCCAGCTTAAAGAACAAAAAATGTGATTGAATTCAACATTCAAATAAACAAGGAAGC
>NZ_JAFREL010000089.1 GCF_017377655.1 Candidatus Enterococcus ferrettii
TAATAGATTTGTGTATAAATTTTTAAATGTATACTTATAAAAACATTGTGATAAACTATATATAATATGTTGGAAAATAATTTAAAAGGAGGTAGCCTGGATTATTGGGCTAGAAATCATATGAGCAATATAAGAATCCAATTATTATCCATTCTGAATCGTGAACCAGCAGACTCTGTGAATTTTGTTATTACTAAATACATACTTGAAAACATCAAGTATCAAAAGAAAATATCTATGTCAGATATGGCGAACGTTTGTAATGTATCCAAAGCATCTATTAGTCGCTATTCTAAACGGCTTGGTTATGAGGATTATTTTGATTTTCAGCTAGCTTTAGCAACTTACCGAGTTTCTAAAAACGATTATTTTTATTTAAACGCTATTGAAAGTGACGATTTATTTGGCAATTACTTTAGTAAGGTAAAAAATCAAGTCGATTATTTAAGTGATAATTTAGATTTAGGAGAAATCGAGCATTTGGTTGAGTTGATTAAAAGTCATGACAATATTTTTTTAATGGGACAAGTTTCTTCTGGATTTGCTGCAGTTTCTTTACAGGATAACTTAACCAAATTAGGAAAAGTTGTCCGGACCAGTCATGATTTTGTTGAACAGAAAGAACTGATTGAAACGTTGGAAGATGATGCTTTAGTCATTGTTTTTTCAGCTGGCGGTAAGTTTTTTGAAAGAATAGAACCAAATCCAATTACTATGCAACGTTTAAAAAAGCCGACTATTTACTTTATTACTATTGATGAGACAAAAGACTATTCGTATGTTAATCAAACTATTGTATTGGGTCAAGAAACAGATTATTCATCATGGATGTTGTTGAATGTTTATTCAGATTTACTTTACCTAAATTATAAAATAAAGTTTGATGACGAAAGTGTTTCATAATATGAAACAGAGAATCATAACGTGAAAAAAACGCTTTCTAAAGCGTTTTTTTGCTACTATCAACTTATAAATAGTAGGAGGTAATATTATTATGAATAAGCCATTTAATATGCTATGGGGAAGTGCTAGTGCAGATTTTCAGTATGAAGGAGGATTTTCTGAGGGAGGAAGAGGTCTGTTAACTCATGATTTTGTAACAGATGGTTCTCATGAAGTACCAAGAAAAATTACTTATGAGTTACCAGATGGAATAAAAGGCTCATCACCAATTCGTGGTTCAATTCCAGAAGGAGCAATTGGTTGTATTGACCCTAATGAGTATTATCCAAGTCACAAGGCAGTAGATTTTTATCATCGGTACAAAGAAGATATCGCATTATTAGCAGATATGGGGTTAAGTTTAATGCGTTTTGGTATTTGTTGGACACGAGTTTTTCCAACAGGGGAAGAAGAATTACCAAATGAAGAAGGATTAAAATTTTATGACAATGTTATTGATGAGTGTCTAAAATATAACATTGAACCTATGATTACAATTTGTCATGATGAATTACCTGCTGTATTAGCGAATAAATATGGTGGCTGGTCGAATCGTATTTTAATTGATCGCTATGTTAAATTATGTGAAGTTTTATTTAATCGTTTTGGAGATAAAGTAAAATATTGGATTACCTTTAATGAATTAAATGTGTTACAAGGATATTCTCACCTTGGAACAACTAGTGCAGATGCCCAAACAACCTTCCAATGTATTCATCATTTATTTGTAGCCAGTGCTAAAGCCAAAATACTTGCTAAAGAACTTATGCCAGATGCTATGTTAGGTGCGATGTTTGCTTCTTCACCAACTTATCCAGCAACATGTCATCCTGATGACCAACAAGCCTGGATGGATCAAAGAAGAAGAGTCTTCTATTTTTCAGATGTGATGTTAAGAGGTTACTATCCATCTTATAGTCAAAAAATATGGGATGAATTAAGTATTTTTATTACGATGGCTGATGAAGATGACGATATTTTAAGAGAAGGAACATTAGATTTTTATTCATTTAGTTGTTATCGTTCAACAACTGTTTCAAGAGAAGATACTTTAGGAATTATCGCTTTACCTTTTGGACCAAACCCATATTTAAAAGCTACACCTTGGGGTTGGCCGATTGATCCAACAAGTATTAGATATGTTTTAAATGAAGTTTATGATAGATACCAAAAACCTCTATTTATTGTTGAAAATGGTTTAGGTGAAATTGACCAACCTGATGAAAATTTATTTGTACAAGATGATTACCGTATAGATTATTTAAAGGATCATTTTGCTGAAATCAAAAAAGCAGTAGAGATTGATCAAGTTCCAGTTCTTGGTTACACCATGTGGGGTGGTATTGATTTAGTTTCTTTAAGTACTGGCGAAATGAAAAAACGTTATGGTTGGGTATATGTAGACATGGATGATAATGGGAATGGGACAAAAGATAGATATCCGAAAGCTTCTTATTATTGGATGAAAGAATTTATTGAAACAAATGGAAAAAACTTAAAAGGAAACTAATTTTAAGGATGACATGGGGAGAAAAAATGGATAAGAAAAATCAAGCTAAAAGGATCTTAGAACTTATTGGTGGTAAATCTAATGTTGTAAGTATGATGCATTGTATGACTCGCCTAAGAGTTAATCTAAAAGATAATAATCTTGTCAAAGTTGATGAATTAGAAAAAGTTGACGAAGTTTTAAAAGTTCAATTTAAAAATAATCAATTGCAAATTGTTATCGGTCCACAAGTTGCACAGGTTTATAGTGAAATTAATTTACTAGGGAATTTTAATTCTGAAAATGCAAATCAAAATGAATCAGAAGAGAAGAAAGGAATTCTTTCAAACTTCTTGAATATTTTATCTAGTGTATTTGTACCAGTTATTCCAGCGATTGCTAGTGCTGGAATGCTTAAAGCTATCTTAGCGTTAGTTAAAGCTTTTAATTTAGTACCAGTTGAAAGTGATATTTTTGTTCTATTTAATATGATTGCGGATGTTTCTTTTTACTTTTTACCAATTTTATTAGCATCCTCCGCTGCTAAGGTATTTAATACAAATAGAACAATAGCGATTGTTTTAGGGGCTGCTTTAATTCACCCAACTTTTACTGCTTTTGTAATTGGTGGCGAAGTAAGCAAACTATCATTCTTTGGTTTACCAATTCCAATTATTAATTACGCGAACTCAGTTATTCCAATTATTTTATCAGTCTGGATTTTAAGTTATGTTTATAAATTTGTAGATAAACATATGCCAAATGCTTTAAAAGTTATTTTCACACCAACTATTGTACTGTTAATCATGATCCCATTAATGTTTATTATTTTAGGACCTTTAGGAAATTATGTTGGAGTAGCTATTTCAACCTTCGTTGGTTCACTATTTTCATTTAACAAATTAATTGCTGGTTTCATTTTATCATTTTTAAGACCACTACTAGTTATTACAGGTATGCATCAAGCTTTTACACCTGTGATTTTCCAGAATCTATCGGATCGTGGAAGTGACTTTTTATTGCCAACAATGATGATGTCTACAATGGCTCAGTTTGGAGCAACGGTAGCGATGATTTTTAAAACAAGAAATAAAACAGAAAAAGCAGTAGCCACTTCAGCCAGTATTTCAGCAGTTCTTGGAATTACTGAGCCAGCTTTATATACGGTGCTAATTCATAATAAACGGGCTTTATTTTCTGCTTGTTTAGGTGGAGCGATTGGTGGAGCTTATATTTCTTTTATGGGAATTGAATTGCCAGCGTTTGCTTCATCAAGTATTGTTAGTTTACCAATCTATTTACAAGTTAATGTCCCCGTTGTTTTAAGTGCTTTTTTAATTAGTACAGTAGCAGGTTTTGTCATTACCTTCTTAATTGTGAAAACTCCGAAAAAAGAAATTGATGTTGAAATTTCGCAAACTAGTGATGACAGTGTAGGCTTGTTCAACTCTCCTCTATCAGGTGAAATAGTGGAACTATCTAAAGTAAATGATCAAGCCTTTTCAACTGGAACAATGGGACCAGGTTTTGCGATTAAACCAACAGATGGAATAGTAGTTGCACCATTTAGTGGTGTCGTTACTACGGTTTTTCCAACGAATCACGCAATTGGTTTAACTTCTGATGAGGGAGTCGAATTGTTGATTCATGTGGGAATTGATACGGTGGAACTAGATGGTAAACACTTTACACCTCTTGTTAAAACAGGAGATAAAATAAGTATTGGTCAAGAATTATTAAGCTTTGATTTAGAAAAAATTGGGAAAGAGTATGATACAGTCGTTCCAATAATTTTTTTGAATCGAGAGCTTGACAAAAAAAATATTGGGAAAATATCTAACAAAGTAGAAAAAAGTAGTTATTTGTTTAGTTTGTAAAGACAGTTTGGAAGAGGGCTTATAACTAGAAGCATTGATAACGTTTTCTTTTTGTTGATATAAGTTCAAATCAACAGGTATGTCACTGGTAATGCAGACAAGACCAAATAAGTAGAGAAGACTATGTTCTTTTCTACCTATTTGGTCCTGCTTCTTTTTTTAGTTGGCCACTAAAAAAGGGTATTTGTTAAATGATGTTGTTTTTAAATTAAGTCAAAAAATGGAGAACATTTCGATGTTCTCTCAGACTACAGAAAAAGTGGAGGTTTGATCCTTTATATTTAGCAACTTTCTTACGAATTCACTTGTCTGTTCGTCTTTCTTTCTTTCTGTTGCTCTTAGTCGTAGGCATTTGGTTTTTCCTTCTATATTTTGTTCAGCGGCTTAATTATAGAGGAACCAAATGCTTTTTGTCATAAAAAATTTGGTGTTCCTACTCATTTGAGTAATAACACCAAATATTATAGAATCCTATTTACAGGGTTCATTTTATTGATCTGTAGAATTATTTTTAGTTTGCTAAAACGATTCGATTCACTGAATCAGTGATGCAGGTTTGAAGTGAGATGCGTTCTCCCCCGGCATCAATTACTCTAGCCCAAATATCGTCGTTTGGGTCATGAACATTAATTCCATCATCATAGACATCAAGTACTTCATAAACTGTGTAGGTTCGAGTGTTACCTTGCCCATCAACTACGGTAATTGGTGTGCCAACTGTGATGTTCATTACTGGTGCAAAGTCACCAGGATTATGCCCAATGAAATGGGTAGGTGCGCCATCATTGACCATTCCTGTCCCTGTCCATGTACCGGCACCGCTGCTAGGTGCTTCACTAGCACCATTACAATTGATGAAGGGAATGGTACTACCTAAAAAGCTGATAGTAGAATTTTGTTGGGTCATGACTGGTTCAGCTTCAGGAACGGGTGCTGTATTCTTTTCGACCAATGCAGATTGATTTTCTGTAAGAGTATTATCCGCAACTGGTTCTACAGCTTCAGGAACGTCCGGATTATTTTCAGCAACTGGAGTATCTGCTTCAGCGGATTTTGTTTGATCAGAAACAGCAGGCTCAACAGTTGAAGGGTCTTCTTTGTCTGGAACAATTGTGACTGTTCGTTTTTTAGAAGTTTTATTGCCGCTGCTGTCTACTACAGAGTAAATCAATTCATATTTTCCAACGGTATCCTTCTTTAAGTCAATGTTTAGCTTTATTTTTTCTGTTAGATTTCCATCTACGTTATCAAAAGATTGTACATTTTCCAATGGATCAAAATTTTTTGCTTCGCTCAATGTCAACGTGCAGTCTGCGATATGCTCGATTTTAGGGGGCATCGTGTCTTTTGCACTTGCATTAGAATGATCATCTTGCTTTGCAAATCCTAGAAAAGTCAGTGGTAACAATAAACCAATAGAAAAAATCATTGCTTTTTTTAATGCATTCATTGTAAACACTCCCTTTAATAAAATAGATTTATTCCTTTTTTCGAGAGTAGTATACAATTCCTTTTCCAGGATATTTTCTATCTTATTTCACGGATTTTCACAAAAAATGAAAAAATAAAGAAAACAGCTGTAGCCTTAGTGCCAGAATGGCTTTTCTAAGGTACAACTGTCTTCTTTTGAGGTATTATTCAGTTTTCCAGTTATAAACATAGGATAAAATATTTTTGGTATCCTCTAAAATCGAGTTTCGTGAGATTGGAAAGAAGGTGAGTGAATCGGGAATCGTGAAATCGTATTTTAGCGATCGCTCGCATATAACGATACTTGGCCAGTCTTTGACATAAATTGGTAATTCATCTAAGGAATAATACATAGTGCTATCAATAACATTATAGTCCAAGTTCAACCAACGTTTTAAGTTCTCCCGGTAAATAGTATGGGATAATTCATCTTCTGCAATAAAGAAGAAAACAAATTTTGGGGTTCTTTTTTGCATCAAACTCACGGTTACTTGAGAGCAGAACTTTTCAAGTGTGGTCTGATTGAATATGACTTCTGTTTCTAAATGGAAGTGTTTCTGCCAAGATTCTAAGACTTGCTTGATTCTTTCTGCTAACTGTAATTGCTGGTCACTTAGATAAAAATGCTTTTCAACAGAAAAAGCTTGGGTTTCCTGCCATAAAGAATAAATAAAATTCATAAAGGGTTTTTCAAATAGAATATAATTGAACAAATCAGCAGAAAATTCATCTTCAAAATCTTTAATCAATTGTCGAACCATAAAATTTTTCTCGATCATCAATTCTCTTTCCCTCTGATAGTTCATTTCCACAATTAAATAATTACTCGTGTTTAAAGGGATCGTTTTATAAATCGAAGCCAGATATTGAATTTCAGTTTCTGGTAATTTTTCTTTCGTTAAAATCAAGTCATTAACGTCCATCAGTTGTTGAAAAGTCGGTGTATTTTTTAAATAAGTAATGGCTTCTTTTTCGTACACTAAAGAAAAATCTTTAAAGCGACTGAGCGACAAGTAGGTATTCAGCAGCAAAAAATGATATTCTCTTTTGTTTTTTTCGTAACCATTGGCAAACTTGAATAAGACTTGATCTACAAAAACAGTAGCGGTTTTATACTTATCTGAAACAATCAGCTTATCCAATACATCGCATCGCATCCAAACAGAAATAAGGACTAAACGATAGCGAATTTCATTATTAATGAAGGCACCATTTTCGTCCATGATCTCTGCTGCCTTGAAATAGTTTTCTACCTGTTTTTTTGTTGTGAAAGCTTTGGCGACTGAAATAAATTCTGCTTCTACCAGAGTCAGATAATCGGATTCACCAAGCAAATAATAGGCACATGTTTTTAAAAAATACGAATCTTGGTAGATCATTTTAATTAATTCATAACGCGTAAAGGAGCTATTGAAAATAATGGAAATCGTTGTACTGGTGATTTCAGAAAACTCGATTTGCTCCTCTAACATTAAGACGACTTTATCAAAGTCTCGTTTCACTGTATTCGTTGTCACTTGTAGTCGCTTGGCAACCTCACGCAAGGTCAGCTTTTCTAACTCATAAAGGTATTCGATTAATTTGACTTGTCGAATAACATCTTTTTCAATAAATGATTCAATCACCGTACTACCTCCGCTCCTTATTACTACATTTATTATAGTCTGACCACCTGCAAAAATCACGAACATTCCGGACTTTTTGTCACTAGCTATAGCAATAAGAAATCTGATGCTATCGAGAAAAGTCATGACTATCATTGGTTTATGATAGGGAGAGGGGATACTGAGTAATGCGGTTTTTGAAAGTATTATTTGCGATATGTGGGTTCGTAATATAAGTAAGTATTTTTTTGCGGACATTTGAACATTAGATGCTAGTGTCAGTGTAGATATAAAAGCTACAAGTGTTTTGAGTCGCTCGATTAAGGTATAATAAAATAGTGTAAGCACGGGTGGGGAGGAAAAGACATGGATGTTTCTCAAGATTATTTAGACGATGTGCTTGTCCGAATGGCGTATCATTCCAGTGGAATAGAAGGCAACACAATAAGTTTGCCACAGACAGTCTCTATCATTTTAGAAGGAACGCTTCCCAGCAGCGGTAAAAGCATTCGTGAATTTTATGAAATTGAAAATCATAAGCAAGCCTTTGATTATTTGATTGGATTGTTAGCTGAAAATCAGTCATTAGATATAGCAGAAATCAAGCAATTTCATTTTCTGCTAACAGATCGACTGCAGCATGATAAGGGTCAGTTTAAAACGCAGCAAAATGCGATCCGTGGAGCGGAATTCAAAACGGCTGTGCCGGAGGAAACGCCATTACTAATGAATCAATGGGCTGACAATACAAACTACCGTCTAGATTTATTAACTGATGAACAAGAAATTTTGGAAGTATTAGCAGATACTCATATTCAGTTTGAACGAATCCATCCTTTTTCTGATGGAAATGGACGAACCGGACGCCTACTATTGATGTACCTGAGTATGAAATATTTAGGAGTGCCGATTGTTATCAGAAAAGAATGGCGAGGTCAATATATGGAATATCTAGGAGAACAGGATAGTGAGTCCTTGGCAAAATTATTTAGGGAATCAATGGTATTTGAATGTGAACGAATGACTGAATTCCCATAGTTAAGCTTAGTAATAGCAATGACTTTTTGCTTTGAATGAATAAAGGCGTTTAGAAATTACACCTTATGTACAGGAATGTTTCTGGCATATGTGTAATCCTAAATGTCTTTTTCGTTAAGCTGTTAGCAACAAGTCCCCATTGTCTCGATCCTTATTTGCAATAATTCCTGTATGAACAGAAAGGTACTACATAGTCTGGAGTATCTTGCTAAATTTCCATTTGCCTCACTAAAGCAATTGATTGTAAGGTATACTACAACAGGTATGATGAATGAAATCTATACTCGAGATTTTTCAATTAGAAAAACGAAAACAAGGAGATATTGAATGAACAATAATGACAGATTGTTACGTTTAAGATACGCAATTGATATTAAGGATGCTGATCTTATCGAAGCTTTTGAGCTAGGTGGAATCACGATTGCTAAGGACGACATGCATGAGATGTTGACAAAAGTGAAGCCTGCTTCACGTGAGGAAGATAATGTGTATTTGAAGCCTATAGACAATCAAGAATTAGATGCCTTTTTGAATGGTTTCATCATTCTTAAACGCGGTCCGCAAAAAGATAAACCTGTGGAAGAAGTACAGCCTCAAAACAAGGAGATCAAATATATCAATAATATTCTTCTGAAAAAGCTGAAGATTGCACTATTCCTGACTAGTGATGACATGTTGGCCATTCTTGCTGAGGCAAAAGTCTATCCTTCAAAGGGGGAGCTTGGGGCTATTTTACGAAAAGAAGGACATCGCAACTTCAAAACTTGCGGAGATAAGTATGCGCGTAATTTCTTAAAAGGATTAGGTTTGGTTTATCGGAGCGAGGAAAATAATCAGAAGCGGTAAATGGTTGATGGACGATATAAAAGTATGTCAAAAGGATGGAGATATATCACAGTTGAACTGCCGAACTAATTATAAGTTGCTAAAAAGCTTTATTAAGGTGTTCTCAAGATAGACATGCTACTGATAATTCATGAATGGTTACAGCGGAAATCTATTTCTGAAATCAAGTTTTTGAAAAATTCTTATCTATAGTATTAGGGGCTCTATTGTTGACGTTGGATAATCCATCTTTGATCAACATAAAGGTTTTTTTGTGCATGAATAACTGTGAACTAATAATCTAAAAAGAGTTTATCTTTGCAACACTAGTGAGATTATATTAAAAAAAGCAACTATTCTCTTTTGCTTTGTTATACTGAAATACATAGATTGAAAAAAGTTGGGAGATGGGTTGAATGAAGTTTTGTCCTGAATGTGGAAATAAGTTGGTTGAAGGTGCGAAATTTTGTCCTGAGTGTGGGTATAAAATTTTCAATGAAAATAATTCAAATGAAAAATTAGATAGGAACTTTTCAATTAAAAAGGTATCTTCTGAGGCTTATATAAGAAGAGTATTAAGCGAATCTAGTATTGAGAACAGCAGTGTTGCACCCGATATTGATGAAAAATTACTAATTACGGCTGCTAAAACAATTGCTATGAACATAAATCCATCCTTTATTATTGGCATAATAAATACAGCATTACTTGGTAAAGGAAAAACTGGTATTGTGTTCACTGGATCTGATGCATATATTAGGGGCTCATTTGATACTTCTATAAAAATTCCTTACGAAGGTATTTCCAATGTGAAATATGATTTAGAACGTAAAATGACTGATAAGGGAAAAATGTTAGAAATTCAATTTCTTACTATTGACTATTTAAACGGTAATTCAATACGAATTGATTCACAAAAGCTGGATGCATCTTTTCCATTTAACTTTTTAGCTCAGGTGCTAAAAGATTTTGATAAAAACGTGGATAAGATTGAAGTTAGTAATCAAGTCATTCAATTAACAGATCTTGGCCCAGAAATCATTGAGCTCTATTTTAAGGCGGTTATTATCTTTCTGAAGTCAGATGATTATAAGATTAGTAGTGAGGAATATAAAGAGCTTGTTACACTAATGACTAAAGTTAAAGTAACTAAACCAATAGCAAAAAAATTACGTGATTATCGATTTTCAGAAAATATTGACTGTAGCTTTTCTGAAATGGTTTCTTTGTTAAGGAAAGAGCTGAATGAACAAGGTGTTTCTTATACTGTTATTTACCAATCTCTAGCCATGGATATCATTTCGATGAATAAAAACAGATTAAAAAATTGGAAGGATTTTGATTATATTGTTGGAGCAATGGAGTCTTTGGAAATAAATAAAAAGCAAGTTGAATTTATTGTACTAAAGATAGAATCTGATGAAAGGCTCATTTCAGAACGCTTGGATGATAAGCAGGTAGGAGAATTAACTAAAGAACTTGCTGCAGTTGCTAGTGGGGCAGGTGTATCGTTAGGAGCTTTGGCAGTGACAGGTGCGGTAACCGGATGGGGAGCAGGCATTTCTGGCGGATTGTTTGCTCTTGTAGGATCTGGAGGAACACTTATAGGTCTGGCAGCAATAGCCGGGGCTGGATACGGGGTATATAAAGGCGTTAAATATTTTTCTGGAACAAGTGAGCTTGAAAAATCAGGAATTCGAATTAATGCATTAACAGTTAAGATTGAACAATTACGAGCAGCCAATGCCTATATAATTGATGACATAAACTGGTTAGTTGGAAAAATTGCTTCCTTCGCTAATAAACTTCAAGAATCTGAAGAATTAAATAGTGAAGTTATGAACCAAATGGTTGCAATGATTAGTCAATCTCAAAATGTTGCAGAGTCAGGATCGCTTGTAGAAAAAGATCAAGAAAATGCAGAGTATGAATACCTAATAGCCAATTTACCAAAGAAACTGGATGTTGATAAATACGAAGAGTTAATTTCAAAAGATATCAATCATGAACTAAATGATTTGTTAGTTAAAGAGGTATATCTTCCGTTGAGTGAAGAAGCTATTGCGGGTAGTGAAGAAAATACCGAGACTTTGAATGGATTATTTTTAAACGAAGCTGCTGATTTTGAGACGCTTGGTCGTGTTAGACAAATTCTAGAAAATATTCGTTATTTCGATACTAAAGCTTCGGCAGCAGCCCAAAGTAAAGTGGTAGCTAAAAAGGCTAAAGCGGGACTAAAATCTTTATTCGGCGGTGAATAGTATGTCAAATCACAAACAAAGGAATGACTTGAATACTATGAATGAAATTGCGGAATCTCTTTTGGTAGAAAACGAATTGAAGAATCAAGGGAGAGTAAACTTGGATTCTGCGATGTATAATATAGATCAGCTAGACGAACGTATTGATAATACCAATAAGAAAAAAAGAGAATTGCTTGAAATACTCAGAGCAGGTGGAGACAACCAAAAAGAAGAATTAATCAAGAAGATGAACGAGGTAAAAATTGATCAAACTAAAAAAATCAATTTACAAGAAATTCATCATTTAGAAACTCCAAAATTGAATTTAGAGTGGGAAGCTGCTGTTCAGCAAAATAGAGAATTTGCGAAAAAGAACAATATCGATCTTACTTCACCTTACTTTTCGATGTTCTCTAAGGTAGAGCAGGTACAGATGGCAGCAACACTTGTCAAAAAGTTTGAAGTAATACAACTTGATAAATACGATTATTTATTTGCGACGAGTTGTGGACTAATTGCAGGTTTTATTGATGCCATGTTTGTTGGAACCATTCAAACAGGTAAAGCAGCAACAGGCCTTCAAAAAAAAGTAGATAATACCTTTGATAAATTGGTGAAAAAAGTTGGGAAAAGTCAGAAAATAGCAGACCTTGAAAAGAAGAAAGAGAGCGCTAAAACAGCTGAAGCAAAAGAAAAGCTTGAAAAAATGATAAAAGATTTAAAGCAAGATATTAAAGGATACGATCAGCATGGAAACCCCATTAAATGGGAAAAAAAAGACAGTATCAAAACTCTAGAGAGTAACCACCGTGTTTCTTATGATGCGGGCACATACAAATCTGTTAATGGAATGACGCTAGATAATCATCATCTAAGATCCTTAGCACATGATCCTGGATTAATAGGCTTGGTTTTTGGTGTTTATAATCAATTGAGTGGTTCGAGTTCATTTATAGGTAATGGTGGCGAGTATGTTTCAGTAAGAACTGGAAATTTAAACAATGAATTGAGTGGGAATTTTATCCAAAAAATAATTCAAGCAGTAAATAATTGGTTCTTTCACTGCTTAAGTGATGTTGCTGGAAGTAGCAGCTCTACTGGACGTGGGAGTGGTCTACCAGTACCCGGATGGGTGGCATTGCAAAAATTACAGCTTGGAAATTTTAATCTAAATAGTAGACAACAAAATATGAATACTGCAGAGATTAGCGATTGGATGTTTAAAAATGGATATGATTTAAGGGCTTTTACTGCGCAAACGATTCCTATAATTATTTATGAAGTACTGCTCAGATGTTATTGGTTTTGTAAGCAACATTTTTATTATGGCAAAAATTTACAAGAAAGTTTACCTATTGCCAATGATAGAGAATTAGCAAGATTGTTGCTTTTTTCTTCTGCGAGCTTTACTGCGATAGATGTTGTACACGCAACAATCAAAGCTCAACCAGGTAATCCAGCTTTTTTAGCAACCTTTTTAATGACCATCAATATACCAGGCATGCTTGATTTTGGGTTTAGATCTGTTCAAAATATTAGAAACGAAGTAATGCATCGACAGCGCATCCAAAAACTGCTAGATAATGATATAAGAGTAGAATTTGATCGTATTTTACTAGAATCAACAGTATAAAATGTCTTAAATCAAGCCCCTCATCAAATCTGGATGATGGGGCTATGAGCTTTCTTAATTGATGTCTTCTGATTTTCGAAATGAAATGAAGCATGGAAGCAAAAAAAATTTGACTCTTCCTTTAGTTAAGCTCTCATAATATGTGTATAACTTACGAAAAGACGGTTGATCATTTAGTAGAGATTATAAGTAAACTGGACAAGAAAATTCCAGATGTAATGGTTGCACGAATTCCTCCATTTAGAGCAGTAATTTCTGAGACACAGCTTTTTGAGGAGATATTTTGGGACGATGACTATGTATTTCAGCTGTGGCAGTATTTTCATTTATATCAGTCAGTGATAGTTGATTGATCGGATTTTCTGTTGTATAAGTGTGAGATGATCCATCCTGTTAAGAACGATGTAAATGAATCCGATAGTTAGTCATTTAAACTGCTTGACTTTTCTGGCGAATTGTAAGTCAGGACTGTCACTATTGATGAGGATGATGAGAGCAGTCAAAAGGTTCGTCACAAAATCATTTAATAAACTGAAAATACCAATTTCGAGGATGATAAGAATCGCAGCTTTCTGTTCAATATGTCCTATTCAGATAAGGCCAATGAATATCAACAAGACATAGTTGAAGGGGGAAGGCTATAGACAAATGCAAAGATTTGCTCTGATAAAACTAAGAAACGAACACGTAGTAATTCAAGGTACACATCCTCATTCCGTGTACCTTTTTATCATGTCTTCAACTTCTCTTCGTACTTTGTCCACAAATGACGGTGGTGAAAGCACCTGAACATTCTTACCTTGACTCAGCAGCCACATGATTACACCAGTATCGTAGGCAGTAGCCTCAATAATAACGCTAGTGTCTGCGAATGTTTTGATGACTCTAGAATTTGGCAGCTTATCCAAAGCGGCCTCGACGATTCCCCAAAAACGAAAGGTGAAGGTGACTTCTTTACCGGCATACATAAAGTGGATTTTTTTCCGCAGCTCACCATCCTCCAGACGATTTTTATGGGGGATTTTTATTTTGTCGGAAGTAACAGTAATTTTACCGAAACGATCCAAGCGATAAATCAAATAGTTTTCATATGTTGGGTTGTACAGCAGGACGTAAAAATAGTATTCCGAAAAAATAAGTGAAACAGGCAGGCCTTTGCGCTGGACGAGGTCACCGCGATTCTTGCAGTAATCAAAAGCGATGACGGTTTGTTCGGCAATGTACTGGCTGAAATTCCAAATTAATTGAAATAGGTTTTCCTGGTGTTTAAGTGGATAGTAGTTTAACAACTCATTAGCTAGTGACTTCTTGACTGTCTTGCTGGATTCGACAGACAACTCTTTTAATAGATGATTAATGATTTTTTCTAGTTCTTCTTTGGTTAGTGCTCGGCTTTCCAGCAGAATTTTGCCGATTGACAGAACCTCTTGTGGTAAGAGCTTGTCAGTATTTTCCAACTTATAATGCTGTTGGTGGGTGTCGTAAATCAAACTTAGTGATGCATTGCTAGTGCTCAGAATTTCCTTAATTGCAGCTAGATCTCGCTGAATGGTCCGCGGCGAAACATCGTAGCGAGCACTAGTCTCTGTGATAGTCAGACTTTGACCTTGGTAAAGAGTGAGAAATAATTCAATTACTCGCTTATTACTGTTCATGATGCCCTCCTTGCGACATAATGTGTCATCATCTAATGATACCATACTGTCGAAGGAGGGAGCTTGATGGTTGAAAAAGAATTACTAAATAGCTTTTATCAAGAATTAGCGGATCTGCTGGATGAAGAAGCAATGCTGAAATTTTTTGAGCATTATCAGGGCTTGGTGATCAGCGTTCCTAAAAAGCTTTACTGTGGCAAAAGGTTGTCAGAGAGACTGGCACTCCTTCCTCCGATTGATCTCAAAACGAAACAGCAGCTTGCCCAGAAGTATGGTTATTCCCAGCGACAGATTGAACGATTAATCAAGAAAAATCCAAATGAGGATTTTACCTAGCTGCCTTTACAAAGCCAATGAGAAAGTCGCGACAAAAGGAGACGTAATGTCGTTGAAAAAATCGCGAGATAAGTTTTTTTGAAAACATTATTATTTTAAATAGGGAGTGACGAATGGGGGAAAAGAAGTGAATGAGCTTGATACGTCTGGTTGGAATAAAATCTACAAAGACTTGCAGAAAGTAATCGGTACCGAAGCAACGTTAAACTTATTCAAAGAATATCGAGGGATTCAATTGAATTTACCCGTACGTTTGATTTCTCGGTCGCATATGCTGGATGTACTACGCATCGACTATGATGGCCGCAACAAACAAAAGCTGGCCCGCGCTTACGGCTACAGTCAGCGCAGTATTGAGCGAATGCTGCGAGAAATCAAAGAGCAGGAGGAGAGTTAGGTTTATGAAATTTTGTGAAGAGTGCGGGACGCCGCTGGTAGAAGGTGTTGCCTTTTGTGAAAATTGTGGAACACCTGTTAAGCATTCAACGACAGAACCAATTGAAGAATTGATAGAAACGGCTTCGGAAACTTCTGTCGATAACGAAGCTGTCACAAGCAAAATTATTTCGCAAAAAGTGGAAGGAGAAACCTATCGGGACAGACCGCAATCAACCCCTAATCCAAAGAAATCTGGTTGGAAGTGGAGTCTGCTGGCACTGCTGTTGGTTGGGGTGATCGGCGGTTGTCTCTGGTGGAGAGGCCACGCTTCTGAAGAAAAGACAGCAACGGTTTATTCTTCTATTGAACATTCAACTGAAACAACTCAAGAAAGAAGTACTAGTCAATCATTGGTCTCTGATACTGAGACGACAGTCGAATCTGAGGAGTCGGCTTTTAACGTGACAGAAGCTAGAACAATTGCTCAAACTGCTTTAAACGGAGCTGCTGGAAATTTTGGTGTAGTGCTGGCACCAATTGAAGCTGGCGGGCCGACTTTTTCAATGGAAGAAAAAAATATGCGGCGGGCTGCCAGTGTAATCAAATTATTCATTATGGCGGCTGTGTATGAGCAAGTGGACCAAAAAAAATTGGCGTTAAACCAGGAATATACCTTGCTTGGAGAAGACATTGTTGGTGGAACGGGCGTGTTGCAGGAGTATCCGATTGGCAGCACATTGACAATAAATCAGCTGCTTGCTCACATGATGGTTGATAGCGATAATACAGCTGGCAATATTCTGATCGAACAGCTTGGGGGACTTTCGGAGTTGAACAATTATCTTCGTGAACAGAATTTTTCCAAGACGGTGATGAATCGTTTGTTTCTGGATACAGAAGCCTTAGAAGCGGGAATTGATAACTATACCAGTGCAGAGGATGTAGCTCACTTACTACAAAACGTTTATCAGCAAAAACTAGTTTCACCGGTTCATGATTTGGCGATGCTGGAGCTTTTGAATCAGAATAAAAACCACAGCAAGCTGCCAGCGCAAATTGGACCAGAAGTAGAGGTTTACAACAAAGCAGGAGAATATGCAGATTATGGAGTAGAAAATGATGCTTGCATTTTCGAAAAAGGCGGCACTGCTTATATATTAGTGGTTCTTTCAGAGGACGGAAAATCCAGTGAACAAATATTGGCAATGAATCGTTTAGGGAAAGAATTTTACGAAATGTTTATGGAGAGTGAAAGAAGATGAACTATTGTCCAAACTGTGGGAATCCATTAGGAGAACATGCGAAATTTTGTGGGAAATGTGGATCGTCGCTAAATTTATCGACACAGCCAGTATCAGAAGTAACAAATGAAACAACTAAAAAGCCAGGACTTTTTAGCGAAGCAACCCGAGCAATCGGAAAATATGCAGGAGAAGAGGACGGCTTGAAGGTCGACTTAAATCAATTGTTTTCAGAAGTAACTAAAAAGCATACCAATGAGGAAGCGGAAAAGATTTTCATTGCCGGAACTAAGCAGACCACACCAGATATTTCAAAGGTTACGAGCGATTGGTCAAAGCCGTGGTTGTTCTCACGAATTTTTATCGCAGCACTGCTTGTATTTGGATCACTTCTGATAGCTGTGACAAGCTTTGAAAACAGCAATGCAATCCCAGGCTTAATTATCATCGGTGCCTTTGCTGTTCCCTTTTCAGTGTTGATCTTTTTCTTTGAAACCAATGTTTATCAAAATATCAGTATTTTTGAAGTCATTAAAATTTTTTTCATTGGTGGAGTTATTTCAATTCTCAGTACGCTGTTTTTGTATGAGTTTGTGACCTTTAGTGATGAGACAACTTATTTTGGAGTAATGACGATTACGGATGCTTTTTTAGTCAGTGTGGTGGAAGAGCTGGGAAAGGCCGTGATTGTTGTCTACTTTATTAACAAATACAGTATCAACAAGATTCTAAATGGTTTGTTGATTGGTGCGGCAGTTGGTGCCGGCTTTGCAGCTTTTGAAACTTCTGGGTACGTTTTTACTGAGCTGCTGGGCTATGGTGATGTGATTGGGATAATTGTTTTGCGGGGCTGGATGAGTATCGGGACACATTTGGCTTGGTCGGCGATGATTGGCGGAGCCGTGATTATTGTGAAAAAAACCAGCTCCTTCAATATAAATCAGTTGTTTGATACACGCTTTATCTTTTTCTTTGCTTCGGCGGTGGTACTCCACGGTATCTGGGACATGGGAATTGTGCTGCTGAACAGCGAGCTGTTGATTTATATTTTGCTGATTGTTGCAGCTTGGATCGAACTATTTATTTTAATGAGTGCAGGACTAAAAGAAGTCAATCAGTTTCGGCAAACAGAAAATTAGAGGAGATGGATGGAAATGGCAGAATCAAAAATGTTTACATTAGAAGAGGGAATGACAGCTGAAAGTGTTGGCCGCGGCTTAGAGATTTTTTTCCGTGAAAAGAAAAAATTTGTAGTCGAGGGAATGGTAACACCAGAAGGATATCTGGTTCAAGCAAAAGAAGAGCAGAGCTGGAAAAAATTTGCAGGGATGGATCAGGCGACACAGGTCCAGATATTCCAATCAACATCAGAAAGTATCACTGTCAATGTTGGTACTGGAAAATGGATTGACAAAGCTGCAGCAGCAGGTGTCGGAGCAATTGTTTTTGCACCATTGTTGGCAACAGCTGCATTTGGGGTCTTTAAGCAGCAACAATTACCTCAAGAGATTTTCGATGCGATTGAACACTATATTCAAACAGGTGGGAAGGTAGTAACCGTTTCGATGTCAGGAAATATTGGAGCAGTAGGGACGATTTGCTCCAACTGCCATGCACAAAATCCAGAGGGAACTAAATTCTGCAGCTCTTGTGGGCAGTCGCTGATGGATGCTTGCCCTAATTGTCAGGCGTCGATTGATAAAAGTACCAAGTTCTGCCCGGAATGCGGCACGAATGTCCAGGAAACTAAGGAAAAACATTGCGAGAATTGTCAAACTGTATTGGCAGAGGATGCCAAATTTTGCCCAGAGTGTGGAACTTCAGCAAGGGAATGATCTAAGAACCTCTTTTTATGTTCTTGAAGAAGGAACGAACAGCCAGTGATACGTGTTAAACTGAACACTAAAGGAGTGAGACGATTGATTATCTGGCTAAACGGTGCTTTTGGTGCAGGAAAGACGACGATTGCGGAAATCCTTCATTCTAAGCTTGCCAATTCTTATATCTATGACCCGGAAAACATTGGTGATTTTTTACGACATAACCTGCCCCAAGAGATACAAAAGAGTGACTTTCAAGAGTATGTTGAATGGCGTCAGTGGAATGTACACATGCTAAGGAAGATTTACCGGGAGTATTCGGGGGATATTATTGTTCCAATGACTTTGTATAAGCAGCCGGCTTTTGATGAAATTTTTGAAGGATTAAAAAAAGCAGGACTAGAGGTTCATCACTTTCAGTTAGAAGTTAGTAAAAAAGTAATCTTGGATCGATTACAGGAACGTAATCAGGTACTAATTAATTGGGGAACAGAAAGAGTAGATGAAATCATCACAGCTTTTCAGCAACTACCTTTGGAAGAGAAAATCAATAATGAAAAGATGCTGCCAAATGAAGTTGCTCAGTTGATCATTAAGCAGGTATATAACTAAAAAACGTTTGCCGATTTACCCACTTTAAAAGATCAGACTAATTTTTGCTGAGTATAAGACAAAAGGACAAATTTTCCTTGGTATTCAAGGTACTATGGAATAAAATAATCTATAAAGTTCAGCGAATTCTCGTTGAACTTTTTTCGCGCTTATAAAGCCTAAATTAGGCTGCTGGAAGCAAATAATCAATACGTTTAAAATCAATCTGACGCTTACGAATCAGGAACTAAGCAGTTTTTCTGCTAGATTAGAATAGTTAAAAATAACAAGGGATTTTGAAGACTTGAATTCCCTGCACTTACTTACCTATATGGTTGAGGCAATATAAAAAAACTGGATTGAAATATTTTTGTAATATTCTATTCATATGTGTGATATATCACTATGGTAGAATTGCTTCTGACCTTAAAGAATTTATAACTTACATATTAAGTAAAGTAACCGGAGGAATTATTTAGTGAAGAAGACTTTATTATCAGCAGTATTGGTATGTACATTAGCTTTATCAGCGGTGCCAAACATTGCTTTAGCCGATAGCTATGATCAACAAATTCAAGAAAAAGATCAAAAAATTAGTGAGTTGCAAGGAAAACAATCATCTGTTCAAACACAGATCAATGAAATGACTGCTGAAATTGAAACAGTAAGCGGACAAGTAAAAGACTTAGAAGCAAAACAAGAAAAATTAAACGAAGATACAATGAAATTACAAGATAAAATTGCGACCTTGAAGGTTCGTATTGCTAAACGTGAAGCGCTAATTGAAAGCCAAGCGCGTGATGCACAAGTAAATGGTCAAGCAACTAATTATGTGAATGCAGTATTGGATGCTGATTCTTTATCTGATGTTGTTGGTCGTGTTCAAGCGATGAATACCATGGTTAAAGCGAACAAAACTTTAATGGAACAACAAAAAGAAGATAAACTAGAGGTTGAGAAGCAAGTCAAAGCCAATGAAGAAAAAGTGGCTGAACTTGTTGAAAACCAAAAAGAATTAGAAACACAAAAAAATGCCATTGCGAACAAACAAGCAGAATTGAATGTTGTCAAAGCAAACTATGCGGCTGAGCAAGCAACTGCTGAACAAGATAAGTCTAAATTGAAGGCACAACAAGAAGCTGCTAAAGCTGAACAAGCACGTATTTTGAAAGAGCAGCAAGACGCTGAAAAAGCGCGTCAAGCAGAAGAAAAACGCCAAGCGGAAGAAGCAGCGAAAGCTCAAAAAGCATTTGAAGCCTCTCAAGCGAAGGCAGCTAAAGAACAAGCAGCAACTGTAGAATCTTCTACAGCTGCTACTGAAACTAGCTCTAGTTCAACAGCTCAAGCACAAACAAGTACTGAACCAAAAGCAGAAACAACAACAAATTCTTCTGTAGCTGAGACTCCAGTAGTATCAACTCCAACAACTAGCACTGGTGGAAGAGTTGACCACACTGGATCAGGCAATGCTTACTCACCAGGTCAATGTACTTGGTATGTTAAATCAGTCGCTCCATGGGCTGGAACTTATTGGGGCAATGGTTGTCAATGGGGAGCTTCAGCAGCGGCTGACGGTTTCCAAGTAGATGGCTCTCCTACAGCAGGTTCAATCGTGGTCTTTGCTCAAGGACAATCTGTTGGAACATGGAATGCAGATGGTGCTTACGGTCACGTAGCTTACGTTCAATCGTATGATGCTGGCAGCAATACTATTACAATTACTCAAGGCGGCATGGGCTTCCCAACACCAATGGGACCAAACACAGCAACCTTAAGTGCTTCAGGATTAACTTACATCCACCCATAAATAAATCATTTAAGAGCTTCCGAATTTCGGAAGCTTTTTTGTTTGGGTTGTCGGACCGGCAGTGAAAAAAAAGGGTGATTACCCTAATTTACCTTAAATTTTAAGGAGAAAATGGGGACTAATCTTGAAATCTGAGGTAGACGATTTTGTTCCAAGCGTTGCGACGGAAAGTTTGCTGATAAGTAACTGCTGTAGTAAAGTGATTAGTAGATAATCGTGTCTACTTTGTTTTGACTAGGAGGACTATAAATGGATTTTACAAAATTGTCGATCGATACCTTGAAGCGTGCGCAGGAACGACTGGAGAATACCTTGAGTCAGATGAGTATCGAGGAAGCCAATACGATGCCGGCGCCATTGATCAAATCAGTTACTTGGCTAATTTGGCACACTGCCCGCGAGCTGGACTTTCAGATTTCAGGTCTGAATAATACGGAATCCCTGTGGCTGTCAGCCGGTTGGAGTGAAAAGTTTGCTTTGGATTTGCCGGACGATACAGAAGAATGGCACCATACTCCCGAGGAAGCAGAGAAGGTTGTGGTGAGTAACAAAGATATCTTGCTGGACTATTTGTCTGCTAGTGTCGATTTTACAATTTCTTACTTAAAAGGACTTAAGGAAGAAAGTTTAGAGGATATTGTTGATGCCAGCTGGACGCCACCGGTAACACGAGAGGTACGGATTGTTTCGGCGATTGATGATGCAGGAATGCACTCTGGACAAGCGGTGTACACCAAAAGGTTAGTCATTGGCAAATAATTTTGTAAGCGAAGGTCAATCATCTTACGAGGTGATTGGTCTTTTTAGTGTTGAAGGCATTTTACTGGAGAAACCTTAAATTTTTCAGGTAAAACACTCAATTTGCTTGAGAATCAAAGGTCCGTTGTGAAAAAGAAGCCTATAAACAGTTGAAAAATGATAGTATAAAGTTAAGCTAAATAGAGGAGATAATCAGATCATATGAGAAATATTAAACTAACCATCGAATATGATGGTAAACGATACTTAGGCTGGCAGCGGCTGGGGGATTCCGATAAAACCATTCAGGGGAAAATCGAAAACATCATCAAGCAAATGACTGGTGAAGAAATTGAAATTATTGGTTCTGGTCGGACGGATGGTGGGACTCATGCACGGGGTCAGGTAGCTAATTTTAAAACAACTAGTGAAATGCCTTTGACTGAAATGATTGCTTTTCTGAATCAGTATCTGCCACAGGATATTGTGGTGAAAAAAGCAGAAGAGGCCGCCGAACGCTTTCATGCCCGCTACAATGCAACTGGAAAACAGTACAGCTATTATGTTTGGAATGCGGAGATCCCTTCTGCTTTTGAACGGTCCTATAGTTATCATTATCCGCAAGAAATGGATCTGGAAAAGATGAAAGAAGCCTGCCGTAAGCTGGTGGGTAAGCATGATTTTATGGGCTTTTCGGCTTTGAAGAAAACTAAGAAATCCACTGTTCGTACGATTGAGAGTATTACAATTGAAGAAGAAGGCAATTTGCTGCATTTTACCTTTGTTGGTAATGGCTTTCTGCATAAAATGGTGCGGATTATCGTTGGGACTTTACTAGAGATTGGTGCAGGAACGATGAAGCCGGAAGCAATTGACGAAATATTGGCTAGTAAGGTTAGGAAAAATGCTGGAGAAACAGTGCCAGCACAAGGCTTATTTCTTGATGAAGTGTATTATCATTAGAAAAAAAGGGGCGCAGCTATGTTGGCTGAGCCCCTCTTCGCATTTCTAAGCGTATTTTGTAGTTATGTGTTTTTTAGGCACTGTTCCTTCAGTAATCTGGTCGGCCCGAGCTTCGGGTGTTTGGTTCAGGTTGTTTTTATCCCTGAAGTATTTAGTGACTATTGGCCAAGCGTAGCAAAGACTCATAATTACTGCTGCTGTGGCAATATCGGACCAGCCGATCGTGTAGCCAGACATGGATTCACCAGTGAGATCACCGGAAAAAATAGGTGCCAGATTATTATTCAAAAAATGAATGGCAACAACACTCCAAATGTTGTCAGTCTTCATATATACGAACCCCATGAAAATTCCCATCGTGATACAGACAACGATTTGATTGGCTACCGAAATAATACCGATTGCTGGAGAAGTATAAAAGAAGAAATTCAGCGGTAAATGCCAAAGTCCCCATACAATGCCAAGAAGCAGCACGCCTTTGATCATGCCATATCTTTTCTGCAAAATAGGTTGTAAAAAGTAACGCCAGCCGTATTCTTCACCAAAATAAGGTCCAAACATAATAAGATAGCTGATTAAGGTTTGGATCAATACAAACCAAGTTTGGGATCTGGAGAAGATCTCCGTCATTTCGCCAAGCCCGCCCTCTATTAGATAATAGATGACCATTCGTGCGATATACAACACCACAAATAATAAAACGAAGGCGATGGTCAGCTTCCAATTTTTTCTACGTAAACCATAGGCCTCTCGACGTTCCGCTTTGGCAACCAGTAGAGCAATCCATAGAAAAATACTGCCAAGTATCATTACGAAGCTGCCGATCATCATAAAAGTGCTATTGCCAATAAATAATCCTAACAGGCTGCAAACAATCATTAAACCAGTTTGGATCAAATAACCAATGAAGAATGCTTTAGGCATAAGCTGTCGATTTTTGCGGCTAAGATACAGAGCAATCATCGCACCAGCCGCTGGATAGTACATATGGGTTAAGGTGAAGAGATCAATGCTCCTTTTCGTACTATAGCCATACCACATAAATAGCCCCATGATTACCGGCAATCCAAAAGCGATGATGGAGAAAACTCTTAACTGCTTGCTTTCAATTTGTTTATTCATATTCTCACTCCTTAAGTGCTTTCTTACCTGAAGTTTAACGAATAACTGCGTGTGAAAGCTGCTTTTGTCCTAAATGGTCGGATATGGGGCTTGAACGATAAAGAGGCGACAATTCAGCGAATGCAGTCTTCTCAACGTTAGCTTGCTTGGATCGTACAAGTAGCTACTACATCAATTCCTGTATTTAACAGATTTTCAAGGACGATGTCACCAATTTCAACGGGTGCCTGCAGTCGAACCTGATTAAGGATCGTCATGGCTTCTCTGACGGATTCTTTAGGAATGCCATCCAGCGTTTTGACTGAGCAGCGGTGGGAGTTGCCATTTCTTACTACAACCGTGGAGGTCACCTCTCGAACGGGATTGGTGGCTTCAGCCTTGCCGTATTTTACTCCTTTGTTACAGCTGTGACCAGTGACCTGGTAATCATTTTCTTCGTCCACGGCTAGATGACAGCCTTTGGGGCACATGATGCAAATGAATGTTTTCATGATTTGCTGACCTCCTCAACTGAGAGTTCAATTTCACCATTGCTGGCTTTGTCTAAAATCTTTTTCGATAAATGAATCTTTTCCAGCTCTCCCGGAACAATATAGCTTTTCCGCTTTTGGGCAATAACCTCTCCGTGGGATTTCACAATGATTTGACTGTCATCAAAGACTTTATTCACCCGGAAAAAAAGTTCAACTTTTTTAGGAACATTGCCTTTGCGAATTTTTTGCGGGACAACATAGGTTACACAAGCCCCATTTTTTATTTCAAGACAAACATCTTGCTGCTTCAGCTGCTCCTGTTGGAAAAGGTATTGTGCAGCTGCAGCACCCGCTCGTGTGCTTTCGGCAGTAACGAAGTCTACTAGATCATGAACATGAACGACATTGCCGCAGGCGAAAATACCAGGAATCGAGGTTTCCATGTTTTCATAAACAATAGCGCCGCTGGTTTTATTATCCATAATGACACCGGCACTGCGGCTCAATTCATTTTCTGGAATCAAGCCAACGGACAATAGAATCGTGTCACAGACAAAGGTTTGCTCGGTGCCGGCGATCGGGCGTCGGTTTTCATCTACCTGAGAGACAACGACTTCTTCTACACGGTTCTTTCCCCGAATTTCGGTAATAGTATGGGATAAGTATAAAGGAATATCAAAATCGTCTAGACACTGAACGATATTTCTAGTTAGTCCACCTGAGTAAGGCATCACCTCAACACAGGCTAGTACTTCAGCACCCTCTAATGTCATGCGGCGAGCCATAATTAAGCCGATATCACCAGAGCCCAAAATCAGTACTTTTTTTCCTACTAAATATCCTTCTATATTTACATAACGTTGCGCAGTGCCAGCGGTGTAGACACCAGCAGGGCGACTGCCAGGGATTCCGATAGCTCCTCGTGTACGTTCGCGACACCCCATCGCCAAGACAATTGATTTTGCCTGAAGGATTTGGTAACCTTGCTCCTTATTAACTAGATGGACTTCTTTATTTTCTGATATTTCTAGAACCATCGTATCTAAGAAGACCTGAATCGTTGTTTGTTCAATCCTATCGATAAACCGTCTCGCATATTCAGGACCAGTTAATTCTTCCTTGAAATAATGCAAGCCAAAGCCGTTGTGGATGCATTGATTTAAAATACCGCCTAATTGTTGATCTCTTTCAATGATTAAGATATCTTGAACCCCTTCATTGTAAGCAGCCATCGCTGCAGCAAGTCCAGCTGGACCTCCGCCAATTACGATCAAGTCATGCATGTTAAATCCCTCCTTTAGTAGCTTCGATTAATACATTACTTCCGCTGCGATCCTGCAAGACTTCCAATGGAGAAATAGCCAGCTCCTCGGATAAGATTTCCACTACTCTTGGTCCACAAAATCCTCCCTGACAGCGACCCATGCCAGCGTTACAGCGTCGTTTGATCCCATCCAGTGAAGTAGGTGGAATGGGTGAATGCACGGCTGCTTTAATTTCACCCTCAGTAATTGTTTCGCAACGGCAAATTACTCGACCATAGCTGTGCTCTTTTTTAATCAATTGATTTTTCTCAGAAATACTCAGCTCCTGAAAAACTATTTTTTCGCGAGCAGCTGTACATTGCTTTTTTTGTTTAAAGGACTGGTTCGTTGATTTTTCCAGTAATTCAATAGCATATAAAGCAATCGCTGGAGCAGAGGTGAGCCCAGGTGATTTAATGCCGGCTAGATCAATGAATCCAGGCGCAGCTTCTTGGATGACAAAATCGTTGCTGGTACTGTTGGCCCGAACACCGGAAAAGTTGCGAATTGATTGCCTTAGATTAAGGTCAGGAACAGATTTTCTAGCCAGCTTAGCTACCTGAGATAATCCAGTAGAAGTATTTCCGGTATCTAGACCCGTCCCCAATTCAGATTTCAAAATGCCATGAGAGTTAGGTCCAACGATCAAATTTCCATGAACCGTTGGGCTAATCAGAACTCCTTTGCCAATACTAGACGGGCATTGAAAAATGACGTGATTTACTCTCGTTCCTTCAGATTTATCCAGTAAATAATATTCACCACGATTCGGGGTGATTTTGAAATTGGGCTTCGAGATCATGTTGTGCAGATCGTCTGAATGAACGCCAGCGGCATTGAAAATATATTTGGTTTGATAGACTGCTTGATTGGTTTTGACTTGATAGCCTTCAGCAGTTTGAGTAATCGCCGTGACTTGATTGTTTAGGGCTAATTCCACCCCGTTTTTAACCGCTGTTTCAGCCAAAGCTAAGCAAAATTCCCATGGATTGACGATTGCTGCACTAGGAGCGTAAAGAGCACCCACAGCTTCAGAAGAAAGATGCGGTTCCTTGACCAGCAATTCTTCTTTAGTTAGTAAAGTTAGATTCGGCACCCCATTTTTCACACCGCGGGTATATAATTCTTGAATCGTAGCTAAATCCTCTTCGGAAAACGCAACAACCAAAGAACCAATCTGGTTATAATGAACCGAAAGCTTTTGACAAAGTTCTTTTGCGTAAGCGGCACCTTCAACATTTAGCTTAGCCATCAGGGTACCAGGTTCGGGATCAAAGCCAGCGTGCAAAATAGCACTATTGGCTTTAGTGGCCCCTTGACTGACATCATTTTCTGCTTCTAAAATTAGTATTTTTAACTGGTATTTGCTTAATTCATAGGCGGTGGCGGCACCAACAATTCCGCAACCGATGACGATAGCATCATACATAATCTTTCCTCCTCGTAACCTTCAACTAGTAATGCGCAAAAAAAGAGTATAGGAAACAAATGCCAAGGATTGTTGGCATTTGCTGCTATACTCTTTTTGTCTCTAGCAAGTTATTTAGTTAACTGTATTATAACACCTTTTATTTGAGACAACAATCTCTAGATAGACCAAACTGAAGCCCTTGTAGAGGATACTGCAAGACTTCCGGCTCCTAAAGCACCCATAACATCTTCTTTGTCACGGATTAGTCCGCCAACAATCAAAGGTTTTCGAGATTGTCTGACGAGCTCCTTGATGATTTTTGGCGAAACATTAGGAAGAACCTCTACTAAATCAGCTTCTGTCTGTGTCAGCTGCCGTTCAACGTTAACCAATGCAGATGAATCCAATAGGAAGAACCGTTGAATTGCTAACAGCCGATGTCTTTTTGCTTGGCGGATAATCGCCGGCTTGGTTGAGATGATTCCATCAAAGACAGTACATTTTTTTATGTAGTCAATCGCTGTTTCGTCAGAGGACAGTCCCTTTACGCGATCCGCATGCAAAATGGCCACCTTGCCGCTTTGTTTAATTTTTTCAGATAGTTCCTGCAGCTGCATTAGGTGAGATTGCAGCACAAATAGAATCTCAACATCAGTTAACAAAGCTTGAGTCAATTCTGTTTCGTTGTTCACAGCAGCAATTACTGGAGCAAGCTCCAGTTTGTTATACAGTTCATGTGTATTCATTTAAGCTTTCTCCCAATCTTAATAAGAATAAAGGTCCCGTAGTAGTTATTTTCATTTTAGCATAAATTATTCGCTGAACCGACTCTCTTCGTTTGAAGTGAAAATATGAGAGAATGATTAAAAAATCCATGATATTTCCTCTTCTACTATAGTATAATCGTAGTAACAACTACGAGGAGTGATGGAATGACAAAAGTAGCAATTGTCGGTTATGGAAATTTAGGTCGAGGTGTAGAGCGTTCCTTAAAGCAAAATCCTGATATGGAGTTAGTAGGCGTATTTACCAGACGGTCATCTGAAGCCGTTGCAACAGAGGGCGCAACCGCTTATCATATGGATGATCTATTAAGTAAAAAAGCGGAGATTGATGTTTGTATTCTGTGTGGTGGTTCAGCGACTGATTTGCCAGTACAGACACCAGAAATCACTAAGGCGTTCAACACTATCGACAGCTTTGATACCCATGCCAAGATTCCTGAGCATTTTGCCAATGTCGACCAAGTGGCGAAAGAGAATCAAACCGTGTCAATTATCTCAACAGGTTGGGATCCGGGCTTGTTTAGCTTGAATCGTTTGTATGCACAAAGTATTTTGCCGACGGGTGAAACGAATACCTTCTGGGGCAAGGGCGTCAGTCAAGGACACTCAGATGCTTTAAGAAGAATTAAGGGTGTAGCGGATGCGACCCAATATACGATTCCGAATAGTGAAGTGATTGAAAAATTGAAGTCTGGCGAAAAGCTGGAATTAACTACTCGGGATAAGCATTTTAGACAATGCTTTGTAGTATTGGAAGATGGTGCGGATGCAGAAGCAATCAAAGAAGAGATTGTGACGATGCCAAACTATTTCTCTGATTATGACACAGAAGTGAATTTCATTTCTCAAGAGGAACTGAATCGTGACCATAAAGCGATGCCTCATGGGGGAACTGTTTTACACACGGGAACCACAGGAGAGAATACCAACCAAGTAATTGAATACACGCTGCAATTAGAGAGCAACCCAGAATTTACTGCTAGCGTGCTAGTTGCTTATGCCAGAGCGTGTGTGCGTTTAGCGAAGGAAAAACAATTTGGGGCGTTTACTGTATTAGATATTGCACCGAAATATTTGTCGCCGCTGGATGATGCAACACTGCGCAAAGAATTACTGTAAGACGTTGAGAGAAATGTTGCAGATAATCGAGAAATCGATTAGCAAAAGACACTCTCCAAATCAACATTCGCTAGTTGAACAAGAATGATGGCAATAACTAAAATCAACTATGCTAAAAAAGGAGTAAAAGATAAATTACTCACTATATTAATCCCAGCAAAATATAATTGATTTAAAAAGGTTTAAGTACAGCAATCAAGTGTACTTAAGCCTTTTTCTGCTTTTAAGAGTTGAAAATAAAGTAGCGGTAGTTCATAAAAAGTGTAAAGCCGCGATTATCATAATAGGAAGTGGTTTACGTCAGAGACATCGTTGACATAGGTAGATTATCTATATATACTATAAGTAGACAATCTACCTATGGAGGTGAAATCAATGATTGATAAAGGCCTAGTATCTGGCAGCACGACTTTGCTGATTTTGAGCTTGCTTTCAGACAAAGATATGTACGGATATGAAATGATTGAAACTTTAGCCAAGCGTTCGAAAAATGTCTTTGAGCTAAAAACGGGAACCTTGTATCCTTTACTGCATCAGCTGGTTAAAGCAGGCAACTTAAACAGCTACGAAAGGGAAGTTAACGGGAAAAAGCGAAAATATTATCAACTTACTGCAGCTGGCCGTCGTTTTTTGGAGGAGAAAGTAATAGAGTGGGAGACCTATTCCAGCACCATCACCGACATTCTTGGAGGTGTGACTTATGGATACTAAAAACTATTTAAAAAGGCTGACTAAACAAATCAGTGTCGGCAGTGCCAGAGAGGAAATATTAGTAGAATATGCAGCTCATATTGAGGACCACAAGGAAGCTTTGATCGATCAAGGATTGAGTGAAGAAGAAGCTGAGCTGGAGGTATTAAAGCAGTTAGGAGATCCCGTTGTGACTGGCCGACAATTAAATAAGGTGCATCGCCGTGGGATTGAATGGCGTATGACTGGCTATTTTTTGATTTGTGCCTTACTGATCAACGTGGTGCCTTACTTTTTTGGCTATGGTCGTACTAGTGCATCGGCACCAAATTTTATTTTGTATGGAATTGCAGGGATAATTGCCTGCGCAGGATTTTTGATTTCCTTTATGGAAAAATATACCGATTCGGCTTTGTTTTATGCTTGGGGTGAAAACTGGGATGGCGGAGGCATTACGAATAGCGGCTTCGTTTTAGCAATAGCAGTTTTTCCGTTTACAGGATCTCTTCAACAGAAGCTCTTTTGTATTTTTTTGTTGGCAGGTTTGCTTACTTTGCAGCGTTACGTGATTGTGCTCGTCAAGGATCGTAAAGAGAAGCAGCTGCTTTGGGAAATCGGTGTGGCTGTTACTGACATTTCCTATAAAGGACTAGGTATAATTGCTGGAAAAAAACTGCGCTTAAAAAGCCAAGGAATGTTGATAAAGAAAGATACGCCGTTTATGGTGATCGGGCTAGAAGGGTTTCGACCGATTGCAGTGGCTATTTGAGGAGACAGACTGTTCATTAAAAGGACAGTCTGTTTTTGATCTATAAACATAAAATTTAACAGATTTTCGGATGAGTGGTAGGGTTAAAATGTGGCTGGTAATCAGTACGGTTGCCTTAAGCATAAAATGTTTTTAGGAAATTCCCTTCGATTCTAAGGGGAAAAGATAGCTTTGCCAAAAAGAACCAACCACTATTACTAAAGGAGGAATTTGCAGATGACAGCACCAATGATTACATTGAATGATGGGAATAAATTGCCAGCTTTAGGCTTAGGTACAGTAGCAATTCGTGGAGACCACGGAACCAACCAGATTGTCGCAGCGATCCAAAGTGGTTATCGTCTGATCGATTCTTCAACGAATTATGATAATGAAGGTATCGTGGGAGAAGCGATTCGTCGTTCAGGTGTTCCGCGAGCTGAGCTTTTTGTGACTTCTAAATTACCAGGGAAATATCATGCCTATGAGGATGCTTTGATGATGATTCAAGAATCTTTGCGTCGGATGGGTTTGGAATACTTTGATTTATATTTGATTCACTGGCCTCTGCCAAAACGAGATCATTATGTAGAAGCTTGGCAAGCCTTGATTACAGCACAAGAAATGGGATTGATTCGTTCGATTGGCGTTTCTAATTTTGAGCCTGACCACTTAGATCGGATTATTGAAGAAACGGGTGTAACGCCGGCAGTCAATCAAATTGAACTCCATCCTTATTGGGTTCAAGAAGAACGATTGGCTGAAAACAAGCGCCGAGGAATCGTGACAGAGGCGTGGAGTCCTTTAGGTCGTGGTACGGTTTCATTGGAAGAAGATATCCTGAAAAAGCTGGCTGACCAATACGATAAAACTCCTGCTCAAATTGTGATTCGCTGGCATTTAGATCGTGGAATTTTACCAGTAGTAAAATCCAGCAATCCGCAACGGCAGCGAGATAATCTGTCTGTATTTGATTTCCATTTAACGGAAGATGAAATTGCTTCAATTAATCAGCTGAACAAATCAGATGGCCGTGTAGACGGACAAGACCCAAATGAGTATGAAGAGTTTGACTAAAACTAGATAGAATTGGAAATTACTGAACTAAGCGTCTGCTGACAGCTTATGGTTCAGTAATTTTTTTGTTTAAGTCTCAAATAATTGAGAAAATACATAAAAAAACACTCGTTATTATTCAGAGCACCTTTGATAGAAAGTGTTGTTTGTAATCGGATTAATGGTAATTTACGGAAGAGAACCAAACTATAAATAAAATGTTTGTCGTTGTTTTTGATCAATGATATTATTTTAATTCGAATGCTTAAAAGTAGAAAATAACCCTTAGACTAAATAAAGTTGTTGAAAAAGTAAGTTTTATATCATAAAATAA
>NZ_JAFREL010000009.1 GCF_017377655.1 Candidatus Enterococcus ferrettii
TTTAAGGAAAATAACCATTTTATAATACATTTCACATTTTATCCAAAATAAACGAAGAGACAAATGTTTTTTTCTCTTTTTAAGATAAAATTAATGTCTTGTTTACCTATGGAAATAAATTATAATATTCTTTGTCAGTCACTTATTAACTGAATAGATTTTAATTACAAAATCATTATCCGTTGTTTTTACTACATAATAATTAGGATAAATAAGGAAGATTTTGATTAACATATTGTAAGGGAGAAGTTCAAATAAGACAAATTTACTGCTTCATTTTGATAAAAGCTTGATCTGGAAGTGTTTAATTGAGGGATGAACGGAGGAAAAAAAACATGAATGATTACTTTTTTTAGAGGGCAAAAGAAAAAAGAGTGAATTCACTCTTTTCACCTTGATTATTTGTGATGTGTGTGGAATAGAATAGTAAGGACAAGAAATCCTTCTATTCTTTATTTTGAGCATTCTTTTGTTTAATAAATTCGATATAATTAATGATGTCTTCGATTTGTTCCTCAATAATATCTTCATCAATATGGGCGGCAATTAGTTCGGCCGGCTTCAGCTGGTCATCATCAAAATAGGAAATAGACACTCCTAACGCCTTCGATAATTTTTTTACCGTTTCAAGAGTCGGGCCTTTCCTTTGACCGTTTTCAAAACGCGAGATGTTCGAGGCACTTACGCCAGATTTAAGTGCCAGCTGATTCACACCTAATCCCTTCGATTCACGCAGGTCTTTTAATTTTTTTCCGAAGTCCATAAGAAATCCCCTCTCTTCATTATTACTATATAGCCAATTGGCAACAATTACAAAAGGCAATTGTATAATAAATAGTAAAACTATTGCCTTTTGTCAATATTTGATTTATCTTATTGACATAAGGCAACGGAGGTGGACCAATGAAAATTAGACTAAATAAGCTGGAATTGGAGCGCATGATGAGGCAAAACGGGGATGATGTTTATTCGTTGGCAGGGAGAATGGAGGTTGCACCCTCAACCATTTATCGGATTTTAAATGGAGATAGAGGTGTTGGGAGTCAATTAATAGCGAAATTGCTGTTGGCATTCGAATTATCTGAAAAAGATTTTGACAAATTGTTTGTTTTGAGTCAATAATTTATTTATAGAATTAAAAAATTTAAATGAGTTTTAGCGTATTTTTCTATGATTGGTTACACGATGTATCCGAGTAATTGCCGCAATAGAGGAAAAGTAAAGACAGGAAGAAGGTATATTGTTGTGAAAGCCGCAGTACTAAATGAATTTAACAGCTTTAACCTGCGTAAAATGAACCGGCCGACTCCTAGAGGAAGCGAGGTGCTTGTTAAAGTGAAAGCTGTTGGTATTTGTGATTCAGATATTCGTCAAGTGGAAAGCGGAGGAAGGCATAAAACTGCGAAAATCATTGGTCATGAGTTTGCCGGAGTTGTAGAAGAAATCGGAAGTGAGGTTTCATCACTGCAAGTAGGTACCCGAGTAACTGCTGTCCCGTTCATTCCATGTGGTGAGTGCTCAGATTGTCAGAGAGGAGATCAGCATTGGTGTGAAGAGGGAAAACAGCTTGGCACTCATCTTAGTGGATGTTTTGCTGAATATGTACTTGTACCTGAAGAAAACGTACTTCCAATAGGAGAAACAATTGCCTTCGAGGAGGCGGTAATGCTGGAACCAATTGCTGAAATAGTCCATGGCATGGAAAAGCTGGCGATCAAAGCAAGTGATACGGTTGCAGTGTTTGGACTGAACACCTTTGGTTTATTGAATGTTCAATGGCTGCGCCAAGCGGGGGTAAAAAGAATTATTGGCTTGGATACCGATCGAAATAACTTATGGGAAGCCAAGCTTCATGGCGTGACGGATACCATTGATTTGCTGCGTGATTCGATTGAGGAGCAGATTTCACAGCTGACGGAGGGGAGAGGTGTAGACGTTGCAATTGAATGTATTGGTTTATCTATTGCAGAAGAGCAATGCCTGCTGATTACCAAAAAAGGCGGAACAATAGGTTTTTACGGACAAGCTCCCTCAAATGTAATGCTTCGTCAGCAAGCCTTTACTAATATATTTCTTCGAGAATATACAATTATGGGACTCTCAAGTGCCTATTCCGCTCCTTTTCCTGGGAATGAATGGGCGGCTGCTCTTTCGCTGATTGAGCAAAAAAGGCTGGAGCCAGGAACCTTAATTTCTCACCGTTTTACGTTAGATGATATTATGCTGGCTTTTGATTTGGCGATGAACAAGGATATTGCCAGCTGGCAGGTTTTGCTTGTCCCTAAAACTTAATCATGACAAAAAAGGACAACTACCATGGGCAGTTGTCCTTAAAACTAGTTTTTAGGCTTTTTTTATCGATTTTTTCCAGCAGATGAAGGCTGCTGCAGCGGCAATCCCTATACCCAGCACAATCAAAACATTCGAGGAAGTACTCCCCGTTTTAGGCAGATTTTTCGCCTGAGTGGTAGGGTAGGTTTTTGCTGTAGTCGTTTGTCTAGTATTGTTTACCGGTGTGGTGATCGGTTCTGGTTCGGCCTTCACTTCACCAATCATAATCACACTAGTGACGGTGGTTTGACCGTCTGTATAAGTTACGTGGTATTTTCCTGGCAGTGAACGATCAATCGTATCGATTCCGCCCTTATCATTGTTCTCGGTCGCTAAGCGCAGGCCTTGATTGATGGCCTCCTGCTCAGTCATTACAGTGATTGTTTCTAAATTTGCCTTGCTTAATAATTCGTGCAGATCAATATGATAAACTTCAGCATTAGGTGTAACGTATACATAGTCTGTAGCAATTGAAACTTTCAGCTTGCTTTTATCGCCATTATAAGTGGCCAAACTTAACAAGGCCGTTTCATCCAAATATTTACCAACCTCGACTGGATACGTATGATCCTTGACCTCGATTTTTAGTGGTTGAGGCTCTGGGGTTGGAGTAGGAATCGGCTCAGGGATTGTGTCATTTTTGCCTTCAACCTTAAGAACAGCAGTAACTCCGGCTGTTTGAGTTTTTAAAGTAATTGTATATTGACCAGGCAAGGACAGGTTAATCTTTTCAAGTTGATTGGATTCATTCGGAGCTGAAACCAACCCTTTTACAAGAGCATCTTCTTCGGACAAAACACTAATCTTATCTACTGTGGTCACGGCTAATAAACTATTTAAATCATGGTAATAAGCGGTATTGTTCTGGGCAGCATAAACCATCTTAGAAGAAATTTCGATGGAAATATCACTCTTGTCACCTTCGTAGGTTACTTTCTCAAGAAGATCAGCTTTGGTTAAGACCTTGTTATTTTCTACTTTATAGGTCAGTTCCTTTAATGCAGGAGCAGCTGGTTGATTCGAACTTTGAGTGACTGGTTTCGCTAGATCAGCTGTTGCTAAAACTGGCAGCAGCTCGGGAACAATTTCACTAATAAAGAATTTAGCAGGCTCAGCAATTTCATCCGGCATCTCAACCTTAGGGATTCTCACTTGATGGCTCCCTTGTTCATCGGTGTAAGCAACCAGCATACTTTCGTCTTCTGTTAAATGATCAAAGACTTCAGCATCCTCTTTTACTTCGTCAATATAGCCCTGCTGCAATTTCTCGGCTTGTTTCCGCGCTTCTTTGTTTGGCGCAACTACTTTTTCAAGATAGTCTTCTCTGGCTGCGCTTCTTCTTTTTGACGTACTTTCAAAAGGTACCCAATACCCATTTTCGTACTTGAAGGTATCAATGCCGTCACCAACATCTCTGTTCCAAATACTTGCATCTTCAATTGCCTCGTTTGGTTTTTCTCTAGTGCTGTAGGTTGCCGCTAAGGATGAAGCGGAGCCCGTCAGAAAAAATGAGGCGATAATCAATAAACCAACAAACTTTTTCAATGATTCTCCTCCTTACAATTTCACATCGTTTCTTCCCAATAAGTTTTTATTAAACAAATCGAAAATATACTTTATTCTTCAGTTAATAGTATATACATAAAGACTAATAAATACAAAATAAATTAAAAATAAACAGAAATCCATACATAAAAAGCACCTCTTCATAATTAGAACGATGGCCTAATCATAAAGAGGTGCATTAGTTGTTTAAGTCTAAATTAGCGTTTTACCAAACGGTACCAGTAACAAGGGTCACCTGTACGTCCAGCGATCAGCGTTTCTGAAATGCCATTGTCCTTGTAGTTGCAATGAATGATTCTGCTGTTGCTGGTTGCAACACCGGTATGGCCAAAAGCACCTGCAGAATTGCCTTTTTTACCAGCAATAAAGATATCTCCGCGTCTTACTTGGTCTCTTGAAATTGGCATAAGAATTTTGTTCTCCAAAGCAAACAAGCTATCTGTATTCCCAACCCAGGTTCCCATAGGCAGGTAAGTGGCTTCCATTAAAGCATAAAAGACAGCGCTAGAACAATCATAGGAATTTGGACCATTCCGATTGGTCATGGAGTAGGTTACTTGTCCTTGACGGGCGTAGAACCAGTCCATTAGAATTTCCTGCGGCTGCTTAGTCCCCGCTGAAAACCAAGAGATACCTTCATTTCTCCAGCCGGAGCGAATCAGTGTGTCTCTTTCGTTGGCATCCATTGTGTAATGGTGTGCACCGGCTCCGCGGGTATTAGGATTATAAACACGATAGATCGATACGCCAGTAGCTGGGGTATGCCAGGCGATCCCTTCATAACGCCAGCCTGCTCGTTTCAGCATATTAATTTCATTCATGTTCAATGTATAGTGATGTTCGCCGGAATTTGGGTTATAAATTCTGTGTAGCTGATGCCCAGTTGGAGTAACCAGCATGCTGACACCTTCATAACGCCAACCCAGGTTGACTAGAAAATTCCGTTCATTGGCATTCATCGTGTGCAGGTGCTCCCCTGAATTCGGATTGTACACGCGATAGATTTGAATGGTTGCTTGTTCCGCAGCCTTTGCGCTAGCAGGCGCTGCAGCAGCTTTTGCTTGCGCTTTTACTGGTTGAGCTGGAGCTTTTGGAGCTGTCTCTTTGTTCTTGTCAGGAACAGCAGCTTCAGTTACCGTATTCTTGTCCGTTGTTGTTTCTGCAGGCTTATTAGCCTCTGTAGAATCAACAGGGTCTGTTTTAGGTTGTTCTTCGGTTTCCTCAACAGGTTTTTCTGTTTCAGTTGAAGAATCCTCCTCTGTAGGAGCAGGATCTTTATCCTCAGCAGAAGAATCCTCACCCGGATCAACAGCTGGATCTTTGACCTCGGTCGACGGGTCTTCAATCGGATCAACTACTGGTTCCTCCGTTTGATTGTTCTCACCGGGATCAGTAGCAGGTGGTGGTGTAATGTTACTTTGGTTATCCTCAGGCAAAACTGCGGACTCATCAGGTTTCACAGGAGTCACATCGGCCTGGGGAGTTTCGACTTGAATATATTCTGAACTAGGAGAGGCGGGTGCTTCATCAGCATAGGCTGTAGTTCCACCAGTCGCCATTCCAACAGCACTCAACAAACCTATAAAAACGATAGGAGCAACCAACCATTGTTTCCCTTTTTTGTACATTTTGAATCGTTTCTTTTCCATCTAATCCCCCTAAATTAAAAAACAATCATTCTATTCTAATTGATATTCTACGTGATTATTTTTGTAACGTAAACAGTTTTCTGCAAGCTTAAGCTTTAAAATTAAGCAAGCGCATTGCAGCGGGCTTTAAAAATTACAAATACACTCAACGTCTTCTCATGAACCAATGTTTTACTATTAAGCTTTCTAATTCTCTGTTCAACCTGTTTATTCTATAGGATAATAAGAAAAACATGGTTATGACGAGGAGCTTTATGAATCCAGAACTATTTATTATTGAATGACTATCCTCCAAGGAGAAAATCAATGCCGATGACAAAGAGAATCAGCAATGAAACCAGTGTACCTCAGCCGGTTCAATATGTCAGTTTTGTGAATCCAATCTTGGGCTTTTATCGATTCGGGAAAAGCTGTCTTATACCAGCAATAGCGGCAGTTCCTTTAAAGAACGGTGGTGACGATTCCTTAGGGGGATTAGACAGGCAGTTTGGCGCTGTTCCAGTCACCTAACGTGGTTTCTCAAACAGAGATCAATCAATTGGAACCGACAGTCTGTCTGCTGAAAAACATCAGCATTGACCAATGGAAGATGTTTGCTTGTCTGTATCGTTGCTCGAACAATAGAGAAACCTGGCAATTTGCCGAACAGCTTTCCTAAATGGAGCAGAAGGCTGCCCACTTAGCTGCTTAAGTATTCTGTTGTACTGCAAACTGTCGCAAAGTTGCCAAGTGCTGCAAGAAAAGCTGCTTGGACTGCTTGAGCCGGGGCAGCTTCACCGCAAAAGGTTAACGCTTTAGTTGCTGTTGCATCAGAAATGACAATGGAATGAAAGCCAAGCTCGCAAGCGGCTCTGGTGGTAGAGTCTACGCACATGTGGGTCATCATTCCAGTGATGACCAGTTGTTTGACTCCTAGTTCCTTCAAGATTTTTTCCAGCTTGGTTTTATGAAAACTGTTGGGAAACAGCTTTTTGATTAGAATAGATTCAGCACTCAGCTGCAGATCTGAATGCAGCTGGACGCCTGTGGTACAAGGCTGAAAGAAAGTCGCATTCTTTTTGAAATTGACGTGCTGAATATAAATAATCGGCCAGCTCTTTTGTTGGAAATATGCCTCTAAAAGGTTAATCTGGTGCAGTGCAGCTTCCGGTTGCGCTAAGGGCATTTTGCCTCTGGAAAAATAATCATTTTGAACATCAATAACGAGTAATCCTTGTTTCATCTGTCTTCTCCTTTGTAGTTGGTACATTTAGTATAGGAAAAAGCAGTGACGCAAGACAGAACCCGGTGAAAAAGAATTCAGGGAAAAACTTTCAACATGAAAAAGGTGAGGGTATGGATCAATTAGATGAAGCAATTTTACAGATTTTAGCGGCAGACAGCCGTCTTACCAATAAGGAAATTGGGGAGCAGGTTCACTTAACTGGGCAAGCAGTGGGGAATCGGATCACCAAGCTGAAAGAGCAAGGCATGCTTAAAAAGTTTACGGTTGCGATCAATTATTCGGATAAGCAGTTTATTCGCCTGTTTATGAAGTCAGCCAATTTTGCAGCCGTCGAAGCGACAGTCAATCGATTCAAGGAAGTTGAGGAATTCTACAAGGTAAGTGGTCAAGCTTGCTATGTAGTGGTTGCTCATTTTACCAAGAATCAGTTGAATCAGTTTGTCGAGGACATTTCTAAATGGGCTCGCTACAGCGTGGAAACCGTACTAATCGACAAAAGAAAATAGATCAAAAGTACGAAGAGACTACTGCTCTTGGTGCTTTTGATCTATTTTTCGCGCTTGTCCGTCACTGCCCTTTTCGCAGGTAGCTTATTAGAGGAAGCTTAAAGATGGCTTAGCTCCTTCTGCCGAATCAACCGTTCCTTAATCAACTGGACAAAATGATCAGGCTCAACGACCTTCATCCGAGCACCAAAGGAGAGGACATTAATCAATAATTCCGTCTCGTCCTTCTTCTCATAGAAAACCGTCAAGCGATACTGATTATCCCCCAACCGTTCTACCGTTTTACGATAGTTGGAGAAATGGAAGGTTGCGCGCTCTAAAGCACTTCGTTCGTCGATCAGATGGCAAACAATTTTGCAGAGTCTCGGGGGAGACCAAACCATTCCTTCAATCGAGCTGTCTTTGGCAGGCTCAAGAGACTGGATGTCTGAACAATTAAAGGTCACTGTTTTCCAGCTGCGACCGTTTTTCCGCTTACCCAATACACGAAACTTATTATTTTTTGCCGAGTATTCTAACTTTAAAGGTTGGAAAAGGTGACGGGTTGCTTGCTGTTTGCCTGCAGCCTGATAGTCTAACTGCATTACCTGCTGTTCGTCGATACTTTGCAGCAGCTTGCGAACAATTTGCGCGTATGCGCCAGTAAAGCTGTCCTCGCTGACAAATTGATCAAAATAATGAATGTCCTGCCAGCTAAACAAAGGCTCACATTCTTCAAGATCAAAGGGGTCGCTGAAGCAGGAAAATTTCTGCTCCTGTTGAATGGCAGCCAACCAAGCTTTTTCCAGCTTCGTCAGGGGAAAGGACTTAGGTGAATGCTTTAAAATGGTATGCTTGTCCTTGGTTAAGTGCCAGCCTTCTTTGTCCTCAGTTAAATAGGCAGACATCTCAAAGGGTGTTTCCTTAAACCCATTTTGTTCTAGCAGCTCCCGTTGTTCGTCCGCTGTTTTAGTCTGCAGCAGCTGGGCCATCAACTGGTAATATAAACTGTGAATTTCCGAAAAAAGCTCCATACTATTCCTCCAACCCGTATAAGTGATTCATCGCGGATACATCCTTCCAAAACTGGTTTTCCCAGGTTCGATTAGGCGAATTGATTTGTACAATTCGTCCAATCCAAGTACGCAGCCAGGGCTCCATGCCTTTAGGATCAATCAAATCAATTGAAAATTCATACAAGGAATCGCCTAATGGTGTCACGCTCCCCTGGCGTTTTTCCCGGAGCAGCCGCTGGTACAAATAAGGCTCAGGCAGGTGCAGTAGAATTCGGTAGTTGACTGTTCGGGTCATCGTAAAGGAGCAGTTCCAAGCTGTTTTTTCCGCAGCAGCCAACTTGTCCAAGCCTTGCTGGTAATTTTCTGCTTTACCCAGCAAACGACCCTTTTCCAAATAGTCTAAGCGTAAAGAATATAGTTTTCCTGAATGAATACCTACTAAATACTGACGTCCGCTTTCGCAGCTGGAATAAACCTTCAATGGTGTGAGGCTCAGCTCCACACCATTAACTTTGGTTAGCTGAACTCTTTGCTGCTGCTTAATTGCTTGAAGCAAAGTAAGCAATAATTCGCTGTCTAATGTTTGACTGTCATACTTGTGTTTAAAGCAAAAGGGAGAGTCTGGAGGGGAAATTCGTTTCAACAATAAATCCCCAATTACCCCCATAGGAGCTGTTTCTTTATAAAATTGAATGGCTCGCAGCTGTTGAGGGGTGAAGTTGATTTCTTCCTCTAAAGAGTAAAACCACTGTTTCCCCTCTTTGGCTTTGGATAAAATCCCTAGCTCAGCATACTCATTAAGTTTGTTGCGAATCGTCAGGCTGTCGATCAGATAGTCGTCTTTAAAGACCTCCAAGTAGCTGTCTACCTGTTGAACCAGCTCATTTACGGTCAATTTTTTTTGTGAAGCTAGAATATCCAGCAAAACAAAATGCAGAAAAATATCATTTCGAGTAAAGGATTTGGTTTGCCACAAACAGTGCAGCGGATTGTCTGCCTGATTTGCGGGTAAGACTAAGCGATAAATCTTTTTATTGTTAACCGTTTGGACCTCTACATAGTCCTGCAGCAGGCTTTCTAAACGGCGTCGTTCATTGTCGTAGGTTCGCGGGCTGGACAACGTAATTTCTTCTCGACTTTTAAAGCCGTAAATTAAGAATTCTCGCGTGTAGCTGCGCAGCGTACTGAATTGCTTTACCAGCTCTTGAAATTTTTTCGCCACGGCCTCTCCACCTCCTGGGACTGATTTATCTTTCATTGTATCAAGTTCGCACCCTTTTTTAAAAGAACTATTTTGAGTGATTGGGTAAGATGAAGACAGTTAAACAACAGGAGGACAAAAAAATGGCAATCATGACAGTAACTTCCAACCATCCGGAATTTACCCAATTAATCAAAAAGCATCCAGAAGGGGGATTGCTGTTGCGAGGTATTCGTAATGGCACTAGCTTTGGCTGGTATGAGACACCACAAACCTATTGCCTGTATTTTCAGGATTATGGTACAGAGCTTTCGTTTCGGTCCACTCGCGAAGAGCAGCAGCATTATCTGAATGTTAAGCAATATTCTGCACCGCAGGCTTATCTGGCATTAATGACAGAATTCTTAAAGTCTGCGATGAAGGAGCCGGAAGCAGGGAAATCTGGCAATCAGCTGACGATTTCGATGGTTGAAATAAAAAAGCTCGAGCTTTTTCACTCCCTTCAACGAGTATTGCCAGATTTTGATGTTCAGGAGGAGCTGCTGTTAACCGGATTTTATCGGATTACGATAGCAGCGGATTCCCTTTATAAGCTGCTTCATGGGGGCTATATACTTCTCTTATTGCTGGCAAAAGAAAGCAGCACGTTTTTAGATGAGAGTGATACGCTCATTCAGCGCTGCATTCAATCTTTACACGCCATCAAAGCACCTTATTATGTTCGCAATTTATTTGTACGAAAATTTTTGTATAGTAAACAGTCTTTTATTAAGTATCAAGCAGAACTAGAGGCAAACAGCCAGGAGCAGATTTCCTTTACTTACCGCGGGACCAGCTATTCCCGAATTGAGAAGGTAAAAGAACTGCTGGATCTAAACCATGCAATTTTAGATGTTGGCTGTGGTGGAGGTGCGTATTTTCACCTTGCTAAGAAGGTCAATCAGTATATCGGAATTGATATTGATCCAGCTGTCTTGGCCTATGCCAAGGAGCGAAGTGAGCGAATGGAGCTAACCAATATCCAGCTATTTGCATCACTTGAAGAGGCCGATGTGCCTGCTTCGATGGACATCTTATTAATGGAAGTCATCGAACATATGTCAAAAGATGAAGCGAAGAAGCTGCTGCAAAAATTACTTCAGCTGCCCTTCCATCAACTGATCCTTTCAACACCCAATAAGGATTTTAATTCCTTTTATGGACTGTCAGCGGATCGGAAACGACACGAGGATCATCAATTTGAGTTTACTGAAGCAGAATTTAAGCAGTGGTTGACGGAAATTGTTGGCGACGCTGATACACTTGAATTTTTCACTACCGGTGATCAAGTTAACGGAATTGCCACTACCCAAGGAGCACGGATTAAAAAGGAGCAAACAGCATGAAAATAACCACCCAAGTTCATACGATTTTTCTATTAATTGGACCGACTGAATCGGGGAAGACAACCTTTACGAAAGAAGTCTTACTGCCGCAGCTGTCTTTCCAAGCAGCCGAAAAAAATTTCCAAACCAATAGTCATCATTTGTCTTCAGATGACATGCGTCGCGAATTGTTGGGGCGAGACTATGACAAATATGCAGCTAGTATGATGGAGGCATCAGGAATTGCCTTTCCATATCTAAAATCAAAACTGGATTTTTTAACTAGCTATCCTGTGAACGCAGAGTTCGTTGTTGTCGATACCATCGGGTTAGCCGAAGAATTTCGGCAGGAGGTTCGGGAAATTGCTGAGAAAAATCATTACCGCGTAGAAGCGGTAGTCTTCGATTATGTCAGAGAAGAATTCTATGCCTCCGAGCGATCCAAAGTGCTAATTACGAAGCATGTAGACCGTTTAAAAAAAGAGGTACTGCCTAAGCTATCAAAGGAAAACTATGCTGCGGTGCATCGAATTAAACATAAAAATTTTCAAGAGATCACTGTTGAAGTAGAAAATAAGTCTGCGTATCTAGCTACATTACTATCCAACCAAAAAGATTATGCCGTAATTGGTGATGTCCACGAGTCGGTCGCAGATTTAAAAAGATTGGTTTCGAAGCTGGGGTATCAAGTAGACAAAAATAAATTAAAAATTGCTAGCAAGGAGCCGTTGGATTTAATTTTACTGGGCGATTGGATTGATAAAGGGGAACAGACAGCAGAAATGATTGAGTTCCTGTTTCAAAATCGCGCCTATTTTCAATTGATAGTTGGAAATCATGAACATTTTGTGTACCAGTATTTAAAAGGGGAAATAAAGGACGCCGAGCAGACAGTCATTGATCAGCATTTTACTTCGATTCATACCTTAAAATCTCAGCCGCAGCTTCTGGCAAAATTTAATCAGCTAGTGGAGCAAAGTCACCCGTTTCTTCGTCGAATTGGCGATGAAAAGCAGTCTTTCATCGTGACCCATGCGCCATGTCACCAACAATTCTTAGGTAAAATGGACAGTGCTGCACTGCGCAATCAGCGAAACTTCCGCTTGAATCGTGACAAGCCGGTGCAGGAGCAGCTGCAATGGCTGGAAGAAGAAAGTATGTATAATTTGCCCATTCACATTTTCGGCCATATTGCTGCTAAAGATATTTTTCGGGTGAAAAATAAATATGGGATTGATACAGGGACTGTTTATGGCAACAAGCTAAGTGCGCTTAAAATTTTTGCTAAAGGCAATGCAAAAACAGCGGTAGGTTCTATCAATGAACAAACTGAAGAGCTGCCAGTTCTTTTCGGTCGTCCCAAACTACAATCATGGGAAAGATTGACTGAAAAGGAACAAAAAAGAGTGCTGCGTATGGCTAATAATCAGGTGCAGTATCTCTCAGGAACAATGGCGCCTGCAGCAGCAAACAGCGAACAAAATGATCTGGAATCTTTGCAAGAAGCACTGGCCTATTATCGTCAGCAAGGCGTGCAACAAGTTGTGCTGGAGCCAAAATATATGGGGTCCAGAGCCAACGTTTATCTTCATGAAAAGCTAGAGGATTGCTATGCAATTTCTCGCAAGGGCTATAAGATTCATCTACCCGAAATGGGTCAGGTTTTTGCCCAGCTGCAGCAGCAATTTGCTTCATATATGGAAAAAAATCAAATAAAAATGCTTCTATTAGATGGAGAACTGCTGCCATGGCGTGCCTTAGGCGAAAATCTAATCAACCAAGAATATTGGCCAGTAGCCAAAGGAATTGAGGTGGAACTGGATTTTCTAAAGAGCAGTCAATTCTCAGAACACTTCCAGCAGCTGACAGCCAAACTAAACGCCTCTGACTTTACGGCTGACAGTTATCATTTATCAAAAAAACAGCTGACTGAAAAATACGGGGAACATGCTGCCAGACAATTTCGTGAATTATTGAAAGTATTGCCCAACCAAGTTCCGTTTGCTGAACAGCAAGAGGCCCTGCACCTGTATCAACAACAAATTGAGTTGTACGGTAAAGATGCGCCACTGAGCTTCAAGGCCTTTGACCTGTTGAAGGTTGTGTATCAAGATAGAGAAGAGGTTGTCAACAAGCCTACTTCAGAAATTTATCAGCTTCTAAATAGAGATCAATTTTTACTGCTGGATCTAACAACAGCCAATGCCGAAGAACAAGCTCAAAGCTATTTTGATCAAATGACGCTGGAGCAGCAAATGGAAGGTATCGTAATTAAGCCGGAAACGCAGAAGAAGGGAGCGGCTCCTTTCTTAAAGGTTCGAAATAAAGCCTATCTAACACTAATCTATGGTTTTACTTATCACAGCGCCCATTATTATCAAAAGCTGATTAAGGGGAAAAATATTTCCCATAAGCTGCGAACCTCGATCAAGGAATATGAGCTGGCTCGAGAACTCTTGCAACTGCCAAAAGCTGAGCTGACAAAGGAAAACACAGAATACCTGAATCTTTTAGCCAATCTTTTGTTTGAGATGGAGAAGGAATCAGCCTTCGATCCAAGACTATAAATAAGGGAGGAAAGAAAATGGAACAAAAAATTCAACAAGCTCTGCATAGAATTGAACAGCAGGAACAGCTTGATATCTTATACGCTGTTGAAAGCGGCAGTCGTGCATGGGGATTTCCTTCTAAAGATAGCGATTTTGATGTGCGATTCATTTATCGACGTCCCAAAAATTGGTACTTAAAACTGGAAAAGACAGCAGACCATTTGGAAATCCCCATTAGTGATCAGTTGGATATTTGCGGCTGGGATTTAGATAAAACCTTAAAGTTGCTGCAAAAAAGCAATCCAGCTTTATTGGAATGGCTGAACTCGCCGTTAGTCTATTGCGAAAACCCACAGTTCATTGCTGAACTTCGACAATTGAGTGAAGAAAATCTCAACGAACAACGTTTGATTTACCACTACCTGCATATGGCAGAGGGCAACTATCGAGAGTATTTGAAAAAGGAGCAGGTGCGGATCAAGAAATATTTTTATGTTTTGCGTCCAGTATTGGCTTGTATGTGGATTCAGACGTATCATCAGCGGCCGCCAGTTTTATTTGAAGAGCTGCTGACATTGCCTGATTTATCCGCAGACTTGCTGCAGATCATAAATGACCTGCTTGCTAGAAAGAAACAGGGGGATGAGCTGGATTTGGAAACCTGTATTCCTCAATTGAATCAATTTTTAGAAGAAAAGCTGACCTTCTTTAGTGCCTATGTGCAGGGGTTGGATAAAGGCCCAGCCATTTCTTCAGATAAGCTCAATGCTTTCTTTTTAAGCTGGCTGAAAGCATAAAAAGGAGAAGCGCTGTATACGAAAGCAGCGTTTCTCCTTTTTCAACTAATCCGAGCTAAAAAGCGTTGCGTACGTTCTTCCTTTGGTGCCGCAAAGAATTCCTCAGGGGGGCCTTCTTCAATGATTCGACCTTCATCCATAAAAACTACATGGCTGGCAATGTCACGAGCAAAGCCCATTTCATGAGTAACTACCACCATCGTGATGCCTTCTTCTGCCAGCTGACGCATCACCTGCAGAACATCGCCGATCAATTCGGGATCCAATGCAGAAGTCGGTTCATCAAACAACAACACGTCCGGCTTTACAGCAATTGCTCGCGCGATTCCGATCCGCTGCTGCTGCCCACCAGATAATTCATGAGGATAGTAATTTTCATGACTAGACAAACCCACTTTGGCGATGGCTTCGTGGGCAGTTTTCAAAGCCTCCGCTTTAGGAATCTTACGTGCGATAATTAAGCCCTCTAAGACATTTTCCAAAGCGGTTTTATTGGCAAACAGATTGTAGTGTTGAAAAACAAAGGCTGTTTTCTTCCGGAGGGTTAAAATTTCTTTATTGGAAATTTTGGCTAAGTCATAGGCAGCATCGGCAAGTGATAATTCACCGCTGTCCGCCTTCTCTAAGCCGTTTAGGCAACGCAAGAAGGTCGTCTTTCCTGATCCGCTAGGGCCGAGGATAACAATGACATCTCCTTGATTTACCTGCAAACTAACGTCTTTTAAAACTGATTGCTGCTGAAAGCTTTTGTGAATATGAGTAGCGTTTAGCATGAGAAAGCTCCTTTCGAACGTTTTTACTAGTACGTTGAGAATTTCGATGCTGAAGCAACGAGAACACGCCTTGAATTGCTCCGCATAGCAGTAAATACACAACAAAGATGACAAAGTAAGCCTCAAAATAATGGTAACCATAAGCAGCCTGTACGCGGGCGATAGCCGTAATATCCTGCACCGTCATGACAAAAACCAAAGAGGTCCCTTTGACTAAGTTAATCATCAGGTTGCATAAATTCGGCAATGCCGAAACCAAGGCTTGAGGAAAAATAATCCGCCGATAGGTTTGAAAATTACTTAGACCAATGGCCTGACCAGCTTCCAGTTGGCCTCTGTTTACGGTCATCAAAGCCGAACGAAATACTTCCGATAAGCTGGCAGTGGTTAAAAAGCCGAAAACGATAAAGGCATAGAAAATTGGATTAAAATCAAAGACATTTACCGAGCTTCCAATCCGCTGCATGAAAACATTTAAGACACTAGGCAGCAAGCTGTAAAAGAATAAAATCAGTAAAATCGGCGGTGTCGCCCGCACAAAAGCGAGGTAAACCATGGAAAAACCAGTTATTCCTTTAACCCTGTGGATTCGTGCCAAGGCAAGCAGTAAAGCTGGCAAAAAACTCAGAGCAAAGGCTACTGCCATAATAGCCAAAGTGGTAGGAACCCCTCTTAAGGTTAAGAAAAAGGTTTCGATGATAAATTGCCAATCCATTTCATTCACTCCCTCTTTATATCAAGGCAATCATTTTTCCTTGAAAAATCAGTTTGGTGCTCAGACTGGATACCCTTCGTCTTCATTCGCATGCTTCGTTTGATTTATTTTCTGTGGGAACGAAGCTGGGAATAGTGGAACTAGTATCCTTTAGGTGTCAGAAGGTGTTCAGCAGCTTGAGTGGCTAAGGTCAGTACGAAAGCCAAGCCCCAATAAATAATCGCAGCCGCGGTATAAGTTTCCAGCGAAAAGTTGCCGAAGTTGCGATTAATCAAAAGGTTTGCACCGCCTAACACATCAATTAAGCCGATGGTGTAGGCCAAAGCGGCATCCTTCATCAAATTAAGTAAAGCAGTAGAAAAGTTGGGCAAAGCAATCCGGGCTGCCTGCGGCAATAAGATACGATAAAATGTTTGAAAAGGGGATAGCCCAATACTCAATCCGGCTTCCAGTTGTCCTTTAGGTACCGACAAGTAGGCCGAAGTAAAGACTTTGGAAATAATAGCTGCAAACAATAAAGTCATGGCGATTATCACGAAGACTCCTCGAGACCAGCCATCGCTTTGGATACCCAGCCACCAATTAAGGAAGCGGGGAAAGCCATAAAAAACGATGAACAATAGAACAATCGGCGGCGTACAACGCAGAACAAAAACATAGCTCTCCGCAATTTTTTTCAAATAGTTATCTGAAGCAAGCAGCCCCCAGGCGACGATTCCGCCTAGAAGTGTTCCTAAAAGAACCGTAATGCCTACAACTGCCAGCGTAACGGGTAAATACGTCAGCAGCTTAGGCAGCACCTGAAGAATACGTGCTGGATCAAAAGAGACCATCGAATTCCTCCTTAGTCATTCTTGTCAATAAATTGAAAAACATCCTCACCAAAATATTTTTTCGACAGCGCTTGAAGAGTACCATCGTCTTCTAATTCACGAATTGCTCCTTCGTAAGCTTTAGCAAATTCCTTATTCTGTTCATTACGGTGCACGAGCGGGTAAGTTGGAATTCCTTTGTAAGGAACATAAGTGAGCTGATCAGCATATTGATGATAAGCCCCTTCTTCATTTTGAATCGCCTCCTCATAGGAAAGCTTGATATCAAAAAAGGCGTCATACCGTTTCTCTAATACCCAGGCATAGGCATCAGCTACGTTAAAGGCTTCGGCAGCTGTTAACTGGATTGGTTGATCGGTATGTTCTTTGTTGTATTCCTCAATTACATTCCATTGCGCATTTTGTGGGGAGATTGGGACTAGTTTGCCTCCTGTTTTTGCAAACGAGTCAATATCTGTGATGGTTCCAGCATCTTCCTTACGAATGGTAAAACCAATGATACTGGCGCCGATCTTTTCTTCCGGCAGAATAAATTTTTTCGCCCGTTCAGCGGTGTACCAAGCACCCTTAACCCCCACGTCATATTTTCCTGACTCTAATCCAATGAGCAAATCATCGTCACTAGTACCAGTGTATTCCAGCTTATACTGGGGGAGTTTTTTATCGACGGCCTTTAATACCTGAACCTCATACCCATCGGATTCGCCGTTTTCGTTAATGAAATCATAGGGAACGTAATTTTGAGTGTGGGCGACTTTGATGGTGGTCACCTGTTCATCAGCGGCTTCCGGCTGGTTGCTTTGCCTGACCCAGAAGGTCCCTCCGGCCAGTACCAAGATGATTCCTAAACCAATAACTAGTTTTTTCATTTTGCTGCCTCCTTGTTAATATGATGGGACGTATTTTTCATAGAAGAATACGTTTGATGGTGACGCTGAACACTATTTTACTGATAAGTAACTTCCCGAACCCATTGCAAATGTTCCAGTGGAGTATCGCTGGGCACGGTGCAATCTGCTCCTAGAATGATACCAATTTCACCGGCTTCCTCCAGCAAAGCTTGCGTTGCTTGTTGAATGTCCGTTTGATTCCCATGGTAAAGGATACTGTTCGCTGTATTATCAAACCCGCCAATTACTGTTCGGTCAAATAAGTTTTTTCCTTCAATTAAGGAAACCTGTTCAGGACCAACAGCCCAATTGACAGCTGCGGAAGGATAATCTTGATAAAGAGACAGATCATTTGTAGCTCCTTCATATCCGCAAATATGCAGGATGTTGTTGGCTGAGATTCGATTGGCTGCCTCAAGAACAATTAAGTCGGAGCTACGAATAAATCGTGCGTAAATGTCAGAAGAAATTCGCTGATCCTGCACATTTTGGACACTTAAGTAAATTCCGTCAATATCGGTTTGACTCAAAACAGCCGTTACCAAGTGTGAGATGTCTTCGGCTATCACATTTAATACGTGCTGTGTCAGTTCAGGATTCTCTAGCAAGAATTCTGCAAACTGAGCTTCACCTCCAGGCAGCTGCCATTTAAAGTAGGTAGCTGGTGCAAAAATATTGTAAAAAGCCGCAATATCCTCTAAAAAGTGCTTCTTTTGTTCCCTTACTAATGCCACCTGCTGCTGAATCCAAGGATGCTCCTTGCCAATCGATTGAATGTCCTTCAAGTCATCAATTGTTCTAGCTTGGGCAATTTGTTCATTAGGGTAATAAAAGAACCCATCGCTCATTAATTTGACAAAGTCTGGTTGGAACTCAGCGATAAATGTTTGATGACCTGCAATGTTTCGTTCGATTACTTCAGGAATCGGCTGTCGAAGCTCCTCTTCATTAGTAATAAAATGAAACCAAAAACCAACCGGAACTCTTTCCACTTTTTGTTGATGCAGTGCACGTAAAACCAACTCTCTTTTTGACATGTAAACACTCCTTTTTTGTTTTGAAATCGATGCAAGCAATGGACAGATTGTGACAAGGACAGGGCAAATAGCTTCTTAGGGTTAATGGGTTTGTGAATGTTTTCTCAACTAAACCAAAGAAAAAAGGACTTGATTCAGCATCAAGTCCTTTAGTGCACCATTTAGAATGAACTTCATTCCATTAAGGGTACGCTAAAGAACACGGCATGCATTGACAAGCCATGTTCATTGATTCAGTTGTCATTACAGAACTAGTGACTGTTAACATACGTGTTCTCCTCCTTGTTTTAACTTTTTCTAACTATACCAAGAGAAAGGTCATTTGGATAATTGTTGTTATTGATGGTCAGCCATTGGATTTTTCAATAGATACAATGGACTGGTCTACGGCGTTTTGAACTTCTTCGATGAAAAGCTCAGCCATTTTACTCAGAGAGCGCTGTTGATGATAAACAACGCCTAAGGTATGAATATCGGAATCGGCTAAAGGAATCAAAGCAATTTGTTCCTTGGCAAAGCCTTCTACAATGCCCAAACCCGAGGCGTAAGCATCTGAGCCGCACAACAGATTCAACAGAGTACCGCGATCATTGGCATAAATCACAGCTTGTTTTGTAGGGATTTCCAGAGGATCCTCTTCAAAATGAGAAAATTCATATTCCTCCTGGTTGAAACGAATTTGTGGATAGTCAGCTAAATCCTGAACGGTAATCTGTACTTTGTCAGCCAATGGGTGGTCTTTGCGCAGGAAAATCTGAGTGACAAATTTTCCTAAAGGCTGAAAGGTTAACTGCTCTTGTGCAAAATGCCGTTCTAAAGAACGTTTATTTGTCGGTGTTAGGTATAGGATTCCCAATTCACTGCGAAAGCTTTGCAGGCCTTCAATAATCTTTTGAGTCGTTGTCTCAATTAAATGAAAGTGCTGGCATTCGGTTTGAAACTGTTGAAAGACAGTTAAAAAAGGTTGCGATAAAAAATCATAATGCTGAGCGGCTACGATAAAATCTTTTTTCTTATTCGGCTGATATTGATTCTCCAATAATTCGACCTGAGCCAAAATCCGGCGTGCGGCCACTAAAAACTCGCTGCCATCTTCAGTTAAGCGAGTACCTGATTTAGAACGATGAAACAACCGGATACCTAGAGAGGTCTCCAACTCTTTAATGGCAGTAGAAAGACTAGACTGGGTAACAAATAGATCCTTTGCGGCTTGACTAAAGCTGCCTGCTTCAGCAATTGCCACGGCATAACGGCATTGTTGAAAATTCATAATAAGACTCCCTTTCTGGGTAAAAGAAAAGGGGACTTGATTTCCATCAAGTCCCCTGGCTGGATCGCCTATGGCAATCTAAACGTACGCCAAAGAACACGATGCGCATCGACACATCATGTTCTGACAGTTCATGGGAAAGAAACGGGTTGGCCGATTGATACGCATCACATTCACTCCTTTGTTAAAATATTATGAATAAGAATAGCATATTTTTAATGATAGTCAAATAAAATAAGGTTAAGCATAACTAAAAGGCGGTGCATTATTTTGCAATGGTTTGCATACTTATGTTGAAAAAGAATGCAAAAGGTGGTATGGTAGGAAAGAAGGAGAGAACAACAATGTTGATAGAAGAGCGGTTGAGCAAAATTAAGAGCATTTTGGAGCAGCAAAAGAGTGCATCTCTGGAAGCTTTGGCTGAAGAGCTAGCAGTTTCTAAAGATACCATTCGGCGCGATTTAATTAAGCTAGAACAAAAAAATATCGTCAAGCGAATTCATGGCGGCGCCATGCTGATTAGTCGAGATGCATTGATCTTCGACTATCAGGAAAGATCCAGTCGTGATCAGCAGCTTAAAAATCAAATGGGACGGTTGGCAGCTGAGCAAATCGCAAACAATTCCTCGCTGATTTTGGATTCATCTACTACTGTTGAGGCGACAATCCCTTATTTAGAAGGGAAAGGGCTATTAGCAATTACTAACTCTTTGACCCATGCAACCTTGCTGGCTCAGCTGGACAACAATGAAATCAGTATTTTGCCCGGTAAGCTTCATAAGCAGCAGCTCTTTATTTACGGAGCAGAAACGGTCCAGAAAATCAGCGAATACTCGGTGGATTATACTTTATTAGGGGTTTTTGCAATCAATTCAGAAGGTATGTTTATCCATACGGAGGAAGAAGGACTGGTTAAACGTCAGATGATTCGTCAAAGTAAAAAGGTCATTGCTCTAGCCGATCACACCAAACTTGGAACCACGGGACTGTTCAAGATTTGTGGACTAAGTGAAATTGATGTTTTGGTAACCGATCAAGCGCCTGCAACTGAATTTATCACTGCTTTAGCAGAAAACAATGTTGAACTAATTATTCCTTAAGGAGAAGATTAAATGAAAACGATCGAACTAACTACTGTCAAGCAACCCACAATTCATGAAGATGTTGCACCTGTATTTTTAAGCGATGAAACGATGAAGCAGCGCCAATTAAAAATTTTGGAGCAGATGACGGCTGCTGGATATGACTATTTGGTTGTCTACGCCGACAAGGAGCATGGCTCAAACTTTGAATACTTAACTGGTTTTTATCCTCGTTTTGAAGAGGGATTGCTAATCATCCATCAGACTGGGGAAGCCGCTCTAGTTCTAGGAAATGAAAATTTAAAGATGTCTAAATACGCTCGTATCGATGCGAAGCTCTATCATACACCGTATTTTTCATTGCCTAATCAGCCAATGGACAATGAGCGTCCAATAAGTGAAATTTTTGCAGAGATAGGATTTGGTGAGGCCAAAAAGATTGGCGTAGCCGGCTGGAAAATGTTTACACCTAAAATGGCCGAGGGTAAACGAATGCTGGATGTTCCTTATTTCATCATTCAGGCGTTAGAGGAAGCAGCCGGGGCTGCTGAATTGTGGAATGCCTGCGATCTATTTATTCATGGCAGTTATGGTGCTCGAACCGTTAATAATCCCAACGAGCTGGCGCATTATGAGTACGGCGCAAATTTGGCTTCTACGAGAATGCTGCAAGCGATGAATGCGGTGCAGCCTGGCATTAAGGAAAGTGAATTAGGCGAAATTTTAAACGGCGAAGGTCAGTTGAATTCAGTAGTAACGATTGCTGCAGCAGGGGTTCGTTTTGAAAAAGCCAATTTTTATCCTACCCATAAAGAGGTTCAGACAGGCCAGCCGCTTTCACTGACAATTGGCTACAAAGGCGGATTATCCAGCCGTTCTGGTTTTGTCATTGAACAGACGAATCAATTGCCAGAAAATCAGACTGACTATTTAGATCAAGTAGTCTATCCTTACTTTAAGGCGATGGCAACTTGGCTGGAAGAAACCTGTGTTGGTCGAACAGGTGGCGAACTTTATCAAGCAATTGAACAAGTGCTGCCAAAAGAGACTTACGGCTGGGAACTGAATCCGGGCCATTTAGTTGCCGATGAAGAATGGATGTCTTCACCCGTTTATCCAGAATCCAATGAAGTTTTAAAAAGCGGAATGATTTTCCAGATTGATATTATTCCTTCGATCGCGGGCTATCAAGGAACCAGTGCAGAAGAATGTGTTGCTTTAGCTGACGAAGCCTTGCAGGCGGAAATTAAAACCCAGTACCCAGAATTATGGGCTCGAATTCAAACTCGCCGCAACTACCTTCGCAGCGAATTGAATATTTCGTTATCTGAAGATGTGCTGCCGCTATCCAACACGGTAGCCTACTTACGACCTTTCTTCTTAGCGAAGGACCAAGCGTTAGTTGTGAAATAAACGATAGAAGCACTGTCCGGCAAAAGCTGGGCAGTGCTTTTCTTTTGTGCTGGCATACGATGAATGAACGCCCAAATCACTAAACTTAATGAACTTGGAAGGTAAACAATTCATTAAAGGTTTTGGTCCGCTCAGGTGCTGTTAAAAAACTTCGCTATAATGAGAGCATACTGAGAAAAATAAAGGTGAACAAATGAAAAAGAATCTTTTATCAGGCACTTTTTGGCTTTCTTCGGCTAATTTATTGTGTAAGATTTTAGGGATTGTCTATTTAATCCCTTGGTTGATGATGATGGGCTCGCAGGATGCCGGACAACAAGCACAGGCACTATACAATGTAGCCTATTTGCCCTATGCCTTGTTTTTAACTTTAGGAACTGCAGGATTTCCTAGTGGAATTGCAAAAAAAATCGCGGCGGAAAAGGATGATACTCCAAAGGTTCAGCTGCTCTTCAAGAGTTCTTTAGGAATTATGGAAGGGATCGGGATTGTTTCGGCGGTAATGATGTTCATTTTTGCGCCTCTATTGAGCCGCATCAGCCCAGTTAGTGATGTGCAGGAAGCCGTCTGGGCGATTCGCAGTTTGTGTCCATCGCTAATGATAATTCCCATACTGAGTGCCTTAAGAGGTTATTTCCAAGGTGTCAGTGATGTGATTCCTTACAGTATATCGCACGTTTTAGAGCAGCTGATCCGAGTAATTGTTATTTTAGCGGGAACATTCTATATCCGTATGATTCTGCATGGCAGCATTTTTTCTGCTGTGGTGATCAGTACGATGGCCTCTTGTGTTGGCGGGCTAGTGAGTATTGTTTATCTCATTCTTATTGGAAAACGCAAAAACTATTTTCGATTGCGTTTCTTTATTTTTCGGCCAAGTGTCTTTTTACAGGGACAGCGTCCAATGGTCCTTTCGGTGATTCGTGAATCACTGCCATTTATTTATGTCGGCTCAGCAATTTCCTTGGCCCAGTTGATTGATCAGGTAACGTTGAAAGGAATTTTGCATACGATAACTCATCAACTAAGTCTGGCTCAGATTGAAGTACTCTTTACTCAAGCCTCAGCCAATCCTAACAAGCTAACGGTGCTGCTGATTACCATTATCGGGTCCATTTCGGTTACTTCGCTGCCTTTATTGACCAAACTGCGAGAAAAAGACGATTTGTTGGTAGGGATTTCCGATGTGTTGCGCCTAGCACTGACGTTTTTATTGCCGGCTACGCTGGGAATGCTTATATTGGCAGAACCGATGTATACGGTATTCTTCGGATATGATCCTGCGACGACAGGCTACATGCGAGTAGCAATCGTGACTACTGCGATTCTGAGTATCTGTTCAATTTTGCTGTCAATCATGCAGGCCGTGGGGTTGCATCGTGCAGCGGTCACGTTGGTAACGAGAGCTTTAGTGATTAAGCTGATCCTGCAATTTCCGTTGGTTTGGCTGACTAAAGGCTATGGTCTAAATCTAGCAACAGGGCTTGCTTTTCTAATAATAACTATGCAATGCTACCAAACGATTTGTCAAAACTACCAAATTCAACCGTTACACTATGTCAGGAATTACCTGAAGCAGTTGCTCTTAGCTGCTGGCGGAATGAGCGTGCTGTGCTTGATTGCCTATTTACAGCTAAAAAACATTGTTATAGTAGAAACGAGAGTGGGCGCCTTGCTTATTTCTATCCTTATTGCTGGGCTGGGCACAATTATTTATACGCTTGTGGGCTTGCCTCGACAAATCCAAAAGGTAAAACAACGATTTTTAAGTCACTAATTACCAACACTGTTTGACTTTCTTGTATACTGATAGGGAAGAAATAGAAGGGAAGAAGAAGCAATGCCAACTTGTAAAGAAACACGGTCAGTTCAGACCCATTTGATTATGTATCCCCACATGAACATGCACAAAGCTCTCTACGGCGGTCAACTGATGCATTGGATGGATGAAACTGCCGGAATTGCAGCAGCACGTTTTGCTAGGACCAGTTTAGTTACTGCTTCACTGGATCATTTAGACTTTTTGCTGCCATTGCATGAAGGACATTCTGTTTGTTTAGAGGCTTATGTTTCCGGCTCTGGCAAGCGGTCTATGGAAGTGTTCGTCAAGGTGATCGGCGAAGATTTGTTAAAAAGTCAGCGCTATTTAGCAGCTACCAGCTTTTTAACCTTTACCAGCCTGGATAGAAAGATTACTTTGCCGGATATCACCCCAGAATCTGAGGAGGAAAAGTATATTTGTGCAGGGTATGAAGAACGTCGAGCTGTTCGTAATGAAAAACGCCAAGAAAGTATGGAATTAACCCAGCATGTGGATACACGTTTGCCGTGGTAAAAATAACGCAAACAGCAGCCTCAACATTATCAAATGAGGCTGCTGATTTTGTTTATTTTGGTTCTTTGATGCTAGCAGGATCAATGCCTAATGCTTTTGCCATATCCTCATTAACATAGAACGCCAAATTCTTCGCACTTTCCACGGGCATTGTTTGAGGTTCTGCCTCGCCATCTAAAATTTTTGCAGCCATTTCCCCAGTTTGCTTGCCTAGAGAAACATAATCCACGCCTAAAGTGACCAATCCGCCTTCTTTTACTTGATCGACTGAACCTGCGACTAAAGGAACTTTATGTTCTTTTACCACTTCACCAACCACTGTTGCTGCACTGGCAAAGGTGCTGTCAGTTGGAATATAAATTGCATCTACTTCGCTGGCTACGGAGGTTGTTGCTTGTTGAACATCATTGGTTGAAGTTGCATTTCTAACCATGATTTCCAAACCAAGCTCTTCCAAATATTCTGTTGCTACGTCAATTTGAATTTGTGAGTTTACTTCCCCAGCGTTGTATAATAAACCGATTTTTTTAGCATCCGGTGCAACTGACAACAGCAAATCAATTTGTTTCTTGATTGGTGAAAGATTCGTTGTCCCTGACATATTTGTACCGGGTTTATCATAGCTTTTTACTAATTTTGCCGCTTTCAAGTCAGTCACAGCAGTAACTAGAGCCGGAATATCAGCTGTTCCGTTGGCAATGGATTGTCCAGCAGGTGTACCTACCCCTAATAATAAATCCGGTTGATCCTTGATTAATTTTTCACTCATACTCTTTAGGTTGTCTTGATTATTTTGAGCATTTTGATAAGAAATTTCCAGATTTTCTCCTTCAACATAACCGTTTTCTGCTAAGCCCTCTTTGAATCCTTCGTAAGCTTCATCAAAAGAACCATGCTGTACCGTTTGCAGAACGCCAACCTTTTTCACGTTGTCATCTGTTGCTGCATCCCCTTTACCACAGGCCCCTAATACCAATAAGCTAACTAAACCTAATCCTAACAATACATTCTTTTTCATTTTATTTTCCCCTTTTCCATAAAAAAATCATCCACTCAGTAAACTAAGTGGATGATGGGAATACGAGAATAGAATTCTTCAGCCACTTCGATTACTTCTACGTGGCTGGTGGTACGTCAAAACTCTTTAGCCATCATAGATAGATACAAAACGTAGGTCGTTTGCATCCATCTTGATGAATACAAACCTATCTAAAAAAGCTAAAGAAAAAGCTGTTATTCAGTTGTGAGTGATTTCTGTTCATCATAAGGATGACCTCCAACTTCTAATTGAAGATTAGTATACACTGAGAAAAATGAGATGTAAATAAGAAATTTAAATATTTTTTATTTTCTTGGCTAAATGCCTGCTTTTTTTGACAACTAACGAAGCATCGCTTATTATAAGAACATACGTTCGTATAGTTTAGGAGGGATTCCATGGAACTGACAAGAAAGATTGAAATTCTAGCCGAATCAGCCAAGTATGATGTGTCGTGTTCCAGCAGTGGAGTGACCAACAATACTCGTGAAGGAAAAGTAGGCAGTACAGCTGTATCAGGAATTTGTCACTCATTTACTCCTGATGGTCGGTGTGTCTCATTATTAAAATTATTATTTACGAATGCCTGTATTTTTGATTGTCATTATTGCATTAATCGGAAATCCAATGCGATTCCACGTGCTACCTTTACACCGCAGGAGGTAGCTGATTTGACGATGGATTTTTATATGCGGAACTATATCGAAGGATTGTTCCTTAGTTCAGCAATTATCAAAAATGTCGATTACACCTGCGAATTGCTGATCAAAACCTTAAAGATTTTACGGGAGGAAAAGGGATTTCGCGGCTATATTCATGTTAAAGCCATTCCAGGTGCTGATGAGAAATTGATTGAAGAGCTGGGCTTTTTAGCGGATCGGATGAGCGTTAATGTAGAATTACCTTCTAGAGAAAGTTTAAAGCTGCTGGCACCGGACAAAGACCCTTACGCTTTATACAAACCTATGAAGCAGATTACTACGAAGAAAAAGGAAGAAGCCTTTTTGCCTGCTGTTAGAAAAGGTCCGAGCTTTGTCCCTGCTGGTCAGTCAACACAAATGATTATTGGAGCCAGCCCAGAAAGTGACCGCTCGATTGTAAAAATTGCTGAAAATTTGTATCAACGTTATGAGCTGAAGCGAGTTTATTACTCTGCTTATATTCCAGTAAATCAGGATTCTTTGCTCCCGGCTGTTACGACCGAGCCGCCGTTGTTGCGGGAACATCGCCTATATCAAGCAGATTGGCTGATGCGTTTTTATCGATTCTCAGCAGATGAGATTTTGTCGGATGACAAGCCCAATTTCAACCTGTATCTTGATCCTAAAGCCAATTGGGCTGTGCAAAATTATGATCGTTTTCCGGTAGATGTCCAAACAGCTTCTTATGATATGCTGCTTCGAGTACCTGGTATTGGTCCTAAGAGTGCTCAAAATATCGTAAAAGCCCGGAAATATTATCGCCTGCATTTGAGTGATTTGAAGAAGCTGGGGATTGTTATAAAAAGGGCGCAGTATTTTATTGCCTGCAATCACGAAACCCCTGCTGGACTGATTCGTGATCCTGAGTGGGTCATTACCTCGTTGATTTCTTCCAAGCAATATCAGACTTTGAAGCAGCTAAATACTCAAAATAAAGCAGAGCAGTTATCATTGTTCGACGTTGAACGCTTTGAACATGCTAAAGAAAGTCGGTGAGTAGATGGAGGAAATAACAGAAACCTGGGAGTATGATGGCAGTTTTTATGGCTTCCTGTGCTTAGTGGATCAAGCTTTTTCCCGTAAAGCTTTTCCAGTCTTGATTCTCACACCAGAGACCGCTTCAGAAAGCCTGTTCATGGGTGAATGGACAACGACTAACGAAGCCAGGGCTCAAAAAATCTACCGTCGGCTGCAACAACGCTTAACTGCTGAAAACCTTCAATTTATTCAAACCGGTTTTTATGCTACTTTAGCCAACAAGGAACGTTCCTTATTGGATGCTATTGAAATTGCTTTAGGAACTAAAGATTCGTTGGAAAACTATATAGGTCATCCCGCAGTTTTGGCTGTGCGAAAGGCCATCAAAACATTATTGGGGGAAGTCCATTTATTTACGGGCTTTGTTCGTTTTGAATATGTCGGCAATATTCTATTTAGTAAGATCGCACCAAAACACTATTCATTACCATTTTTATGTCCGCATTTTGCGGAGCGTTACCCTAACGAACAAATGATGATCTATGATGAAACCCACCGTTTACTGGCAATGATTGATCATGGAGCAGTCACTCTAATTGAAGATAGTGACTGTCCAAATATAAAAGAAACGGTGGAAGAACAAGAGATTCAAAGTCAATGGCGGGCTTTTTTGTCCGCTGTGACCATTAATGAACGGACCAATTCGAAGGTTCAAATGGGTCATTTGCCATTAAGATTTCGCGGAAATATGGTGGAGTTTGATTAGTAAGCAAAAACAAGGTCGAATTCTCCCTAAAAATAAAAAAAAAGACCTCGCTGATAATTTAGCGAGGTCTTTTGCTATTGTCTTAGCGAACAACTACAGCAAATTTTTTCAAGTTATAGCTGGCTTCAAATTTTGCTCCAGAAATCCAATATTTTCCAGCGTTAGGATCAGATACATGGTACGTATTATTACTTTCATTAAATCCATCTAAGGTCATGATATGAGCATTATTTATTCCTGTTCCCCAGAAATAATTACCATAGCGAGGACTCTCAAAATTTAATGTTACGTAAACAACAACTGGATTCCCATTACGCAGCTCTTGCTTAAGGCTTCCAACAGAAGAACCTGAGATGTTTGCAACCTTACCATAACGGCTGCCCCAGTTAGTTAGCGGTGCTGGGTAAATGGATTGATAGACATTGTTCATAAGTTTATCTGGTTGACCTGCAAATCCATTATTGGGATTATTGTCACTAGCCAACGGCATTTCCTTGATGAAGGATTTTAGATTGTAATTTTTAGCGTATCCTTTCAGCTGTAAGGCTTGCAGCAAGGAGGCTGCTTCACAACCCATCGGCATTCCAGCCGTATTTTGATTGATATAAGGAGCATTAAGCAGAACATTGTTGCTGACACCAACGGCGCCACCAACAGCATACCATGAGATTCCTTCATAACGCCATCCAGCTCGCTGCAGATTATCCCTTTCAGCACCATTCAAGGTGTAGTGGTGAGATCCAGCCTTTGCATTAGGATTATACAGCCGATAAAGAGGCTGTCCGCTAGCGGGTGAGTACCAGCTGATTCCTTCATAACGCCAACCAACCCCTTTTAGATGATCCCGTTCATTCGCATCTAAAGTATAATGATGATCTCCTGCATTTGCATTGTAAAGTCGGTAAACGGGTTGGCCGCCAGTCGGAGCGGACCATCCAATTCCTTCATAATACCAGCCAGCGTTGACTATTTGATCTCTTTCGATCCCATTCGCTGTGTAGAAATGCTCCCCACTATTGGGATTATACAGCCGATACATGGGAATTCCGGTTGTCGTTTGGGCTGCAGCAAAAGTAGTAGGTGTCATTGCCATAGAGGGTTCAGCCACAACTGCTGACTGATCAGCAGTTGCATCTACTTCTGCGGAAGGCGCTGCCTGTGCTGGAGAGGCAACGGGGTTCTCAGAAGTTTCTGATTCGCTGGAAACTTGGGTTTCTGCAACAGTTGATTCAGTTGCTGAAGAATCTTCAATAGCTAGGCTTTCCGTTCCTGCCCAAAAGATTGAAGAAAGAAAAGCAGTACAAAATAACAAACAAACACTCTTTTTCATCGTATGATCTCCTCCGTAATCTATTGAAACATAAATTATAAGTAACAGAAGTGCTTTGTTTATTTTATCATCAGCAGTTTTAAAATGCTATAGATTACTCTTTAAAACCAATAGAAAAAAATGTTATCATAAATGATCAAGATTCTTTGACAAGAGTAAATCAAATAGTTTAAAATTTATTCAAGATAAGAATTGTTTTTTTTTGAAAAATTAGGAGGTGTAGGAATGGATTTTAGAATGCAGAAGAAAGGCAATAAGAAATATTTGCTGATCGTAGGAGGATTGTTATTTTCCGCAGTATTATATACGCAAGAAAACGAAACTGTTTTTGCTTCTGAGGTTGTAAGTGAAGCGACGGTTATCGAAAACAGCTCGGTATATCCTTCGGCGGAATTGGAAACGCCTTCAAGCATTGTGGAGAATAACCAAGAGACAGATACAAAGGGAGAAGAAATTATTACCCCAGAAGTACCTGCTGAAAATGTGGAACCTTCAACTCCACCACTGAATGAAGGGGAAAATGATTCAACTGAAGCGGTAGCCCCGATTGAGGAAAATCAATCAAATCAAAATAGCCAAGAGGAGAATCCAGAAAAATTACCCGCTGTAAACGAAGAACAAACCAATCAAGTGGATACTACAAATAATAATCAACAAGTTGAAAAAGCACCTGAAGCCAATAGACAAGAACCGGATAAACCTGTTCAGACACCAGTAAAAGTGCCGCAGCAGATGAAAGCAGCAGCTCAAACAACAGAAGTACCAACCAAAGCTAGAGCAGCTGAACAACGAGCAGTCGTACAAGATGTACCCGTGTATAGAATTTATAATCCTAATTCAGGCGAACATTTTTACACGATGAACGGTTACGAGCGGGATATGCTTAAGGGTGTAGGCTGGCGTTATGAAGGAATCGGTTGGCGCTCGATATTATCCGGGCTTGAAGTATATCGCTTGTATAATCCTAACTCAGGTGAACATTTTTATACAATGAACGGCAATGAACGCAATATGCTTAAAGGAATCGGGTGGCGTTATGAAGGAATTGGTTGGCACACACTAGATTCAGGAATGCCAGTTTATCGTGTATACAATCCTAATGGGGGCGTCGGAGCCCATCACTACACCGTAAACGGTAATGAACGAGACAATTTAAGAAATCAGGGCTGGCGTTATGAAGGAATTGGCTGGTATAGTACTCCTTTTCAACCAGAAAGTGTTATTCAGTGGGCTTCAGGCTTCTTTGGACTCACTCGTGACCAAATTGTCAGTGAATTGGCTAAACACGAAAATGATCGTTATTATTTATATACCCCTTTCAAGGGTTTGACAGGCAATGCCAGTACTTCTATGAGTCCTAACGGTGATCCTAATGGCAATGGACCTGGTATGAACTGTACCGGTTTTATCGCAAGTGTAATTAAAAGAGCGGGTGGTAATCTGGCTGCTATTACCAATGTTGCTAATGCTTGGGGTGGAGTCGCTAACGGCTACAACTGGCGAGATGCCTTGACTAAAAATGTTCAGTACGAAACATTTACTTCAGTAGGATCCTTGCTGCAAAGCGGGTTAGCTAAAAAAGGAGATATTTTGTATTTTGAACCAGATTATTCTAAACCAAACTATGATTGTCATCTTGGCTTTTTCTGGGGAAATACTCCGAATCATGATAGAATCTGGCATAGCACATTCCCACATAATAATATGTCCAACATTAAGTCTATGACTCCTTGGACAAAGATTTACTTATTCCGCCAAGGCTAGGAATTGAAGAAACCGCTGGCCAATTGTTGTCTGAAAATGATGACAATTGGTCTTTTTGAGGTTGGCTGATCGTTTCTTAAAGCAACTTTTGCAAAATTTTCTGTATCCGATGGTATTATGGAATGGAAATGAAAGAAAGGAACGATTGCAGTGAAAAAATGGAAAAAGATTCTTCTAATAGTGCTCATTGGACTGGTTGTCGTGTTAACAGGTGGGTTTGTTTATTTGCAAACACAAACGTATTCTCCTACTAGCAGCGCACAACAGGTAACGAATCAAGCGGAGGACGACAGTGACTGGTTGTATTTTCCCTCAGAAGATGAAACGAAGCCGATGATTATTTTTTATCCCGGCGCTTTGGTTGATCCAGGGAGCTATAGTCCTTGGGCTCAAAAAGTAGCACAAGCGGGCTATCCGGTTTACATAGTAAAGATGCCGTTAGATTTAGCGGTATTAGCACCGAATCGCGGAGATAAGGTGTTAGCTGAGCAGCCAGATCGCAAATATGTACTTGGGGGACATTCTTTGGGAGGCGTAATGGCTAGTCGTTTTGCAGTCGAGCACCAACAGGATTTAGCTGGAGTGTTTTTCTTAGCTAGTTATCCCGATGAAAAAGGAAGTTTAGCTGATGTTAAGGTACCAGTACTGTCTCTGACTGGGGAAAATGATAAGGTATTGAATCAGAAAGCTTATCAAGAGGCGAAAGAGGAATTGCCAGCAAACGCAGACTATCAAGAAATTCCCGGAGGCAATCATGCAGGATTTGGTTCTTATGGACCTCAAAAGGGTGATGGAAAGTCAACGATTGATGACCAAAATCTGCAAGTATCCCAACAATTAATTAGTTGGCTCAAAGAAAAAGTAGACTAGTTTAAAAAGCTGATTATGCTAAGTAATCAGCTTTTTTATGTTCCTGGAGACCATTGGTGGACATATTTTTCAGTTATATATTTTTACTTATCAATTGATAAGTTATAAAATGATAAAAGGAGGAGAATGACAATGAAGAAGGTAATAGTAATAGGTGCAGGAGTCGCAGGACTTACTGCTGCGGTAAGATTGCAAAAAATGGGCTATGCTGTTCAGCTCTATGAGAAAGATAGCCAAGTCGGCGGAAAAATGAATCAGATCAAAAAGGATGGCTTTACCTTTGATGTAGGCCCTACCATTGTTATGATGCCAGATATTTATCAAGAGGTGTTTGAATTTTGCGGAAAAAATCCTGACGATTATATTCCAATGGAAAAAATTGATCCTATGCTAAAATTGTATTTTTCAGATGATGAACCGTTATTATTTTCATCTGACTTAATTGAATTAACAAAGATGCTTGAAGGGATTTCTGAAGAAGATGCTCAGGGCTATTTTGCCTTTTTAGCGGATATATATAAACGCTACCTTATTGCTAAGGATGCCTTTATTATGCGCTCTTTCCGTTCGTTTTGGGATTTTTACAACCCTAAATCACTTTTAAATGGTCTAAGATTAAAAACCTTCGGGGATGCTTATAGTTCGATTTCTAAATTTGTAAAAGATGATCGACTGCGCAAATCGCTGGCCTTCCAAACGTTATATATTGGGATTTCACCTTATCAGGGCCCATCACTTTATACCATCATTCCGATGATTGAGTTGTTGTATGGCATTCATTTTATGAAGGGCGGTATGTATACTTTAGCCCAAGGGTTGAAGCGATTGTTTGAGGAACTGGGTGGAGAGATTTATTGTGACACGGAAGTACAGGAAATTATAATAGAAAATAAAGAGGCAGTAGGCATACTGGTCAATGGAGAACGGATTTTAGCAGATGCAATTGTCTGTGGTGCTGATTTTCCTTATGCCATGAAGCATTTATTGCCTAATGAAAAAGACCGTGGCAAATACACGGATCAAAAAATTGATAAAATGGAATATTCTTGTTCCTGCTTCTTGCTTTATCTAGGTTTGGATAAAAAATATGATGTAGAAGCACTGCATTCCATCCATTTTGCTAGAGATTTCGAGAAAAATATTACCGATATCTTTGACCAAGGTGTCCTGCCAGAGGATCCTTCCTACTATTTATACGTGCCCACTCTATTAGATCCCGAAATGGCTAGGGAAGGGCATGAAGCGTTATATGTTCTGATTCCAGTACCAGAATTGTCTAAGTTTTCGGATTGGAGTGAGGAATCCAGCACCATTTACCGCAATCATGTGATAAATAAAATCAAGCAGGAAACCGTCTTTTCAGATATTGATGAGCATATTGTCTTTGAGGAGCAGTATACACCAAGAGATTTCGCCGATAATTTTAATGCCTATCGAGGCGCGACGTTTGGCTTAAAACCAACGTTAAAACAGAGTAACTATTATCGTCCTCACAATAAGTTTGATTATGCAGACCGTTTATATTTTTGCGGCAGCAGTACCCATCCAGGTGCGGGAGTACCAATTGTGATGCAGAGTGCCAAGTTAGCAGTAGAGGAGCTGGTTCGTGATGACCGATAAACTGGTTGCTGATTTCCTGCGTTATCAAGCAGATTTTGATTACTGTGAGCGTATCATTGAGCATCACTCAAAAAGCTTTTATGCTGCCTTTTCAAAATTGCCGGAGCAAAAAGCTATGAGCGTGTATGCTATTTATGCTTTTTGCCGACGGGCAGATGATGCAATTGATGTTGAAAAAAATCCAGAAAAGCTGGCTGAATTGAAGGCGCAATTAGGGGCGTTTCAAAAAGGGGAGCGTCCAGACGAGCCTATGTGGCGGGCATTGGCTGTTGTATTTGAACATTATCCGTTAGATATACAGGCTTTTTATGACATGTTGGAAGGGCAACGTAGAGACGTGAACTTCACCCAGCCTGAAACGCAACAAGAGCTGGAAGAGTACAGTTATTATGTGGCTGGTTCAGTAGGTCTGATGTTATTGCCGATCCTTTCAAAGGATTGGGTGAAAATTGTTGAAGAGGCCAAGGAATTAGGCGAAGCTATGCAAATTACCAATATTTTGCGAGACATTGGCGAGGATGAAGCTGAGGGACGGATCTACTTACCAAAAGATAAAATGGCTGAATATGGCGTGACGCAAGAGGACCTCAAAGAGCATCGTCAAACGCAGGCGTTCGCTAGATTATGGGAATACGAAGCCAAGCGGGCTGAAGAAAGCTATCAAAAGGGACTGACAATGATGCCTTGGATTGATGAAGATTGCCGAGGACCGCTGTTGGCTGCCAGTTATTTTTATCGTGAAATTCTGCAAGTGATTCGGGAAAACGACTACCAAGTATTCACTCAGCGGCATGTAGTAAAGCAGGCTAGAAAATTACGTATTTTTCAAGCGATCCGCAAAGAACTGCAAAAAATTAGTCGGCAGAAGGAGTCGATTAAATCGTGAACCCAACCATGTACCAAAAAATTTTGGAAACGGCTGAGCGGCTGTTTATGAATCAAGGTTACGAGGCTACTTCGACCCGACAAATTGCTGACGCACTGGGAATTACGCAGCCTAATTTATATTATCATTTTAAAAAGAAGGAAGATATTTATGTTGCTGTGATGCGTTCCTTGTCAGAAGAGGTTGGTTTGCAGCTGCGAGAGTTAGCTAAGGAAAACGATTCGACGTTAACCGAAAAGCTGACAGAAATGATGGTTTATTTGCGTCAGCGGCATCCCTTCGACTTTTACATGATGATGCACGACATGCATTATGCTTTATCACAGGCGTCAGCAGAAGAACTATACCTGTTGTGGCAGGGTTCTTATGAAGCACCTTTTATTGAAGTGTTGAAAAAAGAAGGAGTTGCCTTACGTCCAGAACTTCAGGTAGAACTTGCAGTGAAGCAGTTGTTCATTTTGTTAGCAGCCTATTTGCAGCCTGATACATATGATAAGCAGGGAAATTCTTTTCCTGCAGCGATTGATATGTTTTTATACGGAATTGTAAAAGAGTAAGCTGAGCGCCGATTTGCGGGTTCAGCTTCTTTCTGTTATATACTGAGGGCAAGAATTGAAATAGAAGGAAGATGAGAGTATGGATAAGCAGCGACCAACAGCTATTTTAGCAGCCTTGATTGCGAATATTTTAGTGGCTATTAGTAAATTTGTAGGCTATGCGATCAGCGGCAGTGCTGCGATGTTGAATGAAAGTATTCATAGTATAGTCGACTGCAGCAATCAAATTCTGCTGCTTTTTGGGGACAAAAGAGCGGAACGTGGGCAAAGTGACCTGCATCAATTTGGTGAAGGGCGTGCAAAATATTTTTTTAGCACGATTGTAGCTACTATGTTGTTTTTTGGTGGGGGCGCATTAGGTGTAATGGAGGCCTTGGAGAAATTATTCCATCCGAATCATCAAGTAGAGAATTCATGGATTGTCTTAGTCATTTTAGTCTTTGGTATTTTAGTTGAAGGAAGCTCGCTACGTGTTGCTTTAAAGGAAATTCATGAGTTAAATACCGAAAAGTTACCGTTATTTCCGTTTTTGCATGAGAGCCGCCACAGTGAAATATTGATTATTTTTACAGAAGATTTTTGTGCCGTGATCGGATTGGTTTTGGCGATCATTGGTACACTGCTGACTACTTTTACCGGCAACCCGATGTTTGATGCTTTAAGTGGATTATTGATTGGGCTGTTATTGATGTTTGCTTCAATCTTTTTGGCACGAGAATTTTACAGTTTAATCGTGGGGGAAAGTGTTTCTCAAAACGATTTAGCGAAGATCCAACAGGCCTTCCAACGTCCTGAAGTGAAACGATTAATTGATGTAAAAACAGTCCATCTAAGTCCTGAAGAAGTATTGATTGCAGCTAAGATGGATATTAACGATGATTATGAGGGAATCAGTTACAAATTAATTAATGAAATTGAACGGCAGATTCGCAGTTTGTTGCCAGACAAGAAGGCGTATATTTATATTGAAATTGATGAATTTGATCCGAATTATGCCCTACGAGAGCAGAACGAATAGCTTTGCTCTTTTTCACTTGAGAGTAAATCCCTAAGATTCACTAAATTTCCATATAGTTTTCGCAAAACATTTTCATAAACGTACGTTCTCTATGGTAGAATAACACTATGATTTTTAAAGGAGCGTCTTATGAAAAAAAGAGGATTTGAAGTAGTTACGAACTATCAAGCTAAAGGTATTAATTTGCCAGAACGAGCAACTAAAAATGCGGCTGGTTACGATTTTGAATCGGCTGAAGATATTGTTATTCCGACATTTTGGAAAAAACTAGTGGCTCAGGTTACTGGAAAAGCAGATGCAGAAGAAAAACTGGTTAAGCCAGTACTGGTACCGACAGGAATTAAGGCGTATATGGGAGAGGACGAATACCTGCAATTAGCTAATCGCTCGAGTAATCCCTTGAAGCGCTTTTTAAGTTTAAGTAATGGGGTAGGCGTGATTGACAGCGACTACTACAATAACCCAGATAACGAAGGGCATATTATGTTCCAATTTACGAATTTTGGTTTAACAGATGTGACGATTAAAAAAGGTGAACGAATTGGCCAAGGAATTTTTCTGCCTTTCTTGAAAGCAGATAATGACCGTGCAGTAAATGAACGAACAGGCGGATTCGGCTCTTCTGATCAGCATCCAAAAAAATAGTTTTATGTTAAAATTAAAGAGGTGTGAACCATGGCGAAAAAGGCCAAAACACAGTTTATTTGCCAAGAGTGCGGCTATGTATCGCCAAAATATTTAGGCCGTTGTCCCAACTGTGGCCGCTGGAATACGATGGTGGAAGAAGCCGTTCAAGATACTGAGGATCGGCGCAATCGAGTTAGCTTAACCGGTGAAAAGGCCCAGCCAACCTTGTTGAAAGATGTTGTTTTCAAAAAGGAAACGAGAATTGAGACCCAATTAGCAGAGTTAAACCGAGTGCTCGGTGGTGGTGTAGTGCCAGGTTCGTTGGTATTAATCGGTGGTGATCCTGGAATAGGGAAGTCGACCTTGCTGCTGCAGGTTTCTCATCAGCTGGCAGCCACGGGTGGAAAAGTTTTGTATGTTTCAGGAGAAGAAAGTGCGCAGCAAATCAAACTGCGAGCAGAACGCTTAGGTTCTAGTGATACAGACTTTTATTTATATCCGGAAACAGACATGGGTGAAATTAGTCGTGTAATTGAAAAGATCAAACCAGAATTTGTTATTATTGACTCGATTCAAACGATGACGCAACCAGACATTTCCAGCGTAGCAGGATCGGTCAGTCAAGTACGGGAGACCACCGCGGAATTGCTGAAATTGGCCAAAACAAATGGTATTGCGATTTTTATCGTAGGTCATGTAACTAAAGAGGGTAATATTGCTGGTCCACGAATGCTGGAGCATATGGTGGATACCGTTTTGTATTTTGAAGGGGAAAAGCATCACAGCTTCCGTATTTTACGGGCAGTAAAAAACCGCTTCGGATCAACCAATGAGATTGGCATTTTTGAAATGCGAGAAACCGGACTGGTTGAGGTAGCTAATCCTTCTCAAGTTTTCTTGGAGGAACGGCTGGAAGGAGCAACTGGATCGGCGATAGTGGTAGCAATGGAAGGTAGTCGTCCGATTTTAGTGGAGGTTCAGGCATTAGTCACGCCGACTGTATTCGGGAATGCCAAACGTACGACGACTGGATTAGATTTTAACCGAATCTCCTTAATCATGGCGGTTTTGGAAAAACGAGCGGGCTTGTTGCTGCAAAATCAGGATGCTTTCTTAAAGGCAGCTGGCGGGGTAAAATTAAATGAACCAGCAATTGATTTGGCAGTAGCGGTAGCGATTGCTTCCAGCTACAAAGAAAAAGGTACTGAGGCTACGGAATGTTTCATCGGTGAAATCGGTTTGACTGGTGAAATACGCCGAGTGAATAGTATAGAGCAACGAATAAAAGAAGCTGAGAAGCTGGGCTTCAAAAGAGTTTATCTGCCTAAAAACAACATGGGTGACTGGAAAGCACCTAAAGGGGTCGAGTTGATTCCGGTTGCTACTTTAGGAGAAACGCTGCGGAAAGTATTCAAGTAAAAAATATGATTTATCTGCTTAGGCTGCTGGCAACGAGTGCCAGCACTCTAGGTGTTAAAGTGAATTTCTTAACAGACCTTGATATAGAATAACAGGGTTTGCTAGAAAAAATGACTACTTAGGAGGGAAGTTATGCAAAAACGTGTATTAACTGTCATTATCGTTTTAGTTGGAATCAGCATGGGGATTACTTTGCTGCCGGCAGCTTGGATGGCAATTGGACAAACAAACAACTTCTGGTTAAATAATTCTTTGACGAACGGCTTGATTGGCGCAATTATTTTTTCATTATTATCTTTGGCCCTCGTTGAACCAATTACAACTGGAGTAAAAAAAATCGAGAAACAATTAAACGAATTCAGCTTAACTTATTTACTGTTTGGAACGGTAGGGGCAATCATTGGTCTGACTTTAGGCCTGTTTGTAACTAACCCGCTTTATAATCTGGCGGTTCCATTTGTAAATAGTGCGCTGCCGATTTTAATCATGATTCTTTTAGGTTATCTGGGCTTTCGGGTGGGAACTACCCGGATTGATGAGTGGAAGAAAATATTTACCCCACGAACGAAAAAAACGGAAAACCCTGAAGGTGAAGTACTGGATCGTAAGGCCGATGATCATTTTCATAAATATAAAATTTTGGATACGAGTGTGATTATTGATGGCCGGATTTACGATATTGCAAAGAGTGGATTTTTAGAAGGCGTATTGATGATTCCTAATTTTGTCTTGTATGAATTGCAATACATTGCCGATTCTGGGGACAGCTTGAAACGAGTAAGAGGACGCCGTGGATTAGATATTTTGAATTCTTTGCAAAAAGAAGACGGTATTGTGGTAGAAATGTACGATGGTGATTTTGAAGAGATTAATGAAGTCGACAGTAAACTGATTAAATTGGCGAAGCTGTTAGACGGTGTCATCGTCACAAACGATTACAACTTAAATAAGGTTTCAGAATTTCAAAATGTGGCTGTGCTGAATATTAATGCCTTAGCCAATGCAGTGAAGCCAGTAGTAATCCCTGGCGAGAATATGAATGTCCTGCTGGTAAAAGCTGGTACGGAGCGTCAGCAAGGGGTAGCTTATCTGGATGATGGAACGATGGTTGTTGTTGAAGATGGACAGCATTACATGAATGAACATATTGAAGTTGTAGTGACGAGTGCCCTACAAACAGCGGCTGGTCGTATGATCTTTGCCAAGCCGGCCCATTCCAATCGCAACATTAAGGATGATTCTCCTGAAAAGAAAATTGAGTATCAAGAGGGGAAAAAGGATTGACCCTTTACTAAACAGCCGATTGATTGTACAATTTGAGCAGTAAAGCAGGCGCAATTATCTGCTTAATTATGCGGGAAAGAGGAGTTCACATGTCAAAAATTCGTGTGCGTTATGCACCAAGCCCAACTGGACATTTACACATTGGAAATGCCCGGACAGCGTTATTCAACTATTTATTTGCCCGTCACAATGATGGCGAATTTATCATTCGTATTGAGGATACCGATCAAAAGCGCAACATTGCTGATGGTGAAAAAAGCCAGCTAGAAAACTTGGCTTGGTTGGGAATGGATTGGGATGAATCTCCTGACAAGCCTGGAGAATACGGCCCTTATCGTCAGTCGGAGCGTAAAGAAATTTACCAACCGCTGATTGATCAATTATTAGCCAGCAATTTAGCTTACAAATGCTATTGTACAGAAGAAGAATTAGAAGTAGAAAGAGAAGCACAGCGTGCCCGCGGCGAAATGCCTCATTATGGCGGCAAATGTGCAAGCTTGACTCCTGAGCAGCAAGCGGAAAAAGAAGCACAGGGCTTAGAGCCAGTTATCCGTTTCCGTGTACCGCGCAATACAACCTACAGCTTTGAAGATATGGTAAAAGGCGAAATCAACTTTGAATCAGATAATGTTGGTGGTGACTTTGTTATTCAAAAACGTGATGGTATGCCAACCTACAACTTCGCGGTAGCAGTAGATGATCACATGATGAAAATCACCCACGTCTTGCGGGGAGATGATCATATTGCTAATACACCAAAACAATTAATGATCTACGATGCCTTTGGCTGGACTCGACCAACATTTGGGCATATGACTTTGATTATTAATAGTGAAACAGGCAAAAAATTGAGCAAACGTGATGAATCAATTCTGCAATTTATCGAACAGTACCGCGAATTAGGCTACCTGCCAGAAGCAATGTTCAACTTTATTGCGTTGTTAGGCTGGTCGCCAGTTGGTGAAGACGAAATTTTCTCTCAAGCAGAATTGGTTAAAATGTTTGATACTAAACGTTTAAGCAAATCTCCAGCTGCCTTTGACCAAAAGAAATTAGAATGGGTAAATAACCATTACATCAAAGAGATGGAGTTAACTGCGTTGACTGAATTGTGTCTGCCGTTTTTAATTAAAGCGGGTAAAGTAGAAGAAAATCCAAGTGAAGAGCGTAAAAACTGGGTGAAGCGTGTAGTTGGTTTGTATCAGCCGCAAATGAGCTTTGCTGCAGAAATCGTAGAAGTTTCTCAATTATTCTTTGAGGAACATCCGGCACTAGATGAAGCTGCTCAAGAAGTCTTGGCACAAGAATCAGTACCAATGGTTTTAAGTGCTTTTAAAGAGCAGTTGGAAGACATGCAAACTGTAGATGCTGCAAGTGTCTTGGCAGCCATTAAAGCTGTTCAAAAAGAAACAGGTATCAAAGGCAAGAACCTTTGGATGCCGATTCGCGTCGCAGTTAGCGGTGTGACACATGGACCTGAATTACCTGAAACCGTCGAATTGTTAGGTAAGGAAAAGGCTTTGGCACATTTAAATCAAGTAATGTAAACACATCGAAAAGAAGAAGTAGCAGAAATAATCCTTTTTAGAGAGTCTGTGGGTGGTGCAAACAGACAGAGATTAGCCTGTGAAATGCATCTTGGAGTGGTTTTGACGAAAGAATGGTAGTCAAAAACGGAAAAACGGACGTTACCCGTTAGAGGCAGCAAAGCTGCGAACAAAAGTGGGACCACGTGAACACGCGTCTTTTGAGGAAACTCAAAGGATGCGTGTTTTTTGTTGTTACTGCTGGAACATATTAACGGTCGTTCTCTTGGTAGTTGCAAGTAAGGGAATTTCGTTGTCTGAGTATAAAGGAGCGATTAAAATGGGATGGTGGAAAGAAGCAATAGATGCTGCCAAACGAAATGATCCTGCCATTAAGTCAAGTGTGGAAGTCGTGTTAACATACCCTGGGATACATGCTTTATTTTTCCATAAGCTGTCCCATTTTTTCTATCGACAAAACCTGTTTTTGTTGGCGCGGATTCATTCTCAGTTTTGGCGATTTTTAACTGGAATTGAAATTCATCCTGGCGCCAAAATTGCCTCGGGAGTTTTCATCGACCATGGTGCTGGGGTAGTGATTGGTGAAACAGCAGAAGTCGAAGAAGGGGTTGTTATGTTCCATGGTGTAACACTAGGTGGAACAGGTAAAGATACAGGGAAACGGCACCCAACAGTTCGTAAGGGAGCTTTTGTTTCGGCCAATGCCCAAATATTAGGGCCCATTGAAATAGGAGCTGGCGCAAAAATAGGAGCGGGAGCTGTTGTTTTAGCCAATGTCCCTGATCAAGCTACGGCAGTTGGAGTACCAGCTAAAGTAGTTAAAATTAATGGAAAGAAGGTTCAACATGATTGAAATATATAATACCTTGACCCGAGAAAAAGAAGTGTTTCATCCAATTGAAGAAGGAAAAATTCGTATGTATGTTTGCGGACCAACCGTTTACAATTACATTCATATTGGAAATGCGCGCAGTACAATTGCTTTTGATACTATTCGTCGCTATTTTGAATATCGGGGCTATGAAGTGAACTATGTATCAAATTTTACCGATGTTGATGACAAAATTATCAAAGCTGCGAAAGAATTATCAATTACAGCTCCTGAAGTAGCGGATCGTTTTATTGCGGCTTTTGAAGAGGATACGGCTGCGTTAAATGTTAAACCGGCAACTTTGCATCCACGAGTAATCAATCATATTCCTGATATCATTGACTTTATCGCCGCATTGATTGAAAAAGACTATGCGTACGAATCAAATGGAGATGTGTACTACCGTACGCGCAAGTTTAAGGACTACGGTGAATTAAGTGATCAATCAATTGATGAATTAGAGATCGGAGCCAGTCAACGAACTGGAGCAGAGCAGTTGCAAAAAGAAGATCCATTAGATTTTGCACTTTGGAAAACAGCCAAGCCAGATGAGATTTCTTGGGAATCCCCTTGGGGTAAAGGTCGTCCAGGCTGGCATATTGAATGTTCAGTCATGGCAACTAAGCACTTAGGTGATACCATTGATATCCATGGTGGCGGACAAGATTTGGAATTTCCACACCATGAAAATGAGATTGCTCAAAGTGAAGCAAAAACGGGCAAGAAGTTTGCCAATTACTGGATGCACAACGGGTATGTAACCATTGGTGAAGATGATGAAAAAATGAGTAAATCATTGGGGAACTTTGTAACTGTTCATGATATGGTGAAGGAAATTGATCCGCAGGTGTTGCGCTTCTTCATGGCAACTACTCAATATCGCCGTCCAATTCGTTACAGTGAGGCGACAGTAAGGGATGCACAAGCTAATCTGCAACGGCTGCGGAATACAGTTGAGAATGTTAACTTCCGTAAAGAAACTGCAGTAGACACATTAGCAGATGATGAACAAAATATTCAATCAATCCAGACTTTGGAAGCAAGGTTTATTGGAGAAATGGATGATGATTTCAATGCAGCCAATGGAATTACGGTGGTCTATGAATTGGCTAAATGGTTGAATCAATACATTGAAAAGGCTGAGGTTTCTGCTGTTGTCATACAGCATGGTCTGGAAATGTTTCTGCAATTGTTGGCTGTTTTTGGTATTACCTTTGAGACAGCTGAACTGTTAGACGAAGAAGTTGACCAACTGATTGCTGAACGTAATCAAGCCCGTAAAGACAAAAATTTTGCCCGCAGCGATGAAATCCGTGATCAACTGAAAGATCAAGGAATTATACTAGAGGATACACCGCAGGGTACGCGTTGGAGAAGAGCCTAATGATTGATGTAAAACAACTAAGCGGATTAACTTTAGCCTATGTAGGAGATGCTATTTATGAGAGCTATGTGCGAGATTTTCTAGTCCTTTCTGGACAAACTCGCCCCAACAAACTACATCATATGGCTACTCGTTACGTTTCGGCTAAAGCCCAAGCAATGCTGATTCATGAAATGGAAGAGGTCAATCTGTTAACCGAGGAAGAGCAGGGTGTTTATCGTCGAGGTCGGAATGCGAAAAGCTATACATCAGCGAAAAATACCGATAAAATGACCTATCGTATGTCAACCGGTTTTGAAGCGGTAATGGGGTATCTGCATTTACTAGGAGAAAAAGAGCGTTTAGAAGAATTAATGAGTTGGTGTATTAAGAAAGTAGGTGAACTGGATGAAAGAGAAACGCAAACGTAAGCCGCAAAAAGCGGTAAATTTACCAGAAGAAAACAATAACGAAGAGAAAAATTTTGTCTTCGGACACCACGCTACGGTAGAAGCATTGCAGGCAGGTCGGGGAAACAAATTATTTTTACAAGAAGATGCCCGCGGAGAAAAAATCGAACAGTTGAAAGGTTTGGCTCAGACTCAGTCAGTTCCAGTCAAATGGGTGCCTAAGCAAAAGCTGGACACCTTAAGTGATCACGGAGTCCATCAAGGAATATTGTTAGCTATCACACCTTATCAGTACTTAACCTTAGATGAGCTGATGGAACAGGCCGCAGCTGTTGAAGCACCCTTCTTATTGATATTGGACAGCTTAGAGGACCCCCATAACTTTGGCTCAATTTTGCGAACAGCAGATGCCAGCGGAGTAAATGGCGTTGTGATTCCGAAGCATCGTTCCGTTGGGATTACGCCAGTGGTAACTAAGGCTTCGACGGGTGCAGTAGAATATGTGCCGATCGCTCGAGTAACAAATCTAAGTCAGACCATCAAGCAGCTGAAGGATGCAGGCTACTGGATTTTCGGAACAGACATGAACGGAACGGCTTATCATCAATGGAAGGTGGACGGTCCCATTGCTTTGATCATTGGAAATGAAGGCAGGGGCATGAGCGCAGGTCTGAAGAAAGAAGTTGACGAAATGTTGACTATTCCAATGACGGGACATGTTCAAAGTTTAAATGCTGGGGTTGCTGCGGGTCTTTTAATGTACGAAGTACTCAGAAAGCGAAGTGGCTACTAATGAAAAAGCAACTGCTGTTAGTGGATGGCTACAATATGATCGGTGCCTGGCCTGAACTCTCCACCCTAAAAAAACAGGATCATTTGGAAGAAGCCCGTGAGGAATTGCTGAATCGTCTGTCCAATTATGCTAAATACCAAGGATTAGAAATAATTGTAGTATTTGATGCCCAGCTGGTTCCTGGTATTCAGAAAAGCTATCAAAAGTATCAACTGACAGTGGTCTTTACCAAAGAGGATGAAACTGCTGACAGCTATATCGAACGTACCGCAGGCGAACTGAATGATCGTTTGACTCAGGTTACAGTGGCAACTAGTGATTTAGCTGAGCAGTGGACTGTTTTTTCGCAGGGGGCTTTACGAACCTCTGCTCGTGAACTGTACAAGGATCTCAAAAAAACGGAAGAAACTATTTTAGGCGATGCAAAAGACACGCAATTTACTGATTTTCGCCGGAATTCTCCTTGGAACGAGCGACAATTACAAGATTTGTCCCAAAAAAGGGACGAATTAAGTCAAAAATAAAAAGTATTTCCCTAACCACTTCTAATCTGAAAAAAATCAGGTATCCTTTTATTCAGGAGGGAGTGGTTAAATGGAATTGGAAGAATTAAAAGATTGGTTGGCAAAAGCAAGACTGGGTGATGAAGAAGCGTTTGAAAAACTGTTTTCCGCTTATAAGGGTGTGGTGTATGCGATGCAACAGGTTTACTACATACGAATCTTTGATGAGGATGATTGGCTGCAAGAAGGAAGGCTGGCTATGCATGATTCAATCATGAATTATCAGCATGGCAGCCGTGCAACCTTCGGACTCTACTTTAAACGAGTTTTAAAAAACCGGATTGTTTGTGAACTGCGCAAACAAGAGGCGGAAAAAAGACGAAGTAATAAAAATACGATTTCGGTAGAAGGAGAAGGTATAGGGTATCTTGCCCAACGTTTAGTTTACAATGAGCAAATAGAGGAAAGAATGATTGTTCGAGAAATACTCACTAATCTTACGATTGAGTACTCTTTACTTGAAGCAAGAATGCTTGATGCTTACATAAATGATAGTGATATTGCAATGGTTGCAAAGGAGTTAGAAATAGACCTTGCAAAAGCCGAAAGTGCTTTAGGGCGTGCCAAAAGAAAACTGAAAAAAGAGTTATCTTATCAAAAAGATTGTTTGTAACCGGATACAAAACGGGCGGGTGCTGATAAGGCTTGCAAAGCAATTTCTTTTATGATAACATTGTAAAATTCATCTTTTTCTGTTATACTGTAGGTTGAGGTGAACTGTATGCCAACAACTTTAGCAACCATCAAGCAGAGCTTAGAAGATCGCTTAGGCAGTCCGATTTTACTAGTCGCTCAAACAGGCAGAAAACGTCAAACACAACGCAGAGGAATTCTAACAGAGATCTATCCATCTGTGTTTGTAGTCGATTTGGATCCTGAAGAAAATTCTTTTGAACGGGTATCTTATAGTTATTCCGATGTATTAACACGTACAGTAGAAATTGAATTTTTAACTGAAGCAGTCTAAGAGCCATGGAGCAGAAATGCTCCGTGGTTTTTACTTTGCCTAAAATGTTAGAAAGCAGCGAGCTTTGGTGTGATCCCAAGCTCGCTTTTTAGATGCTTATTCCATTTTATCTTTGTCGCTGGTATTTTCTTGCAGATGCTTTTGCTCAGCTAACATGTCGCGGATATCTGCCAAGTAGTCTTCTGCTGTTGGTGCTGCTAATTCTTCTTCTGCTTCTTCTTTGGTGCCTATTTTTTTTGCTCTATTGGCTGTTTTGACAATTAGGAACAAGACAAAACCAGTAATCAAGAAAGTAATAATAGCACTAACGACATCGCCAAAAGCAAAGGTTACGCCTTTGACTGGTGACCAGTCTAAGACTGAAACAGCATCCTCCAAATTTTGACCTCGTGTAAATAACGAAACGACTAAGCCTACCAATGGGGTAATTAGACCCTCAACAACTTTATTTACAATAGCGGTAAATGCACTCCCGATAACGACACCAACAGCTAAATCAAGCACGCTGCCGCGCATTAGGAAGTCTTTGAATTCTTTAATCATGTTATTCCTCCTTACCTTTACATTAACCAGTATAGCGAACTCCCTAAAAAAGATGAAACAAAAGGCTTGCTATAGCAAATGCCAGCTTTACCCATTTTCCTGTGCTATAATTGAAGGTAATGACAATTAAAGGAGCTTGTATATGATTCGAATAAAAAAAGGCATTCGGCTTCACGTCTTACCGACGAAAAAATATAAAACGATTCAAATTTACGGACGCTTTACAACGCGGCTGCGCAGAGAAAAAATGACGACCCGGACACTATTAGCGAATTTATTAGAGACAAATTCACTGAATTATCCTGATCAAACGAAACTGAGTGCTCATTTAGCGGAGCTTTATGGAGCAGGTTTTGGCTTGAGTGTTGGACGTAAAGGAAATCTGCACTGGATGAATCTTGGAATCAGTGTTGTAAATGGAAAGTATGTAGATGACCCAACGATATTGGCTCAAGCGGTGGACCTGTTTAAAGAGGTTCTTTTTTATCCTAATATTAAAGATGGCCAATTTGACGAGCAGACCTTCCAACTAGAAAAGGAAAACCTGAAGGGCTATTTAGAAAGCCTAGAGGAAGACAAGCAAACCTTGGCTTCTTTAAAGTTACAGGAAACTTATTTTACTGATGAAGCACAACAGATCCCTAGTTTTGGCACAGTGGCTGATTTGAAGCAGGAGACCGCTAAAACCTTGGCCGACTATTATCAAGAGGTAGTAACCAAAGATCAATTGGATCTTTTGGTGGTAGGAGATGTGAACGAAAAGGAAGTTGCAGACTTGTTTGAGGCCTTGCCATTTACGGATCGTGAAGAAAGCTCGCCAGAAATTTATTATGATCAAACAGTCAGCAATGTTATTCGTGAACAACAGCTGCAGGAAGCTGTAATCCAGGGCAAACTAAATTTGGCTTATTCAACCGGCATCTACTACGAAGATGCGCAACGTTTTCCATTATTGGTCTTCAATGGTTTATTCGGAGGCTTTCCTCATTCGAAATTGTTTATGAATGTACGAGAAAAAGAGAGCTTGGCCTACTATGCGTCTAGCAGCTTTGATACTTTTCGAGGGTACATGAGTGTTCAGACAGGGATTAACAGCGAAAATCGCAATAAAGTACTGCGTTTAGTTTCGGAACAGCTAGAGGCTTTACAGCTAGGCGATTTTACCGATCTAGCCTTCCAGCAAACAAAGGCAATGCTGAAAAACCAGTATTTATTAGGTCTGGATCGTCCGCAAAATACAATTGAAATTGCCTATTTGGATCAATGGCTGCCTGGCAGTCAATTATCGGATGAAAATTGGCTGAAACGCTTAGAGAAGGTGACTAAAGAAGAGGTGCAGCAGGTTGCTAAACAGTTACAGCTGCAAGCGATCTTCTTTTTAGACGGAGGAAAGCAAAATGGATAAGCAAGTCTATGAAAAAATCAATGAAACCTTATATAAAGAAATTTTGCCTAACGGTTTAACCGTTTATTTGCTGCCAAAGGAAGGGTATCACAAAACTTATGGGCTGTTTAGCACTAATTACGGTTCTATTGATAATACCTTTATTCCTCGTGGTGGTGAAGAATTTGTGACGGTTCCTGATGGAATTGCACATTTTTTAGAGCATAAAATGTTTGAAAAAGAGGAAGGCGACGTTTTCCAAAAATTCGGTGAACAGGGGGCTTCCGCCAATGCGTTTACCAGCTTCACTCGCACGAGTTATCTATTTTCAACGACCGATCAGCTAGAGCTGAATTTGGCTACGTTGCTGAACTTTGTGCAGGAGCCATATTTTACGGAGGAATCCGTTCAAAAGGAACAAGGGATTATTGGCCAAGAAATTCAAATGTACCAGGACGATCCCAACTGGCAGCAGTTTTTCGGTATTTTGAAAAATATGTATCCTAAACATCCGCTGCACATTGATATTGCTGGCACGATAGAGTCTATTGCAGAAATTACAGCAGAGGATTTGTATACGTGCTATCGTACTTTTTACCATCCTAGTAACATGACGTTGTTTGTAGTCGGCAACTTGGAGCCGAAAGCATTAATGGATTTTATTCGAGAAAATCAAGCGCAAAAAGAATTTGAAGCGCCAGAACCGATTCAACGCCAGTTTCCAGCAGAAGCCTTGGAGGATATCGTGAAGGTGAGCGAGCAGTCAATGCCAATTGCGATGCCAAAATCAATTTTAGGTGTTAAAGGAGTCGCTTCTTTGCCAGAAAACGACAAGGAACGCTTGATTTTTAAGTTGTCAGTTGATTTACTGCTTCAGCTTTTAGTTGGAAATACCTCTCAAAACTATTTACGTTTATACAATGAAGGAATCATTGATGATAGCTTTGGATATGAATTTTCTCTAGATCGCAGCTTTTACTTTGCCGATTTTGGTGGAGACACAGATAAGCCTGAGCTCCTGGCTGAAGAAGTGACGAAAATTTTATTGAATTTTGAACAAGACACAGAGATCAATGAAGAGAACTTAGCATTGCTGAAGAAAAAAATGCTAGGTAAGTGTTTCCAGTCGTTGAACGCATTAGAGTATGTAGCGAACCAGTTTACTCAATCTCTATTTGGGGAATGGACGTTGTTTGACATGCCAGAATTGATTCAAAGTGTACAGTTGGAGGATATTTTGGCAGCTGGACAGCTGTTAATTAAGGAAGAGGCTTTCAGTCGTTTTTATATGCGTAAGGAGGGATAAGCATGCCTTACGGTCTTGTGATGGGTGCCAGTGGAGATATTGGACAGGCGATTTGCTATGCGCTAGCAGAGGAAGGCTGGTCGCTTTACTGTCACTATCATCGCAATCAGGAAAAAGTATTAAGTTTAGTTTCAGACTTGCGGCAACGTTATCCTCAGCAAGATTTTTTTGTGGTATCCTTAAACATGCTAGAGGAATCTGCAATCTCAACTTTTGTGAGTCAGTTATTTCAAGTCGATGGCATCATTTTTGCTTCAGGGTTTACGGTGTATGAATTATTACCGGAGATAACGAGTCAGCAAATGGACAGTCTATGGCAGATTCATGTGAAAACCCCGCTTTTATTACTGCAGCAGCTGCAAGTAAAACTAGCCCAAAATAGTAGAGGACGAGTCGTTTTTATCAGCTCGGTCTACGGTCAGCACGGCAGTAGTATGGAGACAGTCTACAGTGCTGTTAAAGGGGCGCAGGAAGGCTTTGTTAAAGCGTATGCTAAAGAGGTAGCTACCTTAGGCATTACGGTTAATGCTATAGCTCCTGGAGCGGTTAACACTCAAATGAATCAAAACTGGTCAATAACTGAAAAAGTGAGCTTAGCAGCAGATATTCCTTTAGGTCGAATGGCCGAACCCAAAGAAGTGGCAGCGGCATGTAAATATGTATGTTCAAAGGAAGCCGGCTATACAACAGGCACTACATTGGTGGTTGCCGGTGGCTGGATGGATTAAGGAGTAGAAAACGAGTGGCTAGTATAAATATAGGTGAAACATTACGAAAAGCCCGAATCGATCAAAGGATTAGTCTGGATGAGCTGCAGCAAAAAACGAAAATTCAAAAACGTTATTTGATAGCTCTAGAAGACAATGACTTTCACTTGCTGCCAAGTGATTATTATTTGCGAGCATTTATCCGCCAGTATGCTGAAGAGGTTAAACTGGATGGCAACTATTTATTAGATGTTTATGACGGAAAAGACCAGCCCAAGCCGGTCTACCCTGAAATTGAACCTGTAGAAGGCTCCCGCAAAAATAAGCATGCTGAGCATCCGACCAAAAGACGCGTCAAGGCGAGTTTGCCGGCGGTGCTTTTAGGCTTGGTTGCATTATCGATTATTGTGGTAGTAGGATATATGATGTGGTTGGATAATCAAGGTGAACCAATTATAGCTCCAAACAACTCAATGGCTGTAGAGGGATCAGTGAGTTCAAGCGCAGCAAAAAGTACCAGCGAAAGTAGTTCGACGGTGGAAAGCACGAGTGAATCGTCCTCTGGGCCGAAAGAACCCAAAATGGCAATTACAATGGAAAACAATACCGCCAGTGAAGCTCAAATGAAGGTTGATCAAATTAAAGGTCCGGTTAAGTTAACCTTTACTGGCAAGGAACGTGTCTGGATTGGTGTTCAAGTAAATGGCGCATTGATTTATCAGTACACCCTGCAGCCAAACGAAACGCAATCCACTGAACTACCTGCTGACACAGCAGAAGCGTTGATTACTGTGGGGATTGCTCGTTATGCAGATGTGCAAATAAACGATGAACCGTTGGATTATCAACCTAATAATTCAGCAAGCCAAAAGAATATTCGCTTAAAAATGAATTATGCGGAATGATAAGGAAGGAGCAAGACAGTGAACTTACCAAATAAATTAACGGTTATCCGAATTTTTATGATTCCGTTATTTATGATTATTGTGTTGGCCCCATGGGATTGGGGTACGATTATGGCTGGAGACACAGCACTGCCGATTACACAGCTAGTTGGAGCAATCGTTTTTGCGATAGCCAGTTATACCGACCATTTAGATGGTAAAATTGCGCGCGCCAGAGGGTTAGTGACTAACTTCGGTAAATTTGCCGATCCGTTAGCGGATAAAATGTTGGTGATGACTGCTTTTATTATTTTAGTAGAGCAAGGCAAAGCACCCGCTTGGGTTATTGCAATTATTGTTTGCCGTGAACTAGCGGTAACGGGATTACGTTTACTGATTGTTGAACAAGGTGGCGGAGTAATGGCAGCAGCTATGCCGGGTAAAATCAAAACTGCTACCCAAATGATTGGGATTGTGTTGCTGTATTTGAATAATGTGCCGTTTAATTACATAGGCATTCCCGTGGATCAAATTATGTTGTATGTCTGCTTATTCTTTACAGTCTATTCAGGATACGATTATTTTGCTAAAAATACAGGCTTATTCAAAGGCTCAATGTAAAAATGTGGAAACTGCGAAGTGCGCTTCGCAGTTTTTTTGCGGCCTAAAAATCCATGATGCCTGCAAGTCATTGAAATTCCTGCAAAAAAGTCCCGAAATTTTATTTTTTCTGGTATAGTTGAAGGGAAATTGCGTATCTTAAGAAAGAAGTGAATGAAATGAAAGCAGAAATCATTGCTGTCGGAACAGAATTATTAATGGGTCAAGTAGTCAATACCAATGCAACCTTTTTATCAGAGCAATTGGCGGATTTAGGAATCGAGGTGTATTACCACACAGTAGTCGGAGATAATCCGAGACGCTTGGAGGAATTACTGCAGCTGGCGGATACCCGCAGTGATTTAATCATCTTAGGCGGTGGCTTAGGACCGACTGACGATGATTTAACAAAGAATGTATTAGCTGACCATGTGGGAGTCCCCTTGGTTCAAGATGCTGAAGGATACGCACACATGATGACCTTCTTTAAAAATCGTCAGCATCCAATGACTCCAAATAATTTACGGCAAGTAGAAACATTAAAGGACGGTATTCCTTTGAAAAACCGGACTGGACTTGCGATCGGATGTCTTTACAAAGGCGAAAAGAACAATTACATCCTATTGCCTGGACCTCCTAGTGAATTAAAGCCAATGTTTCTAGAACAAGCAAAACCATTATTACAAAAAGAATTTCCAACACAAGAAGTATTGACTTCCCGTGTACTGCGTTTTTATGGTATTGGCGAGTCGCTGTTAGTAACTGAGCTGGCTGAAATGATTAAAAATCAATCCAATCCAACTATAGCGCCGTATGCCAAACCAAATGAAGTCACCTTGCGAATTACAGCCAATACAGCAGACGATACTTCGGCAACGGTATTATTGGATCAGGCAGAAGCCGAAATTATGGCTAAGGTTGGCGAATATTTCTATGGCTATGGCGACACTAATAGTCTGGAAGAAGTAACTGTTGATTTATTGAAGGAGCACCAGTTAACAGTTACAGCAGCTGAAAGTCTGACTGCTGGTGAGTTCCAAGCGACCTTAGGACAAATTCCGGGAGTTTCAGAGGTTTTCCCTGGTGGTTTTGTTACTTACTCGAAAGCGACTAAGGAAGCATTCTTGGGTATTGATCCAGTCTTATTGGACACGTATGGTGTAGTGAGTTCAGAATGTGCGCAAGCGATGGCAGAACAGGCTTTAGCTAAAGTAGGAACAGATTTTGCAGTTTCCTTCACCGGTGTAGCAGGTCCAGATGAGTTGGAAGGGAAAATACCGGGTACTGTCTACATTGCCTTGGCACAGAAGGGTAAAGAAACTCTTGTAACGGAGAATCATTTTTCTCGTGATCGTTCATATGTGCGTCATAGCGCGGTTATGAAGGGATTAGATTTAATCCGTCACGCAATTTTAAATAAAGATTAAAATGCGAATGTTTGTTCGTTTTTTGCTTGCTTTTTTGACTGCAAACCGATAAACTAATACTACTGACCCGAAGAAAACCATTCACTGAAATGTTTTTATTATAAGGAGGATTCGCGCTTGGCAGATGATCGTAAAGCAGCCTTAGAAGCTGCAATGAAGAAGATTGAAAAGAACTACGGAAAAGGCTCCATCATGAAACTAGGGGATAAGATTGACCAACAAATTTCAACTATTCCTAGTGGTTCGCTGGCTCTAGACGTCGCGTTAGGTGTAGGCGGATACCCGCGTGGACGTATTATCGAAATTTACGGACCAGAAAGTTCTGGTAAAACAACAGTTGCGTTACATGCGATTGCTGAAGTACAAAAACAAGGCGGTACTGCAGCCTTTATCGATGCGGAGCATGCATTAGATCCGCAATACGCACAACACTTGGGTGTTAACATTGATGAATTACTGCTTTCTCAGCCAGATACTGGTGAGCAGGGCTTGGAAATTGCTGATGCATTGGTATCCAGTGGTGCAGTAGATATTATTGTTATTGACTCGGTAGCAGCATTAGTACCTCGTGCCGAAATTGATGGCGAAATGGGTGCCTCCCACGTGGGACTGCAAGCTCGTTTGATGTCTCAAGCACTGCGAAAATTGTCTGGTTCTATTAACAAGACTAAAACGATTGCCGTATTTATTAACCAAATCCGTGAAAAGGTTGGTATCATGTTTGGTAATCCAGAGACAACTCCTGGTGGACGTGCGTTGAAGTTCTACGCAACTGTTCGTTTAGAAGTGCGTCGTGCTGAACAGCTGAAAAACGGTACAGATATCGTCGGTAACCGTACTAAGATTAAAGTAGTCAAAAATAAAGTCGCTCCGCCTTTCAAAGTAGCGGAAGTTGATATCATGTACGGCTTAGGAATTTCACAAGAAGGTGAACTTCTGGATATGGCAGCGGAACAAGACATCATCGACAAGAGTGGTGCTTGGTACAGCTACAAGGAAGAACGAATCGGTCAAGGTCGGGAAAATGCAAAGAAATATTTAGCAGAACATCCTGACATGATTGCGGAAGTTTCTACTCGTGTACGTGCTGCCTATGGTATCGGTGAACCAATCGAGGTTCCTGAGGATGCAGAAGAGCCTGGACAAGAAGAACTGCCTTTAGAAGATTAAATGAGAGCACGGACGAGAGCTATTTTATCTCGTTCGTGTTTTTTTGTGCTCGGAAGCTCTCAAGGCCTACTATTGCAGCTTAAATCACTGATAGAAAAGATTGAAAGGATTTAAAAAGATTCTGCAGGTATTTTATTTATGCTAAAAACAATGGCATCCGTCAAATAAAGTTGACACCCTATCTTTCAAACATTAGAATAAAGTTGTGTGACTATACACACGCATGCAAGTAGGCATATTGATAATTTTAACCACGTTTATCAAAAAACTACACATAAAAAAAATAAGATAGTACGGAGGTGGATTCAATGACAGTTCCTATTCTCCTCGCTATCATCGGTTTAATTGTCGGTCTTGGTTTAGGATTCATGGTTGCCAAATCACGTCATGAAAAAGAAATTGATGGGGCACAAAACTCAGCTAGAGGGATTATTACTCAAGCAAGAAAAGAAGCTGAAACCTTAAAAAAAGAAGCTTTGTTGGAAGCCAAAGAAGAAAACCAGCAGTATCGAGCACAAATTGAAAGTGAGTTGAAAGAAAGCAAACAAGAACTAAAAATGCAAGAAAATCGCTTGCTTCAAAGAGAACAGACTTTAGATCGTAAAGATGATTCTCTAGAGAAGCGTGAAAACTCACTGGAAGACAAGGAAACAAAACTCAGTGCTAGACAGCAATTAATTGACGAGCGAGAAAAAGAAGTAGAGCAACTAATTGAAGAACAACAAACAAAACTAGAACAAGTCGCATCATTATCTAAAGATGAAGCGAAAGATATCATCATGAGAACAACAGAGGAAGAACTAAACCATGAATTAACAGTCATGGTGAAGGAATCTGAACAGCGGGCAAAAGAAGAGGTTGATCGTAAAGCGAAAAACCTTTTGGCAATGGCTATTCAACGCTGTGGAGCCGATGCTGTTTCTGAGACAACTGTTTCTGTTGTCACACTGCCAAACGATGAGATGAAAGGTCGAATCATTGGACGTGAGGGGCGGAACATCCGCACATTAGAAACATTGACTGGAATTGACTTAATCATTGATGATACACCTGAAGCAGTCGTATTGTCAGGGTTTGATCCGATTAGACGGGAAATTGCCCGCATGACCTTAGAGAAGTTGATTCAAGATGGACGGATTCATCCGGCCCGGATTGAAGAAATGGTCGAAAAATCTCGTAAGGAAATGGATGAACGCATTCGCGAATACGGTGAACAAGCCGCATTCGAGGTTGGGGCGCATACTCTGCATCCTGATTTGATTAAGATTTTGGGTCGTCTGCATTTCAGAACAAGCTATGGTCAAAATGTTCTAGACCATTCCGTAGAAGTTGCCAAGCTGACGGGTGTCTTAGCTGCCGAATTAGGAGAAGATATTCAAATGGCGCAGCGTGCAGGCTTACTGCATGATATCGGGAAAGCCTTGGATCACGAAATTGAAGGTTCTCACGTTGAGATTGGCGCCGAATTGGCAGCTAAATACCGCGAAAACTCAATTGTGATCAATGCGATTGCTTCTCACCATGGCGACACAGAAGCAACTTCAGTGATTTCAGTGCTGGTGGCAGCAGCTGATGCAGTATCGGCAGCTCGTCCAGGAGCCCGCAGTGAATCATTGGAAAATTACATTCGACGACTAGAAAACTTGGAGAATATCTCCAACAGTTTTGAAGGAGTTGAATCTAGTTTCGCCGTCCAAGCTGGACGTGAAGTTCGCGTAATGGTTAAACCAGAAGAAATTTCTGACTTGGAAGCGGTTCGCTTGGTTCGCGACATTCGTCGCAAAATTGAAGACGAACTGGATTATCCAGGCCATATCAAAGTAACAGTTATCCGCGAAACACGCGCAACTGATTACGCCAAATAGTAATTGATAAGACAAAAATCCTTCGTGATTTTTGTCTTATTTTGTTTTTAAAAAGTTTTTTTATAGTCTGTCAATTTTTTTATCAAAAAGTTCGTAAAATTAGGCAGTTTGAAGTTGGCAAATGAGGTAGAATAAGCTACGATAATAGAAAAGATGAGTAGGAGAAATCAAGTGAAAAAACGTATGACGCCCATGAGCGAATGGTTTAAACGTCATGCTACCTTATTGAAGATTCTTTTCTTTGGTGTTGTTTTATTTTTCGTGGCTAATCAAGTAACCCATATTGCCCAGGGGATGAGCTGGCATGAGGTTTGGCAGACGATTCAGCAGCAGGATCAGTGGTCTTTACTAGGGATGCTAGGAGCCGGTTTGGCTGGTGTAGTCCCGATGCTCCTATATGACTATGTAGCGATTAGAACATTAGAAGATGAAGGTCGTCCCCGGATGGATGTCAGTGATTGGCTGATTGCCGCTTGGACGACGAATACGATAAATAACTTAGCTGGATTTGGCGGGGTCGTAGGAGCAAGTCTACGGGCGAGTTTTTATGGCAAAAATATGGAAAGAAAAAAAGTTTTGGCAACCGTCTCAAAAATTGCTTTGTTTATGTTGAGCGGACTGTCGATACTAGCCTTCATTACTGCCTTGGATTTATTTCTATTTCGCCAGGATAACCCCTTTGTAAGATACCGCATTTGGCTATTATTAGGTGGTGTTTTTGCGCCACTTTTAGGTGCACTGGTTTATTCTCGCCGAAAGACCTTGTTTAAGGAGTTTAAGCTCAAACGAATTGTGATTCTCTTTTTGGCCTCATTAGGTCAGTGGTTGGGGGCTTTGGCTGTATTTTTAACAGTGGGCCATCTGATGGGGATTGAATTGGCGATCAGTGCAGTATATCCGATGTTTATTATCGCCACCGGCTTTGGGATGCTTACCATGATTCCTGGAGGAGCTGGTACCTTTGATGTCATGATGATTCTAGGGTTAGGACATCTAGGATTAAGTCAAAGTCAGGCAGTCGTTTGGATTCTGTTTTATCGGGTATTTTATTATTTACTGCCATTCTTATCAGGTATTCTGATCTTCTTGACCAGTACCAGTGTACGAATGAACCGTTATTTTGATAATTTGCCTCGTATTTTATCACAAAAGGCAGCTCACGCGGTGTTAGTGTGTGCCGTGTATTTTGCCGGAATCATGATGATTCTATTATCAACCTTTACCAACCTCTCGAATTTAAGCCGTCTATTTGAAGTACTGCTGCCTTATTCCTTCGATTTTTTGGATCAAACCTTGAATCTGCTAGTTGGCTTCCTGCTATTGGGATTGGCCCGTGGGATTGCTGAGAAAGTACGTAAAGCATTTTGGCCGACAATTGTACTGTTGGTCTTTGGGATTGTTAATACGGTTTCTAAGACCGCTTCTTTGCGTTTAATTGTTGCTTATCTGATTGTCCTTCTGATTGTCTGGGCATCGCGTAAGGAATTTTCGCGAAAACGTTTTGTTTATTCATGGGGAGCGCTGATTGTCGATGGTTTGATTTTTGGAATCTTGTTTATTTTCTATGCAGTAGCTGGTTATCACAGTGGACAATTTTGGCGGGCGGAAGCTATTCCTAATCGTTACTTCGCCTTTCCTTCAGAGGAAATCTGGGTTTCAGGAATTGTTGGCTTGATTCTTTCAATTTTGTGTCTGGCACTTTTGTACCAGTACCTGACTCAAGGCAAGGAAGAATTGGGAACGGCTTGGGATGAGAAACGGTTCAGTTACTTGATTAACCGTTATGGTGGAACTGCGGCAGGCCATTATTTACGCTTACCAGGCTATACGTACTATTATTATCAGGAAAATGGCAACGATCAGATTGTTTTTGGGTTTCAAACGAAAGCGAATAAGTGTTTTGTCTTAGGAAATCCTATCGGTAATCGGGAAAAGTGGCAAGCTGCAACGATTGCTTTTCTGGAGCATGCAGATCGTTTAGGTTACCAGTTAGCCTTTTATAAGATTTCCGATGACTATGTTTTGCTGCTGCATGATTTAGGCTTCCATTTTGATAAAATTGGAGAAAATGGTGTGACTGATTTTCGTTCTCATCCGAGGGAAGTCTTTTCTGATCGCTTCGAATTTAAACGGTTGACGAATGAAGGTTACCAGTTCATTTATTTCAAAACAATTCCAGATGAAGTCTATGAAGAAATGCGGGAGATCTCAGAGGAATGGTTAAACGGAGAAAAGGAAAAGCATTTTTCTGTCGGACGCTTTGACCGTGCTTATCTTGACGCGAGTCAGGTGGGGATCGTCAGAGACCCAGCTAATCGGATTGTGGGGTTCATTTCCAAACAGCCGATTGATGCTAACCGCAGCTCGTATGATTTGCTGCGTTATCGTAATGATGTTCCTAAAGAGCTGCCCACCTTCCTGAAGCTTCAGCTGATGGACGAAATGAAACGGCAGGGAGTTCAACAGGTCTATCAAGGGATGGCTCCTTTGGCTAAGGTGGGAGAAACCTCCTATTCCTTCTTAGGTGAGCGGATTATGAATTTGATTTATAAATATGGAAATTCCTTCTACGCTTTCCAACAAGTAACGGAGGAGAAAACCTTGTACGTAGATTATTGGCGGCCGCGCTATTTTGCCTACATGAAATCCAGCAGCTTCTTATTTTCAGCATTGCAGCTGCTGCTGTTGATTGGACGGGGCAAAAACAAGGGTGCCGCCTTAACCGATGAGATGATTGAAGTATAAAAATACGACCTGAATTCCAAAGGAGTTCAGGTCGTATTTTTTATTGGATATCAATTTTTTTACGGGGTGGGCGATCGGCTTCAATTTTAGGTAACGTTAGGGTGAGCACGCCATTTTCAAAAGCCGCAGCGATTTGATCTTCCGCCACATTCTTTACAACAAATTGACGACGCAGAGCCGTGGTGGATCGTTCCTTTCGTAAATAGCGGCCAGTATCCTCTTCTTTGCTAATCGAGTGTTCAGCTGAAATAGCTAAGATTTCGCTGTCGTATTCAACCGTAATCTCTTCTTTAGTAAAGCCAGGTAAGTCTGCGGTCACTTCATAACGCTCAGGAAACTCTTTTACGTCCACGTTTAACTTTCGATCGTCGCCAAAGCTGTTCAACAATCGTCCGACTAACTCTTCTCCGTCTAACCAGTCTTTTCTTGGAAATAGTCCTGCCATAATGCTCTCCTTCTTTCCTTTTTCTTTAATCGTAAGCGTTCCTGAGAAAATATTCAACCGATAATATCGAAAGCATGATAAAATGGAGTAACTATACTTTTACGAGGAGCTATGATAGAATTTCCTAGTGAAAAATTTGAATAGGTGAGAAAATGGAAATCATGGAAAAAGCGCCGGCTAAGATTAATCTTGGCTTGGACATTCTTGGTAAACGTCCAGATGGCTTGCATGAATTATCAATGGTTATGGCAAGTATTGATCTGGCGGATCGTTTGCATCTAGAGGAAATTCCTAAAAATAAAATTATCATTGAAACCAATAAGGCTTTCTTACCCACTGACAAGAAGAATCATGTGTATGAAGCATTGGAGCTGGTGAAGGATCGTTATCAGATCGACACTGGATTGAAGGTGCATATCCATAAGCAGATTCCGGTTGCAGCTGGTTTAGGCGGTGGCTCGACGGATTCTGCTGCTGCCTTGCGGGCAGTGAATCGTCTGTGGCAGCTTGGCTTATCGATTGAAGAGCTGGCGGCTCTAGGAGCTGAAGTGGGCTCGGATGTTCCTTATTGTGTATATAGTCAGACCGCATTGGTTGAAGGCTTTGGCGAAAAGGTAACACTGCTGCCATCGATGCCCCAGTGCTGGGTAGTGGTGGTGAAGCCGCGAATGAGTGTTTCAACCCGCAGTATTTTTTCGCAGATTGTTATGGAGGACTTATACCATCCTGACATCTCGGCTCTAATCAAGGCGATTGAAACGCAGGACTATCAGATGATGACTGAAAACTTGGGAAATTCGATGGAAGTAGTAACGATCAAGAAACACCCGATTATTCAAAGAATCAAAGACCGAATGCTGAAATATGGAGCGGATGCCGCGATGATGAGCGGCAGCGGTCCCACGGTTTATGGGTTATGCCACAAGCGTTCACGGGCACAACATATTTACAATGCATTAAAAGGGTTCTGTGATGAAGTCTATCTTGTTCGAACCTTAAAGTAAGATCCACTTGTGGGTCTTTTTTTCTGTTTTTGACAGCTGAAGCTAACAAAAAATAACGCTATTCAAATATATTTATTTTCCGTCATATGAATAAATCGACATGTATTTTACGGTTTGATAAGCTTTTTATTTATTAAAACGTAAAATTTACGCTTTGAGTTGACGGATAGAAAAACATCTGTTAGATTATTTTAGATCAAAAGCATTTGAAAGGTGTGAAATAAAATGAAAAAAAGTATTCTTTTCATAGTAGCAATAGCTGCGGCGGGACTGCTGGCTGCATGCGGCAATCAGAAGCAAGACACTGTAAAAAACGATAAACTGCAAGTCATGACGACTTTTTACCCCATGTATGAATTCACAAAAGAGGTAGTCGGTGATAAAGGCGATGTGAAGCTGTTAATTCCAGCTGGTACGGAACCTCATGACTATGAACCTTCTGCTAAGGATCTAGCGAAAATAGCAGAATCGGATGTCTTTGTTTATAACAGTCCGGAATTAGAAACATGGGTGAAAAACCTGACAGACACTGTCGACACCAATAAGACGGCAATTGTTGAAGCCTCTAAGGGCATTTCTTTAATGGAAGGTTCTGAAGAAGAGGGCGAAGAAGAACACGACCATAGCCATGTGTTAGACCCTCATGTATGGTTAGATCCTGTCTTAGCAATCAAAGAGGTAGAGACTATTCGTGATGATTTAAGTAAGAAGTACCCTGATGATAAAGACGCTTTTGAAAAAAATGCAGCAAACTACATTAAAAAGCTGCAAGACTTGGATCAGAAGTACCAAACAGCCTTCACGGATGCCTCCAACAAAACATTTGTGACGCAGCATGCGGCCTTTGGCTATTTAGCTAAGCAATATGGATTAACGCAAGAAGCGATTGCAGGAGTTTCACCAGATCAGGAGCCTTCACCTGCTCGGTTAAGTGAATTGAAGCATTATGTCGATGATAACCATGTCAGCGTGATTTATTTTGAAGAAAATGCTTCTTCTAAAGTAGCTGAAACCTTATCACAGGAAACAGGGGTTAAATTAGAAGTGCTAAATCCGCTGGAAAGCTTAACGAATCAACAAATGAAAGACGGCGAGAGCTATTTGACTGTGATGGAAGAAAACCTGGCCGCACTGAAAGAAAGTATTAAGTAAGAAATAAGGAGAAATGGCAATGTCTTATATACAAGTAGAAAATCTTTCTTTTTACTATGATGATGAGCCTGTATTGGAAAATGTTTCCTACCATGTAGACCCAGGGGAGTTTGTCATTTTAACTGGTGAAAACGGAGCAGCCAAATCCACACTGATTAAGGCTACACTTGGCCTTTTAAAGCCCAGCAGTGGTCAAGTGACGATTGCCAAACAAAATACGGCGGGGGGCAAATTACAGATGGGGTACATTCCCCAGCAGGTTGCTTCCTTTAATGCTGGCTTTCCCAGCACAGTGTTGGAATTGGTCAACTCAGGGCGCTATCCTAAGGGGAAATGGTTCAAAAAATTAACGGAGCGGGACCACGCACATGTAAAAAAAGCTTTGGAGGCCGTAGGTATGTGGAATATGCGGCATAAACGAGTGGGTGAGCTGTCTGGTGGACAAAAACAGCGGATCAGCTTGGCTCGGATTTTTGCTAATGATCCGGATCTGTTTATCCTGGATGAACCAACAACCGGGATGGATGAACGTTCTCGGAACAATTTTTACGAATTGCTGCAGCACAGTGCGCATGAGCATGGAAAAAGCATTTTAATGATCACCCATGATCACGATGATATTAAGGGCTATGTGGATCGGCAAATCCGTTTAGTGCGGAAGGAGGATTCTCAATGGCGCTGCTTTCATATGAATTCATGATCCGAGCCTTCTTGGCAGGGATTTTTATTGCGGGAATTGCACCGATGCTGGGAGTCTTTCTAGTGATTCGTCGGCAGTCGCTAATGGCTGATACCTTGTCTCATGTTTCGCTGGCAGGGGTAGCCTTAGGATTTTTCTTAAATTTGAATCCGACTTTAACGACCTTGCTGGTTGTGGTTGTAGCGGCAATTATGATGGAGTACTTGCAGAATATGTACAGCTCTTACTCAGAGATCTCAATTGCGATTTTGATGGCCGCCGGCTTAGCGATTGCTTTAGTATTGATGAAGCTGGCTCCGGGCAGCTCAGCTGTCAGTATCCAGTCTTATTTGTTCGGCTCGATCATTACGGTTACTTGGTCGCAGGTTGGCTTTTTAGGGGCCTTATTCGTCCTAGTTGCTATTTTGTTCTTCTTATTCAGACGGCCAATGTATGTATTGACCTTTGATGAAGACATTGCAGCAGTTGATGGGTTACCAGTCCGGCTAATGTCTATGATTTTTAACGTAGTAACCGGTGTGGCAATTGCAGTGATGATTCCAATTGCAGGTGCTTTGCTGATTTCAGCAATTATGATCGTTCCGGCAGCAACAGGAATGCGTGTGGGCAAGAGCTTTAATGCGGTTATTCTAATTAGTGTGATCATCGGATTGGTTGGAATTATCATCGGATTGACCAGTACCTTCTATATGGATATTCCGCCAGGAGCAACGATTACGCTGTGCTTTATTGGTCTATTCTTGCTAATGAACGTATTTCGTCGGCTGAAAATGCTGATTCAACGAAAAAGAAACCAAAATAATTAGAGGAAAGCGAAGGCTTCTCCTCTTTTTTTATGCAATTTATTAGAAAAGCCGAACTTTTTCCGTCAAAAACCAGAAAATGCTCGAATTTTTCGGGCTAAACCCTTATAATGAGTAACGATAGATTAGGATAGGAGTGAAAATGACGTGAAAATTCGTCGCAGTGAGCGTTTGATCGATACAACGCAGTATTTACTAGACCACCCTCATACGTTAATTCCGCTGACTTTTTTTGCTGCCCGTTACCGTTCAGCGAAATCATCCATCAGTGAAGATTTAGCAATTGTGAAAAAGACCTTTAAGGAACGAGGGACCGGTTTTTTAGAAACAATTCCTGGAGCAGCCGGAGGTGTGGTTTACACACCGAGTATTACTAAAGAAGCCGCGAAGGAATATATTGAATCATTAGCCGATCGCTTATCAGAAGAAGATCGTTTGTTGCCAGGCGGATACGTATATTTATCTGACATGCTGGGTCAACCTGACCTGCTGCGGATGGTGGGAAGAATTATCGCTGCGCAATATTTAGATAAAGAAATCGATGCTGTAATGACAGTAGCAACCAAGGGGGTACCGATTGCTCAAGCGGTGTCGTACTACTTAAACGTACCTTTTGTCATTGTTCGTCGTGACTCAAAGATTACTGAAGGCTCTACAGTAAGTGTAAATTATGTTTCTGGCTCCTCTGAACGGATTGAAAAAATGGAACTGTCTAAGCGCAGTTTAAAACGTGGATCAAGAGTCTTGATCGTGGATGACTTTATGAAGGGCGGCGGCACCGTCAACGGAATGAAGAGTCTAATCGAAGAATTCGAGGCTGAATTGGTAGGGATTACTGTATTTGCTGAATCACGCTTTAAAGGTGAACGAGCAATTACTGATTACCGTTCATTGCTTTATGTAAAAGACGTCGATACCAGTACAAAGACCATTACAGTGGTACCAGGGAATTGTTTCAACGAATAAGCAAGGGTTCCTTGCTTATTTTATTGCCAATTGAAAATGGGTACGCAGTGAGCTACACTTAATCAGAGAAGGATTACGAAAGTAGGAGTGACTATTTTGGAAAATCGATACGCCATTATTTTGGCTGCGGGTAAAGGAACTCGCATGAAATCAAAACTGTACAAGGTGCTGCATCCAGTAGCGGGTAAACCGATGGTGGAACACATCATTGAACGGGTAATTGAAACCAGCCCGAAAGAAATTGTAACCATTGTGGGCCATGGCGCAGAGAAAGTGAAGGCCCAATTAGGTGAACGCAGTCAGTATGCGTTGCAGGCAGAGCAGCTGGGAACGGGCCATGCAGTATTGCAGGCAGCTGAATTTCTAAAAGATAAAAAGGGTACGACCTTAGTTATCAGTGGCGACACACCACTATTAACAACACAAACCTTAGACAACTTATTTGATTATCATCAAGGGAAAAAGGCAAGTGCTACGATTTTAACGGCTCATGCGGAAGATCCAACTGGCTATGGTCGGATTTTGCGAGATCATGTAGGCATCGTTGAGAAAATTGTTGAACAAAAGGATGCAACCCTGGAAGAAGCACGGGTACAAGAGATCAACACAGGAACTTATTGCTTCGATAACCAGGCTTTGTTCGAAGCTTTGGCAAAAATCGGTACCGACAATGTTCAAGGTGAATATTACTTAACTGATATCGTTGAAATCTTAAAGGGCGAAGACAAAACCGTAGCTGCGTACCAAACGGAAGACTTTGAAGAGTCTTTAGGTGTAAATGATCGCATTGCCTTGGCAAAAGCGAATCAAATCATGCGGGAACGCATTAACAAAATGCACATGGTTAATGGTGTCAGCTTTATCGATCCAGCTAGCACATATATTGATGCCGGCATAGAAATCGGATCAGATACAATCATTGAGCCTGGTGTGCAAATACAAGGCAAGACAGTGATTGGTGCGGATTGTGTAATTGGTGCTCATTCGAAAATTGTCGACAGCACGATCGAAGACAATGTTGAAATTAAGTCTTCAGTAGTTGAGGAAAGTATTGTTCGCAAAAATGCAGATGTAGGACCGTACGCTCATTTACGCCCTCAATCAGATATCGGTGAGCATGCGCATATCGGAAACTTTGTAGAAACCAAAAAAGCTACCATCGGTGAACAAACTAAAGTTGGCCACCTAACGTATGTTGGAGATGCCACCTTAGGTCAAGATATTAATGTCGGCTGCGGAGTTGTTTTTGTTAACTATGATGGTAAGAATAAGCACCATACAACGGTTGGTGACCATGTATTCATCGGCTCTGGTTCTAATTTGGTTGCGCCGCTTAATATAGAGGATCACAGTGTAATGGCTGCCGGATCGACGATTACCGAAGACGTAAAACGTGGAGATATGGCAATCGCACGAGCTAGACAAGTGAACAAGGAAGGCTATGCATCCCATATTCCTTTCTAAATTTTGAGCTGGATAGCTTGATTTCCTTTAGAAAAATGACTAGTATTTTACTTGAAATAGTATATAATCGGTAACGTATGCAAAAAGAAAGTGGAGGGACCCATGTCAAAACAGTATTTTGATCCAAGATTGAAAATCTTTGCCTTGAACTCGAATCGTCCGTTAGCAGAAAAAATTGCTGATGCTGTAGGTGTGCAGTTAGGAAAAAGCTCAGTAACGCAATTTAGCGATGGCGAAATTCAGGTCAATATCGAAGAAAGTATTCGTGGTGCGCATGTCTATGTTATTCAGTCAACCAGTAGTCCGGTAAATGATAATTTGATGGAACTATTAATCATGATTGATGCTCTAAAACGTGCAAGTGCAAAAACTATTAACGTAGTAATGCCTTATTATGGCTACGCACGTCAAGATCGAAAAGCTCGTGCTCGTGAACCGATTACAGCGAAGCTAGTTGCAAACATGATCCAAAAAGCAGGAGCAACTCGCCTGTTAACATTGGACCTGCATGCTTCACAGATCCAAGGATTCTTTGATATTCCAGTGGATCATTTGATGGGGGCACCTTTAATCGCTAATTACTTTATTGAACAAGGAGTTTGCGGCGATGATGTAGTTGTTGTCTCTCCTGACCATGGCGGCGTAACTCGTGCGCGCAAATTGGCCGAATTTTTGAAAGCGCCGATTGCGATTATCGACAAACGACGACCAAAAGCGAACGTAGCGGAAGTAATGAACATCATCGGAAACGTTGATGGAAAAACTTGTGTGATTATCGATGATATGATCGATACAGCTGGTACCATTACTTTAGCAGCCAATGCTTTAAAAGAAGCAGGAGCAAAACAAGTTTATGCATCTTGTACGCACCCTGTGTTATCCGGCCCTGCAATGCAACGTATCCAAGACTCTGCAATTGAACATTTAGTAGTTACTGATTCAATCTATTTATCCGATGATCGCAAAATCGACAAAATTGACGAAATCAGTGTAGGTGAATTGATGGGGGATGCAATCAAACGTATCCATGAAAATAAACCAGTCAGTCCACTTTTCGAAACTAAAAAATAAATAAGTTAGACAAAATGGAATCAGGAAGCTGGTTCCATTTTTTTGTGCTGAACTGGTTTTTCAGGCAAAAAAATAAGGCCTGAGCCTTCTAAACTGAAAATATTATCGAACGCCTACCAACCAACTAAATAGCACGAGACTGTGATTGTGGAATATTTTTAGAATTTGCATCGAGCAGGATAAGCTGTAAAAAGTTGGCCTGGCAGCTAGCTCATGAGTAAGGAAGCCATTTTTCAAAAGACGTGAAAACTGAAAATAATATCGAACGCCTACCATCCAACTAAACAGCACGAGATTGTAATTGTGGAATATTTTTGGAATTTGCATCGAGCAGAATAAACTATGAAAAGTTGGACTGGCAAAAAAACAACCCGTCGGTGGGTGGCCGACGGGAAAAGGAGTTAAAAAAAATGAAAAAGTGTTAGGGTTGTTTGTTGGTATGCTTATATACTACAAGATAAATGTGAAAAAGTCATGAATTTAGTCTTGACAAACGTTGAAAAATCGTATAGGCAAGAAAAACTTTAGAAACACCTAAAAAAAGCCTGTCAGTGGGTGGCTGACAGGCAAGGAGTTAAAAA
>NZ_JAFREL010000090.1 GCF_017377655.1 Candidatus Enterococcus ferrettii
GACGGGGGGCCTACCATTTTGGAGGTGGCTTTTCATATACATATTTATAATTTAAAAATTAACCCGAATGATTTAAACATAGGAATACTACTTATAGTAGTAGAAATATCTAAATAGATTTTTGAATAGTCTTTTATCGGGCGACTAGCTGTTTTAGCAGTATATCCTTTTCAATATCTAAATCTTCTTCACGATCTAGATATCCATCTAATCGGTTTAAGTTATTAGGAAAACTGATTCCATCATACATACAATCGATAACATTACTTTGAGATAGTTTAATGATATCCGTTTTGCCGTATCACGATATGATTCTGTTAAAGACACGATTTCTTCCAGAGTTAGAGGTTCGTGAATCTCTAACTCTGCCGTAATAATCTCTAGTCTTTCTTTTTTGGATCAAAATAGAAACATCCCAAATAAGCTATTTTAAACATATATAAATATTAACTTAAATTGGCTTAAAAAATAAGAAAACTATTCATAATCTGTATATCTAAATGATCCTATAATTTCCTCACATTTACCTTTTCCTACCTCTAAAATTATGAATTACAAACTCACTTAATTTACATAATTAATCACCCAACAAATATTGGTTGGGTGATGCGCTGTATTTCTTAATTTTGGATACAAAAAAACAATTACAATCTTATCTTGTCTTGTAATTGCCTTCATAATTGTATATTTAAAAATAGTTTTTAAAAAATTCGAATGAACAGAATTATCCTTAAGCCACGTTTCACTTCTGCGGCTTGTATACACAAGCCTTATCATGGGGTTTCCCCACACCCCTAATAACTTATGAATTTCTAAATTTTTATTCTTTCCTTAAGTGCATTATAAAAATTTGTGGGATTCCTGTCAATACGCGCGCGCGATTTTTCACTAAAAAATAATAAAAAGAAAGGTTTTACAATCGTAACTACATTATCAATTCGAAAAATTAAAGTCCAATATCAAAAAAAGTACAAAAGGTGCAACTAGACAAAAAAGTCTGGTTGCACCTTTTTTGTTTAGCCAAAAAAATATTCGACTAAACTGTATAACTTTTTCGCTTTTGTTTTAGATATTGGCGGAAAGGCAAAAAAATGACAAATAAAAAAAAAATCAACAGTAAAATTCTAGACGGATTGGAGGACAAAGAATACTGGGAACAAATTCTCAAAGAATTGGATCGAGATCTTGCAAATGCTGAAAGGCGCGATAGATACCATAACACACTTCATATCGATTATGCCGGCGGTGAAACTGATCCACTCTCTCCAAAAAATTATACATCTATCTCTAACGAAAATAACTCTCCCGAACAAATCTTAATTAGACGCGAACAATCAGAGTTCCTCTATGACCTATTAGAGCATTTAGATGAAGAAGATCGGATTATCATTATTGGTTCATATAGTGAATTAAAAACACTAAAGCAACTGGGAAGTGAACTAAAGATAAGTCCTGTCGCGGTACGAAAACGCAAATTGAAGATTTTAAAAGAAATGCAGCAAAAATTTTTAGAATTGTATGAAAGCGCTATCTAAAAAATAGTTCAAAATTTTTTTACTGAACTGGTTTATTTTTCTGCTCTGCCTCTCCTTAACCATGAAGAGGCATTTGCAGAGATAAAGTTAGTGCTTGAAAGGAGGCGAAACTATGGAACTTAAAATACGCAGCCCTACACTCAAAATCCCCACAAAAAAAATAAAAAAAATATTAAATGAAAGAGGTCTTCAACCTTGAAAACACGATATCAAAAAAGCGGATATTCTACTGAAACAGCTAAAAAATACATTGATAAAAACCAACCAGTTATCAGCCTAAGTACAGAATTAGAATTACAATATAAATTTGAAGATGGAAAACGAACAGATGAGATCACAGGCTACAAAGCTTGGTTCTCACAAGAAGGGTTACCTCCATTTACTGTAAAATTTACAAACAAGATTAACTTACCTAAATATATGACTTTGATTCAGTTCGAAAATTTAGTAGGTATCGAGATTCGGTATGACGTTTACTTCAAAGCAGATAATATTACAGAGGTTAAGTAATGTCGACTAAAGAATTGGAACAGTATTTACTACAATCATTAAATATGGCCCTAGGATCATTAATGCAAGGTGAAACTAGCTATACAAATAGTTTTGACTGCAAGATCGTGGAAGGCGGGTTCATCTTTCAACCCCGCCTTCCAGCGGGCTATATCATCGATGACAATTTGTACCAAAAAATTTTTTTAATTGCTAACGCTGCACTCTATCCTGTATTTACCGTTTTAAAGCAAAACTCTGCCTTTTTCATTCCTCTTAAAACTGACGATATACATGTTCAGCGTGGTCTCTTTTTTCCAATGAAAAAAGGAATTTCTGAACGACTCATTATTCCAGATTTAGAACGCTTTGTTTCTACTATTACAGGGAATATTATTCCGATAATGAAAAATCTTAGCGTTGATTATAACAAAGTAACCTCCATTGCCATTTGTGGTAATTCCGGTTCTGGAAAATCTTATGCCCTAACCTACTTTCTGAGTATCTTAAAGCCCATTTCTGACTTAATTATTGTTGATCCAAAATTTGACAGTCCTAGTCGTTGGGCACGAATGAATAATATTTCTGTTATCCATCCTCAAAAGAATCGTTCCAAATCAGACTTCTTATCAGAAGTAAATGAATCATTGAGTCAGTGTTTAAATACTATCCAAGATCGTCAAACCATTCTTTATGATGAGCCTTCAAAAAAATTCAAGCATATCACTATCGTCATTGATGAAGTTTTAGCGATTTCTGAGGGTGTAAATAAATCAATTAAAGAATCGTTCTTTGCACTACTATCACAAGTCGCTCTCTTAGGAAGAGCTACGTCTGTTCACCTCTTACTCGTCTCTCAACGCTTAGATTATAATTCTGTCCCTGTCAGTATCCGCGAACAAATGAACGTTTTAATTCAAGTTGGTAATATTAACAAAAAAACAACACAATTTCTATTTCCCGATCTTGATCCAGAAGGAATTGTTATTCCGATTGGAAAAGGAACTGGCTTAATTCAAATTATCGATAACGAACATCCTTATCAAGTTTTACCGCTACTCTGCCCAACATACTATACCCAAAAGGGGATTTTTTAATGAAAAAGACAGTCTTTATTAAAAGCTATCAAATTTTTACAATGATTCTCAAAATTTCTTTTGCTCTAATGATTTTTAGTATTGTATCTAAACTATTCGCAGTCACTTTTGAAATCTCTAGTTTTACTTCACTTCGCCACTTTAGTATGTACGTTAATTTAGCAAATGATGTTTCAGTTGCAATTCTTTTCATTCTAGCAATTTCACTATCCTCAATTTCACTGTACTTGATCGTTCATAGGTATAAAAACGATCAAATTCGAAACCTTATGAGATCAATTGACGAAACATGGGAACTACATCATTTTTTAAAACACAATGAATCAACACCAATAATTCCCACGGCAATTCAACAGGTAAACAAAAGTAATAAAGTAACTAGAGAGTTTAACCGCTCTGCTAAACGAAGTATTGTAGACGTTCAAAATGATACTGTAACAATTTACATTCAGATACCACGATCACAACAAGCTCAGAGAATACTTCAAGAGATGAATTCACAGTTAAAAGAACAGCTTTCAAACCGTATGCCAGACTACTATTTTTCAAATGGTACTCGAGAAAAAAACATCTTATGGATTGAAGGCAAAAAAAGGTAATTGTTCAATCGAGTACGCCGTGGCTTACGAAGTAAAAGCCACGGCGGAACTCTTTATATAGATTATAGACAATGAACTGATTTGATCTAATGGGGGTTACTACGACCCCCCATTAGATCAATAATCAGTAATCATGGGGGAACCAAATGACAAAAGAAAAAAGATCAAGTAAATGGGCATTTCTTATGTATAAAGAAAGTGCACCAGAAAACTACTTAGCAATACTTGACGAAATGCAAATTCCTTATATCTTGAGTCCTTGGCATGATCAAGACGTAAATACTAAGACTGGTGAATTAAAGAAATCACATAAGCACGGTGCACTATTCTTTGAATCACTTAAGAGCTATTCACAAGTTTCAGAACTTATTAGTGAGAAACTAAAAGGTCCCAGCCATGTAGAAGTTGTCATGTCGCCCAAAGGTATGTTCAATTATTTTACGCATGCTGAAAATCCAGAAAAAACATTATACGATAAAGATGATATTGAAAGTGGTGCGGGATTTGAATTAGATAAATTTCTATTAGAACAAGATTCTGGTAATTTCATGAATGAAGTAATCGATATCATCGAAGAAAAGGATATTACCGAATTTGAAGAGCTAGTCTATTATGCACGAGACAATAATTATATGCTTCTTAGCTTAATTGTGGAGCATACCTTTTTTTTCTCAAAATACCTTGATTCACGCCGATACAATCCTAAACGCAAAAGCCAAGACGATGATAAACTCTCAAATGAAGATATTAATAAAGAAAAGTAATGCATGACAATTCTGATTAATTCAGAAAATTTTATGCATCTTATTTCAAAACAAAAGCAATTTATGGAAGTGAAAAGCATGACCAAAATAGAAATTTTACTTAGTGATGATCAGCTGTCCGTTATCGCTGGACAGCTATCTGATTTAATCACAACAGAAATTGATAAAATAAAAAAGCAAGAAAACTTAAACCATCGTTACATGAATAAAAAACAAACTTGTAATTATCTACAAATTTCCAATAATACACTAGATGGTTGGATTAAAGACGGCTTACCCATTATTAAAATCCACGGATCAAATAGATTTGATCGTATTGCCGTTGATCAATGGTTATCAAACCTAGCAAAATAGCTCCGATATCATTATAATTTACTTATAGTATTTGATTTCGGCTCGCAAATTCGGAGGGAAATACTATGTCAATTAGCAAAACAGAAAATGGAACTTATCGTTTACGACTTTACTACCCACAAGATATCCAAGGTATGTTGGGAGTAAGTAAACTCTATTCCAAGACCTTTAAGTCTAGACAGGAGGCAAAAGAAGCAGAGATTGATTTCCACATTTCTATTAGAGAGCTTCAAGAAAATAAAAACAAGACTGCACTAGAGCTTGGTGGTGAAGCGCTATTCAAAGAATTTTATGAAGATATTTGGTTAGATGCCTATACTGCTGGATTAACTTCTCGAAATACAAAATCACCAACTACGGTTACAATTTCCAATACAAAAGATGTCTTTCGTCTGCACATTCTACCAATGTTTGGGAAGTTTACATTAAACTATCTCAACCATAACAAAGCTTTTGTCTTACAAACCATGACTAAAAAAGCGGCAGAATATGCAAATTTCAAAACATTGCGTAGCTATGTTAATTCTATTTTTGACTGGGCAGAAGAACTTGAATATATTGAACGAAACAAATTGGAAAAATCGCTTAAACGGATCAATGCCACTAAGAAAAATCAGTTAAAAGAAGCCAAGAAGGAAGAAGATTTATACCTATCTTTTGGGCAACTTCAAGAATGGCTAAATGCTGTCCAAAGTGATTACGAGAACAAACAATTAACACTACAAGACTATGTATTATTTCTGACTACCTTCTTTTTATCCGATCGCAAATCAGAAACTTACGCCATCAAATGGAAGGACGTGAATTTCACAGCCTCTCAGATTACGATTGGTAAAGCCTTAGATAAATTTGGAAATGTAAAAGGTACAAAAGGCAACAAAACGACCATTTTCCACATTCCAAATGAATTGAAAAATTTACTTCAGCAATGGAAAGTTCAACAAAAAGCAGAACTTGCCAAATTTGAAATTGAACAGACTGAGGAGCAGCTACTCTTTACCTTCTTTGACGACAAAGGCAATATCAATCAGCGACTGCATACGGATTACTTAAACTATCGTATGAACTCAATCGAACGACGCCACAAAAATCTTACTCATGCGACGCCTCACAAGCTACGGCATACTGGAGCAACCTTAGCAAAACAATCTGGCGTGGCTCTGGAACAGATTTCCGAAGCATTGACTCACAGCGATACAAACATCACGAGAACCTATGTAAATACACCGAACGTCATTCAAATGCCTATTGGTGAAATTGCTTATCGCAAATTGTCTCAAAAAGAGTTAGACCGGAATGGTGTCAACAGTGGTGTCAACTCAAAAAAAGACGCTTCGCAAAATGACTTGCGAAACGCCTGAAAGTACTGATATAAAGCGAATATTAACGCTTAGAGAATTGAGAAGCTTTACGGGCTTTCTTAAGACCTGGTTTCTTACGTTCAACCATACGTGAATCACGAGTAAGCAATCCAGCGCGTTTTAATGGAAGACGGAAGTCAGGATCAACTTCTAGTAACGCACGAGCGATACCATGACGGATAGCGCCTGATTGTCCAGCGTAGCCTCCGCCGTCTACATTTACGAATACATCGTATGAACCTGTTGTTTCAGTTACGCCAAATGGTTGGTTGATAACTAAACGTAGGTCAGCATGTGGAATATATTCTTCAACGTCTTTTTTATTTACAGTAATTTTACCAGTTCCTGGTACTAAACGTACGCGAGCAACTGCATTTTTACGACGGCCTGTGCCGTTATATTGTACTTGTGCCAATGAATTTCCCTCCTGTTAAATTAAGTTTGTGATATCTAAAACTTCTGGTTGTTGCGCTTCATGTGGATGAGTAGCTTCACCGTAAACGTGAAGTTTCATGCCTTGTTTGCGTCCTAGAGTGTTCTTAGGCAGCATACCTTTAACAGAAGTTTCAATCAAACGGCGAGAATTTTTAGCACGTAATTCGCCTGCAGAGACTGATTTCAATCCGCCTGGGTACATTGAGTGACGGTAGTACATCTTGTCTGAAGCCTTATTACCTGTTAATTTCACCTTGTCAGCATTAATTACGATTACAAAATCTCCAGTATCTACATGTGGTGTGAATGTTGGTTTATTTTTACCACGTAAGATAGAAGCAACTACAGTTGAAAGACGTCCCATAGGAACATCGGTTGCGTCTACTACGTACCATTTACGTTCTACTTCGCCTGGCTTAGCCATATATGTTGTGCGCACGATTTCTTCCTCCAATTTCAATTTCGAATGTTTGACAAACACTTGAGTTTCCGGGGCTCTCGTGGGGCAAACAATACCATTTACCATAATACTTCCTAATGCCCGTCCTGTCAACGTTTTTCTGTTGTCTTTACAATTTTTTTCCAATCCTTTTCTTCATTTACTATACAAACTTTTCTGAGCAAAAATGCATAAAAAGACAGTATTGCAAAATATTTTTGTATAAATATTTAAAAAGTGCTTGATTTTTGTATTTTATGATGCTAAGATAACTTCAACACAAAATTAGAGTTCAATGAAAAAGGGAGTTTTCAGGATGAAAGAAAAAGTAATTTTAGCTTATTCAGGTGGTTTAGACACTTCAGTTTCTATTAAATGGTTAGTTGACGAAGGCTACGATGTAGTGGCTTGTTGTTTGGATATTGGTGAAGGCAGAGATACTGAATTCATCAAAAACAAAGCCTTGCAGGTAGGTGCTTCTGCCTCTTATGCGATTGATGCCAGAGAAGAATTCGCACAAGATTTCGTTTTAGTCGCATTGCAAGGAAATACTTACTATGAAAATTCTTATCCATTGGTTTCGGCTCTCTCTCGTCCTTTAATTTCGAAAAAATTGGTTGAGCTGGCTCACCAAACAGGAGCTACTACGATCGCTCATGGCTGTACCGGTAAAGGAAACGATCAAGTACGTTTTGAAGTTTCAATCGCAGCTCTTGATCCGAACTTAAAAATCATCGCTCCGGTTCGGGAATGGAAATGGTCGAGAGAAGAAGAAATCAACTACGCAGCTGAAAAAGGGGTTCCTATTCCAGCTGATTTGGACAATCCTTACTCAATCGACCAAAACTTATGGGGTCGGGCTTGTGAGTGCGGAATCTTAGAAGATCCTTGGGCAACACCGCCAAAAGGTGCTTACGATATCACAGCTGAACTAGAAGAAACACCTGACGTTGCAACAATTATGGAAATTACCTTTGAAAAAGGCGTTCCAGTTGCTTTAGACGGTGAAGAAATGCTGTTATCAGATTTGATCATGAATCTAAATGCCGAAGCCGGCAAACACGGGATTGGCCGGATCGATCACATTGAGAACCGTTTAGTCGGGATCAAATCACGGGAAGTCTACGAATGTCCAGCAGCGACGGTATTAATGGCTGCCCATAAAGAACTGGAAGATTTAACTTTTGTTCGGGAAATGGCGCATTTCAAACCAATTATCGAGCAAAAATTAGGTCAAATGATTTACGATGGTTTATGGTTCAACCCAATCATGGATGCCTTGAAAGCTTTCTTGGCTGAATCACAAAAAGTGGTAAACGGTGTTCTACGGGTAAAATTATTTAAAGGCAATGTCATTGTTGAAGGACGGAAATCTACCAACAGCTTATATAATGAAAACTTAGCGACTTATACCTCTGCGGATACCTTTGATCAAGATGCGGCAATCGGCTTCATTAAATTATGGGGACTACCAACTAAGGTAAACGCTGAAGTGCAAGCAAGCACTAAACAACCTAGTTTATAAGAACTTGCAAGGTGAACCTGATGTGAGGCAGCTTTTACTTGCCGGTAAATAAGGCTGTCCGGTTCACATCTTGCCATTGCTCTTAGGTGAGTTTCTTTTCCTGTAAAGGAAATAAGGAAACCAGCAATGTGTTTCATCCTGAGGTATCTGAGAAGATGCCTCCTCCCAAGCAATCAAGACCGTTTTGCGGTCTTTGGCTTCATGAACTGGCCTTCTAGTTCATGAAGCCTTTTTGAATAAAAATGTAAAAAGTCTGTTTTCATTTAGACCGAAAACAGCTAGTCTAATAGATAGCAGGAATTTTATCAGGAAGCGGAGGAACAATTATGGCAAAGCTTTGGGGCGGTCGTTTTGATGGCAAAAATGAAGCGTGGATCGATGCATTTGGTGCATCCATTCCTTTTGATCAGCAATTAGCAAAACAGGATATCACGGGAAGTTTAGCTCACGTCAAAATGTTAGGTAAAACTGGCATCATTTCTGAGGAAGATGCGGCAGCTATTACTGCTGGCTTGCATACTTTAGCTGAAAAATTAGCTAAAAATGAATTAGTTTTCACGATTGAAAACGAAGATATTCACTTAAACTTGGAGAAAATGCTTCACGATGAAATTGGTCCCGTAGCCGGCAAGCTGCATACAGCCCGCAGCCGGAATGACCAGGTAGCAACCGATATGCATTTATATCTGAAAGAACATGTTCAAGGCATCGTTGAAAAGATTACGGACTTCCGTGAAGTTTTAGTAGCTAAAGCCGAAGAACATACTGAAACGATTATGCCAGGTTATACTCACCTGCAGCATGCCCAGCCAATTTCTTTCGGGCATCACTTGATGGCTTATTACAATATGCTTACCCGAGATCAGGAACGTTTAGCAGAGAGCTTGAAACGGATTGACTTATCTCCTTTAGGCTGTGCAGCTTTAGCTGGTACAACCTTTCCAATTGATCGTCAAATGACTGCTGATGAATTAGACTTTGGCGGGATTTACAGCAATAGCTTAGATGGAGTTAGTGACCGCGACTTCATTTTAGAATTTCTAAGCAACAGTTCAATTTTAATGATGCATTTGTCTCGTTTCTGTGAAGAAATCATTTTGTGGTGCAGCCATGAATTTAAATTCGTGGAACTGACGGATACCTTTTCTACTGGCAGCTCAATTATGCCCCAAAAGAAAAACCCTGACATGGCAGAATTAATCCGCGGAAAGTCGGGACGTGTGATTGGCGATTTAGTCGGCCTGTTAACCGTTATGAAGGGGTTGCCGTTGGCTTATAACAAAGATCTGCAGGAAGACAAGGAAGGCATGTTTGATACCGTTCATACCGTAGCTACCAGTCTAGAGATTATGACTGGCATGATCGACACCATGAAGGTTCACACTAAAACCATGCACGATGCTACTGAAAAAGATTTTTCCAATGCCACTGAATTGGCTGATTACTTGGCAACTAAAGGCATTCCTTTCCGTCAAGCCCACGAAATTGTTGGCAAGCTGGTTTTAAGCTGTACCCAACAAGGGATTTACCTGCAGGATGTTCCGTTGAATGAATACCAAGCGATCTCGGAATTAATCAAGGAGGATATTTACGATACTTTAGCCTCTAAAACCGCCGTGGTTCGCCGGACTTCATTAGGCGGTACCAGTTTTGAACAGGTAGAGTGGCAGGTCCAAGAAGCAAAGAAAGCCTTAAATAAATAAGAATAAAAAAGGAAAAACCTGAGCAGCCGTCAACATTCTGACAACCGCTCAGGTTTTTTCTAATTATGCATCAATTTCGGGTGCTTTGCCTAATTTCGCTTGCAGCATCCAAATTTTCTTTTCTACATCTGTCTTGTATTCAATGAAGATATCTTGTGTACAATCGTCGCCTTCTTCACCAGTTACATCGATTCCTTTTTGGTAAAGATCTGCCAAGTAACGATAGCCTTTAACTAAATTTTCCATCCGTTCAGGAATTGTACGGTCCCAACGACCTTTTTCATCTTTGATTCCAGTGTGTTCTGCCCATTCGCTTAAAGTTGAAAAAGGAGAACCATCCAAAGTAATCAGGCGTTCTGAAATGACATCCAATTGATCATTGATTTCATCCATGTAGTCATCCATTAATGGGTGCAGCGTTAAAAATTCAGGTCCGCGCATGTACCAGTGTGTTTGGTGAATAACTACTGAAAATTGACTAAGATCCGCTACCAGTTGATTCAATACTTCTTTTGTTTTTTCAAATTTCATAAGTGCATTCCTCCTAAAGTTTGTCTCAATAAAAGCATAGTACACTTTGACCAAAAGTACAAAGAATTCGATAATTTTTTTCGTATTTTGCGTATCTTTCTTTAAAGGAGGATTTTCGTTATGCAATTTCTTTTGTTTCTACTCGGTACGATCGTTGGTTCGTTTCTTTGTTTAATTGCTGATCGCCTGCCTAAACACCAATCTATACTCTACCCTGGCTCCCATTGCACTTTTTGCGGTCAGCCCTTGCGACCACAAGAATTGATCCCGGTCCTTTCGATTATTCTACAAGATTTTCGTTGTGCACATTGCCAGCACAAACTGTCTCTTCGTTATTTGTTTTGCGAAGTATTCACCGGCTGCCTCTTTGTACTCTTTCTTCCAGAACTAAGCTGGAAAAACGGCTGGCTGCTCTTTTGGTTGTTAAGCAGCTATGTATTGGCAATGATTGATTACGATACGTTCTTAGTAGAGGGGAGGATTTTAATTTTCAGCGGTTGTTCCCTCATTATCGGTGCCCTTTTTCTTGGTTGGCCGCTGCACTGGACTTATCCCCTCATTATGATTGCCGGTTTTTATTTACTGCAAAAGCTGCTGCCAAACAGTATGGGAAGCGGAGATCTATGGATTATTGCCTTGTGGAGTCTATTTTTGCAAATTGATGAATTACTAATAGTTTTAATAATAGCTTCTGGCAGCGGAATTCTTTTTTACGCTTTGCAGCGGCTGCGCGAAAAAGTTTTGGTGGAAATTCCTTTTGTGCCTTTTCTCTTCTTTGCTCTTTTAGTATTGCTGCTCCTGAAAAAAGCCTAGAACAATCTGCTCTAGGCTTCCTTCTATTTCCAATTTTTGCGAATAAATCCAGCACGGCCGGATCCTTCACTGTACATCTTGTAATGCAATTTATTCTTCTTATAGTAATCTTGGTGATAATCTTCGGCTGGATAGAAGGTTTTGGCTGGCTCAATCGAAGTTACGATTGGTTTGTCAAAATGTCCACTTGCCTGCAAACGTTCCTTTGAACGTTCAGCGACTGCTTTTTGCTCAGGAGAATTGTAAAAAATGACCGGGCGATAGGAATCTCCTCGATCAGCAAATTGTCCGAAAGCGTCAGTTGGATCGGTCTGCTGCCAGTAAATTTCTACTAATTGTTCATAGGAAATCACATCAGGATCGAAGGTAATCTCTACGGCTTCAGTATGCCCCGTTAAGCCAGAGCCGACCTGTTCATAAGTTGGATTGGGTACATGTCCGCCGGTGTAACCAGAAACAACTGTTTTAATTCCTGGCATTTGATCAAACGGCTTCACCATACACCAAAAACAGCCACCTGCAAAAATTGCTTTTTCTTCTGCCATTGCATTCATCCCCTTTGACTCTATCATAGTCGCTTTTGCCTGAATTGAAACAAATTTGCTCATAAAAGGAAAGATTTCGTAAATATGTTCAACTATTTATTTTTGCGTTAACAAAAATGTGAAAGTTAGACTGACAGCTAAGGGATTCATTTTCCCAAGAGCAGAAAAAATGAGTTCTGTTTTCGTACGCATGCCATCCAACTAAACCTTTCTATTCGATTATTTGTTATTAATCAGCAACTTCCTTCTATTTTACTATCACTGCCAAAAGTTGATGTGGCAAAAAAACCTACTCAATAATAAATTGAGCAGGTCCTTAATCTTTTATCCTAATGGATTGTTCAAAGCATCTTCGGCAGCTAATTGTGCTTCAATATCAGAGATACTGTAGACATTTTCACTGGCCACAACGACTTCTTTTGGTTCCATATTGCGGTAACGAGCCATACCAGTACCGGCAGGAATAATCTTACCGATAATAACATTCTCTTTCAATCCAAGTAATGGATCTTTCTTACCGCGAATGGCAGCATCCGTCAAGACCCGAGTAGTTTCCTGGAATGACGCAGCTGACAAGAAGCTGTTTGTTTCTAATGAAGCCTTGGTAATACCTAGCAAGACAGGACGAGATGTCGCAGGTGAGCCACCAGCTACTAACGTATTATAGTTGCGGTCCTTAAAGTCAGCAATATCCAATAATGTACCTGGTAAGATATCTGAATCACCTGGGTCCATTACACGAACTTTACGTAACATTTGACGAACCATTACTTCAATATGCTTGTCTCCGATTTCTACCCCTTGCATCCGGTATACCCGTTGTACTTCGCGCAACAGGTAAGTTTCAACAGAGATCACATCACGCACTTGCAATAAGTGTTTCGGATCGATGGACCCTTCTGTCAATGGTGCACCACGGTGAACAATATCGCCTTCTACAACTTTCATACGAGAAGTATAAGGAACCGTGTAAGTCCGGGTATCAGTTTCACCTTTGACTGTTACTTCTTTCGAACGAGTTGCCGCATCTTCAACGATTTCAGATACTTCACCTGTTACTTCAGTAATAACCGCCAAACCTTTTGGATTACGTGCTTCAAAGATTTCTTGGACACGAGGAAGACCTTGAGTAATATCGTCTCCAGCAACCCCGCCGGTATGGAATGTACGCATTGTCAACTGAGTACCGGGTTCACCGATAGATTGGGCTGCAATAGTACCAACTGCTTCACCCACTTCAACATCATCGCCAGTAGCCAAGTTACGGCCATAACAATGTTTACATACACCATGTTTGGTATTACATGTAAAGACTGAACGGATAGTTACTGTATCAACACCAGCATCAAGCAAACGTTTTGCATCTGCTTCAGTGATTAACGTGTCGCCACCCATTAAGACTTCGTTCGTTTCAGGATGTCTCACCGTTTTTTGCGTATAACGTCCAACTAAACGTTCTTCCAGTGATTCAATAATTTCATTACCTTCACGAATCGCAGAAATTTCCAAGCCGCGGTCAGTTCCACAGTCGTCTTCACGAACGATAACATCTTGAGCAACGTCAACCAAACGACGAGTCAGGTAACCTGAATCGGCTGTTTTCAAGGCAGTATCGGTCATCCCTTTACGAGCCCCATGAGTAGAGATAAACATTTCCAAGACAGACAAACCTTCACGGAAGTTTGAAATAATCGGCAATTCCATGATTTGTCCATTCGGAGCGGCCATCAATCCACGCATACCAGCAAGCTGAGTAAAGTTGGAGATGTTACCACGGGCACCAGAATCAGACATCATGAAGATCGGGTTTTTCGCGTCTAAGGATTCCATCAGTTTTTGTTGGATGGCATCTTTAGCTGCGTTCCAAACACCAATTACGCGTTCATAACGTTCATCATCGGTAATTAAACCTCGACGGAATTGTTTGGTAATGACACCGACTTGCTCGTGAGCTGCATCGATAATTTCTTGTTTTTCAGCCAAGGCCATAATGTCGGCAATCCCAACAGTCATACCAGCCATGGTTGAATGCTTGTATCCTAAATCCTTCATACGGTCCAACATCATGGATGTATCGGTTACTTTGAAACGCTTGAAGACTTCAGAAATAATGTTTCCTAGGTTTTTCTTCTTGAACGGTAAAATGATTTCTTGTTCCTTAATGATCGAAGGAATATCAGAACCTCTTTCGACAAAGTATTTGTCAGGGGTATGCTGTGTCAAGTTGAAATCAGTTGGTTCATTCAAATATGGGAACTCCTGAGGCATGATATCATTGAAAATAATCTTACCAACAGTCGTAATCATTAGACGTTCCTTTTGCCATTCGGTAAATGGTTTGTCGCCTAAAGTATTTGGATCAACAGCTACACGAGAATGTAAATGCACATAGCCATTACGCCATGCCAAAACAGCTTCGTTCATGTCGCGGAAAATCATGCCTTCCCCTTCACGGCCGTCTTCTTCCATAGTCAGGTAATAGTTACCTAAGACCATATCCTGAGATGGTGTAACAACTGGTTTACCATCTTTTGGATTCAAAATATGAGTTGCAGCCAGCATCAGCATACGAGCCTCCGCTTGCGCTTCTTCACCTAATGGTAAGTGAACCGCCATTTGGTCTCCATCGAAATCGGCATTGTAGGCTTCACACACTAGTGGGTGAAGACGAATTGCCCGACCTTCAACCAAGATTGGTTCAAAGGCTTGGATACCAAGTCTGTGCAAAGTAGGCGCCCGGTTCAGCAGAACAGGATGTTCACGAATAACTTCTTCCAAGATATCCCAAACAACATCTTCTTGGCGTTCAATTTTACGTTTTGCATTTTTGATATTTGAAGCAATTTCTCGTTGTACCAATTCTTTCATTACGAAAGGCTTGAACAATTCGATTGCCATTTCTTTTGGTAAACCACATTGATACATCTTCAAGAACGGTCCAACAACGATAACTGAACGTGCAGAGTAGTCAACCCGTTTACCCAGCAAGTTTTGACGGAAACGACCTTGTTTCCCCTTCAGCATGTGAGAAAGAGATTTCAATGGTCGGTTACCTGGTCCAGTAACTGGACGGCCGCGACGACCATTATCGATCAACGCATCCACTGCCTCTTGCAGCATCCGTTTTTCATTTTGAACAATGATATTTGGCGCATTCAAGTCTAATAGACGTTTTAACCGATTATTACGGTTGATTACTCGACGGTATAAGTCATTTAAGTCAGAAGTCGCAAAACGACCACCTTCTAATTGAACCATTGGACGCAAATCTGGCGGGATAACTGGAATAACATCCATAACCATCCAGCTTGGTCGGTTTCCAGAAGAACGGAAAGCTTCCAATACGTCTAAACGACGGATAGCACGAGTCCGTTTTTGTCCTTGAGCAGTCTTCAATTCTTCTTTTAGTTCGGCAGATTCGCCTTCTAAATCAACTTGGTCTAACAATTGTTTGATCGCTTCTGCACCCATGGCAGCGTGGAATTCTTGACCGTATTGATCACGCTTTTCGCGGTATTCACGTTCTGTTAGTAGTTGCTTTCTTTCCAAGCTTGTATTACCAGGTTCAATAACTACGTAAGAAGCAAAGTAGATAATTTCTTCCAACGCACGAGGACTCATGTCTAAAATAAGACCCATACGAGAAGGAATACCTTTGAAATACCAAATGTGTGTCACAGGAGCAGCTAATTCGATGTGTCCCATGCGTTCACGACGAACTTTTGAGCGAGTAACTTCTACACCACAACGGTCACAAACGATGCCTTTATAACGAATACGTTTGTACTTTCCGCAGGCACATTCCCAGTCTTTGGTAGGACCAAAGATCCGTTCATCAAATAACCCTTCGCGTTCTGGCTTTAAGGTACGGTAATTAATGGTTTCCGGTTTTTTAACTTCACCGTAAGACCAGCTTCTGATTTTTTCGGGAGAAGCTAAACCTATTTGCATACTTTCGAACTTATTAACATCGATCAAAAGGGTTTCCCTCCATTTCTTATACTCCGCAAGCCACCTAAACCACTAGATGACTTGCGTCAAACGGACTCTTATAAGTCTTCTGCTGTTTCAATTTCCTGGATTAAATCTGCGGCCTGGCTTTCACGTTCAGCAGCGGCTTTTTGTTCCAAGGCTTTGGCTGATTGTTGTTCAGCAAACTTGGTTAAAGCATCAACTGTGATCAAGTCGTCGTCATCATCATCCATGTCACGCAATTCAATTTCTTTGTCGTCGATATCCAATACTTGCATATCTAAACCAAGAGCTTGTAATTCTTTCACCAATACGCGGAAGGATTCCGGAACGCCTGGTTTTGGAATTGGTTCACCTTTGACAATCGCTTCGTAAGTCTTCACACGACCCACAACGTCATCTGACTTGTAAGTCAAGATTTCTTGCAAGGTATAAGCAGCACCGTATGCTTCCAGTGCCCAAACTTCCATTTCCCCAAAACGTTGTCCACCGAATTGCGCTTTACCACCTAATGGTTGTTGCGTAACAAGAGAGTAAGGTCCAATTGAACGAGCATGCAGCTTATCATCAACCATGTGGGCCAATTTGATCATGTACATAACACCAACCGAAATACGGTTATCAAATGGTTCACCTGTACGTCCATCATAAAGAACGGTTTTCGCATCGCCAGCCATACCTGATTCACGTACAGTTTCCCATACATCTGTATCGGCAGCTCCATCAAATACTGGAGAGGCTACGTGGATGCCTAAATAACGAGCAGCCATACCTAAGTGCAATTCCAATACTTGTCCGATGTTCATCCGAGAAGGTACCCCTAGTGGGTTCAACATGACATCAACTGGTGTGCCGTCTGGCAGGTAAGGCATGTCTTCTTCTGGCATAATGCGAGAAACGACCCCTTTGTTTCCGTGACGGCCGGCCATTTTGTCCCCTTCATGGATTTTACGTTTTTGAACAATGTATACCCGTACCAGCATGTTAACACCTGGTGATAATTCGTCGCCGGCTTCACGAGTAAAGATTTTCACATCGTGAACGATTCCGCCGCCGCCGTGAGGAACACGTAATGATGTATCACGCACTTCACGAGCTTTTTCACCAAAGATAGCATGCAATAAACGTTCTTCAGCAGAAAGCTCAGTAACTCCTTTTGGTGTTACTTTACCTACTAATAGATCGCCATCATGAACTTCAGCACCAATGCGGATAATTCCCATTTCGTCCAAGTTCTTCAATGCGTCTTCCCCAACGTTCGGGATTTCGCGAGTGATTTCTTCAGGTCCTAATTTCGTATCACGAGCTTCTGATTCGTATTCTTCAATATGAATCGAAGTATACACGTCATCTTTAACCAAACGACGGCTCATGATAATCGCATCTTCATAGTTGTAACCTTCCCAAGTCATGAAGGCAACTACTACGTTTTGACCTAATGCTAATTCTCCGTTTTCCATTGATGGTCCATCCGCCAAAATGTCCCCAACTTCGACGATTTCGCCTAAGCCTACTAACGGACGCTGGTTATAGCTGGTACCAGAGTTGGAACGACGGAATTTAGTAATATCGTATTTATCCAAGGCACCGTTGTCGCGACGAACCCGTACTTCAGTTGCGTCTACAAATTCAACAACACCATCGTTTTTACATAATAAAGCAGCACCTGAGTCATGAGCAGCTGTATATTCCATACCAGTACCAACCCATGGAGAACGCGGTTGGATCAACGGTACAGCTTGCCGCTGCATGTTGGCACCCATCAAGGCACGGTTGGAGTCATCGTTTTCCAAGAACGGAATACATGCAGTCGCTACCGCAACTACCTGTTTAGGCGATACATCCATGTAATCCACTTTATCAATAGTTACTTCCAAGTTTTCACTAGTTGCTCGAGCCATAACTAGTTCTTCAACAAATGTCCCGTCATCGTTTAATTTGCTGTTAGCTTGGGCTACAACGTAGTGATCCTCTGTGTCAGCAGTTAAGTAATCAATGTGTTCAGTTACTCGGCCAGTTGCCCGGTCTACCCGACGGTAAGGTGTTTCGATAAAGCCGAACTTATTCACCTTCGCGTAAGAAGCCAAACTATTGATCAATCCGATATTTGGACCTTCCGGTGTTTCAATCGGACACATACGGCCATAGTGAGAATAGTGAACGTCTCGAACTTCATATCCGGCACGATCACGTGTCAAACCACCAGGTCCTAAGGCAGATAGACGACGTTTATGGGTCAACTCACCCAGTGGGTTGGTTTGGTCCATGAACTGTGACAGCTGTGAAGAACCAAAGAATTCTTTGATACTTGCTACAACCGGACGAATGTTGATTAATTGTTGTGGAGTTAAGGTTTCAGTGTCTTGAATTGACATTCGTTCCCGAACCACACGTTCCATACGAGCTAAACCGATACGGAATTGATTTTGCAGCAATTCACCAACGGAACGAATACGACGATTTCCTAAGTGGTCAATATCATCCACGTTTCCGATGTTTTCCATTAAGTTCAAGAAATAACTCATTGAAGCAATAATATCAGCCGGACGCACTGTACGAATTTCCGCAGGCGGATAGCCATTGCCAATAACTGTTACTTCACGCTCTGGATCTTTCGGTGAATAAACTTTGATTGGTTGAACCGTCATTGGTTCAGTAACTACCGCATCATCTGAAGGGTAGTAAGTCACTGAGTTCAATCCTTTTTCCAAATGAGGTCCTAACTCTTCCATCACTTGATGAGTTAACACAGTTCCTTTTTCCACGATGATTTCGCCAGTTTCTGAATCCACTAAGGTTTCAGCTAAGGTTAAATTCAACAGACGAGTTCGTAGATCTAATTTTTTATTTACTTTGTAACGACCAACATTTGCTAGATCGTAACGTTTAGGATCAAAGAAACGAGCAGTCAACAGGCTTCGAGAGCTGTCGGCTGTTTTTGGCTCACCCGGACGAAGACGTTCGTAAACATCCTTCAAGCCTTCTTCGGTTCTAGAATCACTTGGGTTTTTATGCAAGTCTTTTTCAATCGTGTTACGCAATGATTCGCTTTCGCCAAACAATTCCATAATAGTATCATCTGAACCAAAGCCTAACGCACGAACTAGGGTAGACAAAGGAATTTTCCGAGTACGGTCAATCCGTACATATGAAATATCTTTCGCATCTGTTTCCATTTCCAACCATGCACCACGGTTAGGAATGACTGTTGAGCCAAAGCCTTCTTTTCCATTTTTATCTACTTTCCCATGGAAATAAACACCAGGAGAACGTACCAGCTGCGAAACGATTACCCGTTCGGCACCATTGATAATAAAGGTTCCTTGTTCAGTCATTAATGGGAAATCACCAAAGAATACTTCTTGGGATTTAATTTCGCCAGTTTCGCGGTTTACTAAGCGTAAGATAACATGTAGAGGGGCAGAATAGTTTGCATCGTGTTGGCGTGCTTCTGCGACGGTGTATTTTGGTTCCTTCAATTCATAGTCAACAAATTCCAATGACAGGTTTCCGGTAAAGTCTTCAATTGGCAAAATGTCTTCAAACATTTCTCTTAGACCTTCATCTAAGAACCATTGATAAGAATCTGTTTGAATTTCGATCAAGTTCGGTAATTCCAATACTTCACTGATGCGGGCAAAGCTTCTACGTGTGCGGTGTTTCCCGTATTTCACGTCATATCCAGCCAAGTTCTTCACTCCTTGTTAAAAGTCTGAAAACCGATCCGAAGATTCATGACATTTTTGTTACGAACATTAAGTTCGTGTAACAAGAGACATTTTTTACGGCTTTTAGGCAAAAAAAAACCAAAAATAGAACGTTCTCTTGAAAAATTTTCGTGAGCTTCTACTTTTGTTTCCTTTATTTTAAACCGAAACGGACAATATTTCGTTCCTGTCTTAGATCATTTCAGATAGTTTTAGCAACTTCATATAATACATGAATCCAGCAAGAATGTCAATAGCTTCTGGAAATAATCGAGTTCTTGATGCAGGTTTTCTTAAACAAATTAACTCTACTCCTTCCAATAATGTTAATATATAAACTCTCTTAATTTTCTGAACTTTTCGTTTTTATTATTGACATCTCATTTTTCTTACCTTATACTAATGAACAACCAGAAGTGGAGGTTTTTCTTATGAATATGATGATGATGAAAAAACCACAACTGAATAATCGCTACTTTAGCTATTTTAGATAATGTTTGTATTCATCACTGGATGCAAACAGGGCAAAACGCAAGTTTGTATCTATGATGGCTAGAGCAATTTCACGTACCACCAGCCACGTAGAGGAAATACTAAGTGGCTGAGGATAATAAAATGATTATCTCGTATGTACAATCATCCACTTAGCATTCTGAGTGGGTGATTTTTTGTATTATAAAAGGAGAGAAAAAAAGATGAAAAAAACTTTATTAGCAGGAATTAGCGTACTTGCCTTAGTAGCACTTGGGGCTTGCGGAGGCGGAAACAACGACACAACAGATAGCACTGGCAGTGCATCGAACAGCGATGCCAAACATGTAGGAGTATTGCAGTTGGTACAACATGCCTCATTAGATGGTGCCTACGAAGGATTCAAAGAAGGGCTGAAAGAGGGAGGCTATACTGAAGGCGAAAACTTAGTTATTGATTATCAAAACGCACAGAATAACCAAGACAACCTGAAGAGTATGAGTGAAAAATTAGTCAAAGATAAAAATGATTTGTTATTAGGAATTGCGACTCCTTCAGCACAATCACTACTAAATTCAACAACTGATATTCCAATCGTTGTAACTGCGGTAACTGATTTAGAAGAAGCGAAATTAGTTAAAAGCAACAAAGAACCTGGCGGCAATGTAACAGGTACTACAGACATGGTGCCCATCGATAAACAAACAGACTTGCTTCTGTCTTTAACTCCAGACGCTAAAAAAATCGGCATTATGTACAATGCTGGTGAAGCAAACTCTAAAATACAAGCAGATTTAGCACAAGAAGCTTTAGAAAAAGCTGGTGTTGAAGTAATCACTAAAACTGCTAACACAACTAACGATGTACAACAAGTAACTGAATCTTTAGCTAACGAAGTAGATGGCATCTATGTTCCAACAGATAACACTTTCGCTAGTGCTGCATCAATCGTTGGTGAAGTTGTTAAAGAGAAAAAAATTCCTTTAGTTGCTGGATCAACTGACCAAGTAGAAGCAGGTGGGTTAGCGACTGTCGGAATCAACTACAAAAAATTAGGAAAACAAACTGGCTTGATGGCAGCTAAAATCTTAGATGGCGACGCTGAACCAGCTACTATGCCCGTTGAAAGTGCTGATAGCCTTGAATTAGTTGTCAACAAAGAAATGGCCAAAGATTTAGGAATCGATCCAGATAGCATTAAAGAACCAGCGTAATATACGCACCCAGAAAGAAGGATGAAGGATGAATATTTTGTCACTATTACTCTCAGCTACGTCACAAGGACTCTTATGGTCTTTACTTGCGATCGGTGTTTACTTGACCTTTCGTATCTTAGATATTGCCGATCTAACCGCTGAAGGAAGTTTTCCTCTAGGCGGCGGGATCGCGGCAGTTATGATTGTCAACGGTACCCACCCAGTGTTAGCTACAATTGCTGCCTTTTTCGGCGGCATGCTGGCGGGGTTGATTACAGGAATTTTGAATACAAAATTTCGTGTTCCAGCTTTGCTAGCCGGAATCATTACTATGACCGGTTTGTACTCCATAACTTCTCGAGTTATGGGCGCTCCAAACATTGCTTTGTTAGGTGAAGACACTGTTTTTACCCCAATTCAAAGCATGGGATTAATGAAAAACAATGCTGTGATTGCTGTCGGCGCTTTAATCGCTGTTTTAGTGATTGTTCTGCTCGTTTTGTTTTTCCGTACCGAGATCGGTTTGGCTATCCGGGCTACTGGAGACAATCCAGATATGAGTGAAGCAAACGGGATCAAAACTGAGAACATGAAGCTTTTAGGCTACATGATCTCTAATGGTTGTATCGCATTGTCTGGTGCGCTATTGGCGCAAAACAACGGCTTTGCTGATTTAAACTCCGGTGTGGGAACAATCGTTATCGGCTTGGCTTCTATCATTATCGCTGAAGTACTGCTGCACAATCGCCCCATTGCGACTCGTCTCATTACTATTGTCGCAGGTGCTATCATTTACCGTTTCATTTTGGCTTTAGTATTCGAAATGAACGTTCAGCCAACGGACTCAAAACTTGCTTCGGCCATCGTTTTAGTGGTTTGTCTATCCTTACCGCAAATTCGTCAAAAGCTAGGATTGAATATCCCAAAAAAAGATCGTAAGAAAGGAGTTGAGAACAATGCAACCAGTCTTAAAAATCAGTAATCTGCATCAATACTTTGAACGAGGAACGATTAACGAAAATCATGTACTGCGCGGCATTGACTTAGCGCTGGAACCAGGAGACTTTGTTACGATCATCGGTGGAAACGGAGCCGGAAAATCAACTTTGCTAAATAGTATCGCAGGCACCTTGCCAATCGAAGAAGGCAAAGTCTTTCTAAACGATGAAGAAATCACTAAACAATCGGTGACCAAACGTGCCAAGAAAATCAGTCGTGTATTCCAAGATCCGCGTATGGGAACCGCCGTACGTTTAACAGTTGAAGAAAATCTAGCCTTGGCGATGAAGCGCGGCTTCCAACGAGGATTTGGTTTAGGTGTTCGCAGCAAAGACCGTGAATTCTTCCGCGAACAGCTGGCCACTCTAGATTTAAACTTAGAAAACCGCTTGGATGCCGAAATTGGATTATTGTCTGGTGGGCAGCGGCAAGCAATTACCTTGTTAATGGCTACCTTGCAGCGTCCTGAATTAATTCTGCTGGATGAGCATACTGCAGCGTTGGATCCAAAAACATCCATCACCGTGATGCACTTAACAGAAAAATTAATTCGTGAACATCAATTAACAGCCTTCATGGTTACCCATGATATGGAAGATGCCATCCATTACGGAAATCGTTTGATTATGCTTCACCAAGGACAAATTGCGATCGATATCCGACAAGAGGAAAAAGAACATTTAACCGTACCGAAATTAATGGAATTGTTCCATCAAAACTCAGGTGCTGAACTAAAAGATGACGCATTATTGCTTAGCTAAAAATCAACTATTCATCCTTCTTGGCAGACTACTTTGCGGTAGTCTGCTTTTTTTGATACACTGACCAAAAAGGAGGCCATCTTGTTGTCGACAAAAGAAAAAGTATTACAAAAACTAAAAAATACGGCTGGCTTTGTATCCGGCGAACAATTAGCACGAGAACTGCAGCTTTCTCGCACGGCTATCTGGAAAGCAATTAAGGAATTAGAAAAATCCGGCTACCAGATTGAGCATCATTCAACCGGTTACCGTTACCAAGCTTCAGATGTATTAGACGCCGCGGAAATAGCAGCCGGTATTCAGGAACCATTGACAATACGTATTTTAGATACATCGGTTTCCACTATGAAAGATGCCCAATTGGCGGTATTAAATGGTGAGGAGCCACCAATTTTAGTAGTTGCTGACATGCAGGAAGCACCACGGGGCCGTTTCAACCGACCGTTTTTTGCTCTGGAAAAAGCAGGTATTTATATGAGCATCCTGTTAAAACCTGACACTCAGTTACATGAATTACCACAATATACCGTTTTAATGGCTGTAGCTGTCACTCAGGCTATTGATACTCTTGCAGGAGTCGATACTCAAATTAAGTGGGTAAATGATATCTATTTAAATGGGAAAAAGCTCGTAGGAATTCTCTCAGAAGCAATGATGGATGTAGAAATCAACAGGCTTAAACATGTTATCATTGGCATGGGGATTAATTTTTCTGTACCTCAAGAAAAATTTCCACCCGAGCTGCAAGAAAAAGCGACCTCGCTATTTGCTGATGGGAAACCAACCATTACTAGAAATCAGCTGATTATCGAAATTTGGAATCAGTTCTTTCAATTGCTTGAACAAAAAGATTCTACGTATCTATCCATTTATCGTAAAAAATCTTTTGTTTTAGGTAAGAGGGTAACTTTTCAACAAAAAAATCAGCAATTTTCCGGTAAAGCGGTAGGGATCAGCGACACTGGTGAACTACTGGTCGACTTAGATGGTGAAATTACTGCACTTTCCTCCGGTGAAATCAGTTTAAGCAGTATTCAATAAAAAAAAGAAAGCTCCTCTCGTCAATGAGAAGAGCTCCTTTTTAATTTGCTAAACGTTCCTTCAATTTCAAATCTTTGCCTTTTTTTCGCAAATCAGCTAATTCCGCTACTGCTGTGAAAAATAGATCATTGGATGAATTAACGGCTGTTTCCACTGAATCCTGAACGACACCAATGATAAATCCTACACCTACTACTTGCATCGCAATATCATTGGGAATCCCGAACAGACTACAAGCTAACGGAATCAGTAACAGTGATCCGCCGGCAATGCCTGAAGCCCCACAAGCTGATAGTGCAGATAGTACACAAAGTATTAAAGATAAGCCCAAGCTCACTTCCATTCCTAAGGTGTGCACTGTAGCCAAAGTCATAATCGAAATAGTTACAGCTGCTCCTCCCATATTAATAGTAGCACCTAACGGTAAAGAAATAGAATAAGACTCTTCACTTAACCCTAAATGTTTTGCCAACATCATATTAATCGGAATGTTCGCCGCAGAACTTCGGGTAAAGAAGGCTGGAATAGCACTCTCTTTTAAACAGAAAAAGACTAACGGGTAAGGATTTTGACGAATCAAAATAAATGCAACGAGTGGATAAGCAATCAAGGCTACCACTAGCATGGTTCCAACTAACAGTAATAATAACTGTCCATATTGGGCCAATCCCTTTACACCTGTAGTTGCCACTGACTGGTACACCAATCCTAAAATACCAAAAGGTGCTAGAGCAATAATCAATTGCACAACATGAGTAATAGCAGTCGCCAAATCATCCGCCAAGTCCTTCGTCCGTTGATTACGTGTCCGTAAAGCAAAACCAATTAAAGCTGCCCAAAACAGTAGAGCTAGATAATTGCCTTCCGCCATTGCTTGAATGGGATTTTGTACGATATTGGTCAAAATTGTATTCATTACTTCACTTAATGCTTGAGGTGCTTCTTGCATACCAGATACCTCCTGCAAGGTAATTTTTACTGGAAAAATAAAGCTGGCTACTACAGCAATCGCTCCAGCCAATAGGGTGGTAAACAAATACAACGCAATAATCGGCTTAATAAAAGTTTTTGTTCCTGTTTGATGTTTTGCTACTGAAGCTAAAATCAATACAAATACCAGAATTGGTGCAATTGCTTTTAATGCGCCTACAAACAAATCTCCTAAAATAGCAATAAATGTCCATTGTGGAACGACAATACCTAGTATTGCCCCGATAATAATACCAATAACAATTCTTTTAATTAAGGATAAATTCTTAAAAAATTCCAACAAACCTTTTCCTTCTCTCTACCTCATTTGCCATATTGAATAAAGCCATTTGCTGCTTAACTCACACAGCCATGTTCATTCTATCTTTAGTAAAATGAGATTTCAAGAAGAAATATAAGTTATCTTTCATTTGGCTTCAATTTATCAAAAAAAAGTATTATGAGCTTAAAAAAATACCACTATACTCATCAATTAGTTTAATGAGCATAGTGACATTTTTATCATTATTAAAGCGTTCGACTAACGCATCGTTACAAATTCTTCGCTGCCAGTAGGGTGGATAGCCACAGTATTATCGAAATCCTTTTTAGTGGCACCCATTTTGATCGCTACTGCAAATCCCTGTAGCATTTCATCCACACCCATACCAATGCCATGCAAACCAATAATTCGCTCCTCTTCACCTAAGCAAATCAACTTCATATCGCACTTTTGCCGATAGTCACTTAGAGCAAAATACATTGGTGTAAAACGGGAATGGTAAATTTTGATATCCTTTGAATCATACCGTTCGATTGCTTGTTCTTCAGACAAACCAATTGTTGCAATCGTTGGATGAGTAAAGATAACTGTTGGAATATTGTCATAATCCAGATACTCATCTTTCTTACCATTGAATAAACGTTCAGACAAACGTCGGCCTGCTGCAATCGCAACTGGCGTTAAATCAACCTTGCCGATCACATCTCCAATGGCATAAATACCTTCAGCAGTCGTATTTTGATATTTATCTACGTTAACAAAGCCTTTTTCATTCAATTCAACAGTCGTATTTTCAATACCTAACTTGTCTGTATTAGGCTGACGACCTCCTGCAAAAATGACACAATCACCTGTTAACGTTTCACCATTCTCGAAATAGACCGTAAAATTGCCTTGCTCATCTTTTTCTATCTTTTCAGCCACAAAATAAGGATGCAAGTCCATATTGTTATCGCGATAAATCTCCATTAAGTTCTCAGCCAGCATTTTGTCGAAAGTACGCAAGGGTTGACCATAACGAAAAGCCCAATGAACTTTCGTGCCCATTCCCTGTAAAACACCACCCAATTCTGCTGCAATATAACCAGCACCTAGCATAATTGCTTCTCGCGGCTGTTTCTTCAAGGCAAAGAAACCATTGGAATCAATCGCTAGTTCACCACCAGGTATCTGCATTTGTGATGGTTGGCCACCTGTTGCAATCAAAATATGTGGAGCAGTATATTCCAGATCATTTACTTCTACTACATGGTCTGATTTAAAAGCCGCGTAACCATGGATACGTTTGACATGATTGCTGTCTAATCCTCGATTGTAAGCACCATGCAAGAATTCAATATATTTTTCTCGACGATCCACTAATTGTTCGAAATTGAAGTTTTTTACATCAACGGATATTCCATAGCTTTCAGCATCACGTTCAATCATTTCCAGCATAGAACTAGCTTGCCACATCACTTTCTTAGGGACACATCCCACATTCACACACGTTCCGCCAATTTCATGACCTTCAATCAGTAAAACCTTGGCGCCATGCATACCCGCACGATTTGCTGAAGCAATTCCGCCGCTTCCACCACCAATTACAATGTAATCATATTGTTCCATTAATGTTCCTCCTAAACCAGACAGTCGCCCAGACCATCCTATACTTTGATATACTTGGGGGTTAATCTTTTTTCTTGCGAATCATATCACCGGCTTTTACCGGTTGTGCTACCGGCATCGTAAGAATCATCATCGGGTTCGGTGCTCGATCAATCGATTCACCCTCTTCATTTTTCATCTCATCCACAGTTTGGTGAAAATGTTGGAAGTTGGGCCCATAAAATTCGATCTCATCTCCTATACGGAAATGATTTCGTTGCCGAATAGTAGCTATTCCCGCTGCTTCATCATAACTTAGCACTTCGCCAATGAATTTATAAACCGGTATTTTGCGACGTGCACCAAATAATTGATCATTCTCAGTAGGTATATGATAATAGAAACCAGTAGATAATTCACGTTGTGCGACTTTCCACAACTCATCAATCCATTCCTGCTTGCAAATATAATTGTCTGGATCAGCCATGTAACTGTCAACTGCCGCTTTATAGACATTGGATACCGTTGATACATAGTGAATAGATTTCATGCGACCTTCAATTTTCAAGCTGTCTACACCATTTTCAATTAAATCAGGAATATGTTCAATCATTGACATATCTACAGCACTCATTGAGAATTCTTCTGTCACATCGCCATTAGCCGTCAGGGAACGGTGCTCTTGAGCGTACGGTATATCAAAGAGTTCATATTTCCAGCGACAAGACTGTGAACAGCCTCCACGATTAGCATCTCTCATAGACATATGATTAGAAAGTGTACAACGACCAGAATAAGAAATACACATAGCCCCATGTACAAAGGCCTCAATTTGAATATCTGTATGTCGACGAATTTCCGCCAATTCATCCATGGATACTTCACGAGCTAATACCACCCGTTCCAATCCCTCTTCCTTCCAAAACTCCAGCGTTTCATAATTGGTAGCTGAAGCTTGGGTTGATAGGTGAATTTCTAATCCAGGTGCCTCAGTCGAGCAAATTTCAATTAAGGCCGGATCTGAGATAATAACTGCTGATATTCCAATATCCCGTAATTTACGGAAAAAATCTCCCGCACCTTTCTCGTTGCCTTCATGGGTTACCATATTAGCTGCTACATAGACCTTAGCATTATATTTTTTTGCAAAAGCAACGCCTTCTTCCATTTCCTCAAAAGAGAAGTTTCCAGCTCTTGAGCGCAATCCGTAAGCATCTCCGCCTATGTATACCGCATCTGCTCCATAATGGATAGCAGTTTTTAATTTTTCTAATGTTCCGGCAGGTGCTAAAACCTCCGGACGTTTTAATTGTTTTTGTCCCATTGTTTTGCTCCTTTATTTAATCGCCTCTGGGTCTAAATGATAAAAACCTGTATCCAACCCACGTTCTGCTGGATGAAACTGCTGAATCGTTTCTTCCACTAATTTAGCTTGTTCCTCTGACCAATTTCCACCTTCCAGTGCTTCTTTGGCTGCAGCAAATAATTGAGCAACTTTTACAAAAGCTTCTCCTGGTGTAAATAATCCATCCAGCTTCCAAGTAGTAAACCCTTGGGTATATAATTCACTCAATTCATTGATTAAATTAAGATCATTATCCGCAAAAATATGCGTGCCATGTTGATCTTCATAAATTGAATAATGAGTATCTTCCTTCTTAGGCTCGGACAAAAATAACCCGCGTTTGCGGTCGATAGCTTCATCTTGTTCAGTATACTTAAAGTAATTTTTCAATAATGGCCGTTTAGACTGATGAATACACGTTGCACCATATACCAGTACCTCAACTGGAATGTTTACCTGCTGAGCCAAAACCTTCATTTCCTCAAATGGGACTTCTCGGGCCAACAATGCTCCAACTGCCCCCTTTTTCTGCCAAAAATTGATTTGCCGGGCATTAGTCACTAAAATCTCTGCATCATAAATAAATGGCAACGGATAATTTCCTTTACGCAATACCTGGATTACCCCTGTATCCCCAACAACAATCCGGTCCGGTTGACATTCCACTAGAAAATCTAAATATTCTGGTACTTGTTTCATTTTATCCGGGTGCATGATAGCATTGAGTGCAATATTCACTTTTTTCCCATGCTGATGTGCATACTCAATCACTTCTTTTTGTTCCACTCGAGAGAAAGAAGCCGGCAAACGTAAACCAAACTCCTCTTCTCCTATATATAATGTATCAATTCCGACATTTAACAACGCTTTTGCCTGATCGATAGATTCTGCGGTAGCAATGATTTCAATCATTCTTTATCCTCCTTTATGACTGTTTCATACTATCACAGCTCTAAGAAGTTTCCAACCAGCTTTAGAAAAAAAGAAGCTCCCCTCCTAAGAGGAAAACTTCTTAATATAACTACTAAACTTCTTGGGGAATTTTGTCCTCTTTTGGTGCTCGAACGGTTAACGTTATCTTACCTTTACTGGCACCAATAGTAACCGCATCTCCCAATTGAATTTGACCAGAAAGCAACGCTTCTGCTAAACGATCTTCCACTTCTTTTTGTAACGCCCTTCTGATTGGACGTGCACCATATTCAGGATCAAATCCAACTTTCCCAATAACATCAAAGGCCGAAGCTGTAATCTTTACCTTAATCTCATGCTCAGTCATACGTTCCACAATCGAACGACTCATAATTTTCACAATTTCATGAATTTGTTCCTGATCCAATGACTGGAACACTACTGTTTCATCGATCCGGTTCAAGAATTCAGGACGAAACGCTTTTTTTAACTCTTCCAAAATACGTTTCTCCATTGCATCATGATCTTTCGTAATATCCTTAACATTAAAGCCTACATTTTTTTCTTCGCGAATCTCGGTAGCACCAATGTTAGACGTCATGATTAAAATAGTATTACGGAAATCAACTTTACGTCCCTTAGAATCAGTTAAATGACCGTCATCCAAAACTTGCAGTAAAATATTGAATACATCCGGATGAGCTTTTTCAACTTCATCAAGCAAAATCACTGAATAAGGTTTCTGACGAATCTTTTCGGTCAATTGACCACCTTCTTCATAGCCCACATATCCCGGAGGTGAGCCAATTAGTCGACTCGTACTGTATTTTTCCATAAACTCGGACATGTCGACCCGAATTAGCGCTTCCTCACTACCAAACATTGCCTCAGCCAAAGCTTTCGCTAATTCAGTTTTACCAACACCAGTAGGTCCCAAAAACATAAAAGAACCTATTGGGCGATTGGGATCTTTTAATCCACTGCGAGCGCGACGAATTGCTCGAGAAATAGCTTTTACAGCGGTATCTTGTCCCACTACTCGTTTATGCAGTACATTTTCCAGATCGAGCAAACGCTGACTTTCTTTCTTCTCCAACTGTTGCAAAGGCACACCTGTCCATTGAGAAACGACCGACGCAACATCTTCATCTGTAACCCGATTAATGTAGCCATTCTCTTGTTTTGCTTCAGTAATAGCCGCACGTTCCAACTCTTGATTCAACTGTTTTTCTTTCATACGCAAACGAGCAGCAGATTCAAAGTCTTGATTTTGAATTGCTTTTTCTTTCTCTTCAGTCAAATCGTAAATTTCTCGCTGTAATTCATCTAATTCCGAAATCTCATCCGTTGTATCTAACCGAACCTTCGCAGCGGATTCATCCATAAGATCAATCGCTTTGTCTGGCAGTTGACGTGAATTAATGTAACGAACAGATAGAGAAACTGCTGCATGTAAAGCTTCATCCGTAATTTCCACGCTGTGATGTTCTTCATAGCGTGGACGCAAACCTTTTAATATTTGCTCAGCTTCCTCAGGAGTAGGCTCATCAACTTGTACACGTGCAAAACGCCGCTCCAAAGCAGAATCTTTTTCAATATATTTCTGATATTCATCAAGAGTCGTTGCGCCAATTGTTTGTAACTCGCCTCTTGCCAAAGCAGGTTTCAAGATATTCGAAGCATCAATTGCACCTTCTGCCCCACCAGCACCAATTAATGTATGCAACTCATCAATAAACAGAATAATTTTTCCATCATGATAAATTTCATCGATAACTTTTTTCAATCGGTCTTCAAACTCACCTCGATACTTCGTGCCAGCAACTAAAGCACCCATGTCCATCATCATTAAGCGTTTGCCTCGCATATCTTCTGGAACATCATTTGAAATAATTCGCTGTGCTAACCCTTCAACAATAGCAGTCTTACCTACACCTGGTTCCCCTACAAGTACAGGGTTATTTTTCGTTCTACGACTTAAAATTTGAACAACGCGGCGAACTTCACTTTCCCGGCCAACAACCGGATCTAATCTCTTTTCCCGAGCCAATTTAGTTAAGTCTCTGGCAAGACTGTCTAATGTTGGTGTACCTTGAGAAGTATTTTGCTGATTTTTTGCTACTGGCTTGCGGCGACCCATTCCTTGTTGATTCTGGGAAACATTCTCTGTTACTCCCATCTTTTTTAATAACAATTGCCGCATTTTAGGCAAACTCAAGCCCAAATTCACTAAAATATGCGAAGCAAGAATCTCATCATCTCTTAATAATCCCAATAAAATATGTTCTGTTCCAACTAATTTCGCATTGAACCGTTTCGCTTCATCATCAGCAAAAATCAAAATTTGCTTTGCTCTTGGAGAGTAAGGCAGATAACTTCCTTCTGGATAAGTTTGCATAGAGCCATACCCAGTCATATGCTCAATTTCCTCACGAATATCATTTTCATTGGCATTCATCTGTCTTAAAGTTTTTCCAGCAATTCCTTGCTGCTCAATGACTAGAGCCAGCAATAAATGCTCCGAACCAACAGATCTATGCTTAAAGTATTTCGCTTCTTCTTGAGCAATGGCTAAAACAGCCTTCGCTCGTTCTGTATATAGCTGATCCATTTACCTCACTCCTTTTTCTCATAACTCAAACGTTCTAAAAATCCGTGCAAAACTCTGGCACGCAATCTATTTTCAATTTGACTAATCCCGAGAACGCTTTTGGATACTGCGCTCAACATTAAGTTTCCTTCATTCTCAGTAATAATTTGCTCTTCAAACAACTTCTGGATAATACCAAAAGCATTTGCCTCCGATATTTCTTTTCCAAATGAATCCATCAACTGTTCTAAAAAATAATGCTGATCAGAGATCTTAACCTTGCTAATACGAATATAACCACCGCCACCACGCTTACTTTCCACTAGATAGCCACGCTGAAACGTAAATCGTGTATTGATCACATAATTGATTTGTGATGGAACACAATTAAATAATTGTGCCATTTCCGCTCTTCTAATCTCAATGTTTTCATGGTTTTCCAATATTCCCTTAAGGTAGGACTCGATCAAATCAGAGGTGTTTCTACTCATAAAATCCCTCCTATTGACTAATACTGACCTTAATTATATCGAATTTAGGAAGCGAAAGAAAGAAGAAAGGTTCAACATTCGTCATATTTAAAAAAGGATAAAAAAAAAGAAGGTAAAATACCTTCTTTTATCGGGAAGACAGGATTCGAACCTGCGACCCCTTGGTCCCAAACCAAGTGCTCTACCAAGCTGAGCTACTTCCCGAAAAACAAAAAAAACTACGCGCCCAAGAGGAGTCGAACCCCTAACCTTTTGATCCGTAGTCAAACACTCTATCCAGTTGAGCTATGGGCGCAAAATTCTATTTAAATGCCGAGGACCGGAATCGAACCGGTACGGTAATCACTTACCGCAGGATTTTAAGTCCTGTGCGTCTGCCAGTTCCGCCACCCCGGCGTCTTTTCCCCTGGTCTTCAGGAA
>NZ_JAFREL010000091.1 GCF_017377655.1 Candidatus Enterococcus ferrettii
CTTTTGGGGGTCGGTACAGGTACAGTGTGCAGCAGACTTTTTTTAATTGGCGGGTGTTATTGGCAATGAAGCATCGTCCGCTTCATCGTATAGCGTAGTGGGGATGCCGTTTTCAGTTTTTATGATTAGATGATAGCCGAATTGATCTTGAATTGTGAGTTTATTTTTAGTCAACTCTATTAATTGGTAGACAATTTCTTTTCCATCAATCATAATAGACAAATCGGGATAAATAGTGAGCACATGGTTTTTGGCTTCTTTTGGATGAAAGAACGACCAAGAGCCGACATAAAGTGGACCAGGATCTTCTGACAAAGCCTCCTCTTTACGCAAGAACAATCCAAGAGCCCCAGCAATTACGGAGGCGCCTACAAAAACATGCCATTTTCTTTTCATCAAAAAGCTCCTTCCCTACAATCTTTCATTTTACTATATAATAAAGAATGTCTGATGACTATCGGACTTAAGTACTATTTAATAATTTTAAAGGATTTTGATAAAGATGCAGTATACAAATGTTCAGCTCGCGTATTTTTTAGAACGACCAAATCGATTTATCGCTCATTGTCGGTTATTAAAGACTGGTGAAATAGTAGTAGCTCATGTAAAAAATACGGGAAGAGGAAAAGAGATTCTGTTACCTGAGGCGTTAGTGTCGCTTAATTACCAACCCTCTCCTAAACGAAAAACCGATTACGACCTGATTGCTGTAAAAAAAGGAGATATGTGGATTAATATAGATTCACAAATCCCTAATACTTTGGCAGCGAACGGACTGTTACAAGGAAACATTACCCTGCCTCATCTAAGAGGTCAATTATCTTTTCTAAAAAGAGAATATCAATATGGTCATTCAAAGTTCGATATCTATTTTGAAACTGATGTTGGGGAGAAGGGATTTGTGGAAGTAAAAGGGATGACTTTGGAAAACCATGGAATTGGTGCCTTTCCTGATGCACCTACTATCAGAGGAAAGAAGCATGTTTTGGAATTAACTGAAGCAGTATTTGAAGGTTATCACAGCTATTTATTATTTATTGTGCAGTTTTCTAAAATTAAAGCTGCTACTATTCATCGAACTATGCAGCAAGATTTTTTTCAAGCTGTTAAAAAAGCAGAGCAAGACGGCGTGACTATTTTAGCGTATAATTGTGAAGTAGATGAATCAACGATTGAGTTGCTAGGGGAGATTCCTTTTGATTTAACTCAAGCGTTTATCGATCCTAATCTGTGAAAGGTGGAAATGAACATGATCAATTTAGGAATTATCGGAACGAATTGGATTACACATCAATTTGTAGAGGCAGCTTTAGATACTGGTAAATATCAATTAGCAGCGGTTTATTCTCGAAGATTAGAAACAGCACAAGAATTTGGCGGGCGTTATGGAGATGTGGAGTATGCAGTGGATCTTCCAACATTCTTCGACATAGCGCATCTCGATACCATTTATATTGCCTCACCTAATAGCTTGCATTTCGAGCAAACTAAAATGGCTATTTTAGCTGGCAAAAATGTAATTGTTGAAAAACCGGCATTTTCGACGCCAAAAGAAATGGATGAAATTATTAAACTTGCTAATGAGAAACGGGTATTTTTCTTTGAGGCAGCTAGAAACATTCACGAGAAAGCATTCAAAACAGTTGCGGACTTCTTACCTTTAAAAGATCGTATTTTAGGAGCTGATTTCAGCTTTGCTAAATATTCTTCACGATATGACCTTGTATTAGATGGGGAAGAACCAAATATTTTTTCACCTCATTTTTCTGGAGGAGCGTTAGTTGATTTGGGGGTATATCCTATCTATGCAGCTTTGGCCTGGTTTGGGATGCCTAAAGAAAGCCATTATTTTGGCAATCTGATTTCAACTGGAGTTGATGGACTAGGTATTGGTGTCCTGCGTTATGACAATTTTGATGTGTCTATCCGTACTGGCAAAATTAACGACAGCTATCAGAAAGCTGAAATTTACTTGGATAATGGAACACTTGAAATGAATGCGATTAATTCAATTGATGAAGCTGTTTTTCATGATCGGAATCACAAGAATCGAGAAAAGCTAACGGTGCAACAATTAGAAAATCCAATGGTTGAAGAAGCAGAAATATTTGCGCAAGTTTTATTGAATCCAGAAGATCGTGATTTAGGCTTGCTCTATGAAGAATGGGTAGAGTTGGCGCGTAACGTAAATCAAGTATTATATGACATGAGAAAAAGTGCAGGTATCGTTTTTGATGCCGATGAAAAGTAGAGGATTTTATGAGTAATCAACAACTAGTAACTTTTTTGCAAAAAAATTGGGAAGCTGCAGGTTTTTCTACACCGTCCTTAATTCAATCGGAAGTGTATGAGCCTATTACTGACGGGAAAAATTTAGTTGGTGTAGCTCCAACTGGAAGTGGAAAAACTTTGGCGTACCTGTTACCACTGCTAAATAAATTAAAACATAAAGAAGCAAATCAGCTGTTAATTCTAACTTCTTCACAGGAATTGGCGATGCAGGTAGTAGAGGTAACTCGAGTATGGCTTAAGGGCTCAGATTTGCAAGTCCTGCCATTAATTGGTGGAGCCAATATCAAGAGACAACAGGATGGACTAAAGAAAAAGCCAGAAGTAATAATTGGTACGCCAGGACGAGTTATGGAACTAATGACTAGTAAAAAGCTGAAAAGTCATCAGTTTAAAACAGTTGTATTTGATGAAGTGGATCAGCTAATTCAAGGACAAAACTTACAGCTTATTCAACGGATATTAAAGAGCGTACCTCAAACTGTTCAGCGACTGTATTTCTCAGCAACGGCTGACAAGGTTCTTTCTGAAATTCAACAAATTGATAACGACTTAGTTGTTGTAGACGTCAGTAAAACTGATAAAAGCCAGGGAGAAGTTACTCACTTTTATCTAGAAATCAGCGAACGAAAAAAAGTAGACAGCCTGCGCCGTTTATTAAATCTTCCGGCATTTTGGGGATTACTATTCTTCAATCAATTAAATGATCTAGGTGCTGCGGAGCAAAAACTTTTATTTCACAAACTTCCAGTAGCCAGTTTGGCATCTGATCAAAACAAACAATTGCGTAAACAGGCAATTGATAAGTTAAAAAAACATCAGCTAGTAGGCTTATTAACTACTGATATTGCCAGTCGCGGGTTGGATGTTGAGGCCATGCCTTTTGTTGTAAATGTAGATTTTCCGAAAACAGAAGAGAGCTACCTTCATCGAGCAGGGCGTGTTGGTCGAATGGGGAATGAAGGAATTGTCATCTCTTTTGTTACCACCCAAGAGTTAGCGGGAGCTAAGAAGATAGCTAAGAAATTAGGAATCACTTTAGAGGAAGTTTATCTTTATGGTGGGATGCTGACTACAGAAAAACCTGAAAAAACCGAAATAAAAAATAAAAAGAAAAAAAGCAAAGTAAAAAGGCGCAAATAGTGCCTTTTTTCCTTGCGTAACGCTCATTAAATCGCTAAAATGTAATAGTATGTCCTTGTAGCTCAGCAGGATAGAGCAATCGCCTCCTAAGCGATAGGTCGCTGGTTCGAACCCAGTCAAGGACGTTAAATAATCCCTGTTAGAGTTGATCTAACAGGGATTATTTTCTTGTATCAAATACTACTGCGCCCAATCGCCATCTCTAAATACTGGAACCCGGCTCCCGTCCTCACGAATACCATCAATTGACATCTTATTTGAGCCAACCATAAAGTCCACATGAGTTTGACTGTTGTTTAAGCCAGCTTGTGTTAGCTCTTCTTCAGACATTTCGGTGCCGCCTTCAACGCTAAATGGATAAGCTGCTCCTAAAGCTAAATGGTTTGAAGCATTTTCATCAAATAATGTATTATAAAATGTAATCCCTGATTGAGAAATAGGTGATGGATCAGGAACCAAAGCTACTTCTCCTAAATGTTTGGCGCCCTCATCAATATCAAGTAAAGAGGCTAATACTTCTTGGCCTTCTCTCGCAGAGAAATCAACGACCTGGCCATCTTTAAAAGTAAATTTCATATCTAATAAAGTGGTTCCAGCATAGCTCAATGGTTTAGTACTTGTAATGTAGCCATCTACACGGTTTCGATCAGGAGCAGTGAACACTTCCTCTGTAGGCATATTTGCCATGAACTCGTTGCCATCAGCTGCAAAACTACCAGCACCTTCCCAAATATGATTTTCGGGCAGACCAATTAATAAATCTGTTCCTGGAGCAGTGTAATGAAGTGCAGAAAATTGCTCCTTATTTAATTTTTCCGCCTGTGCTCGCATGTTATTATCGTGTTTGCGCCAAGCCTTAATGGGATCATCATTATAAATACGAGTAGTTTTGAAAATTTCATCCCATAAAGCGTCAAGCTGCTCTTCGGACGTATCAAGCTTTGGAAAAACTTTTTCTGCCCAAGCAGGACTCGCTGCTGCTACGACCGTCCATCGCAATTTATTCGCTTGAGTAGCCTGCATAACCGATTTCAATGCTTTTCCACGTGACTGTTGATACGTCGCAACCCGGTTTGTGTCAACCCCCAGCAAAGCATCTGGATCAGAAGAAACAATGCTAACCCGGCTAACACGCTTTTTAGCATAATCCTCCGCTTCCGCTTTTTTATACTCTGGAATGGTTAAAAGGTGATCCTCTGCGGCATTCATTAAAAACTCACGTTGAATAAAATCGTCATTCCATTGAACAATGACCTGAGCTGCTCCCAATTGATAAGCATGGGTGGTTACGAGACGTGCCAATGGTGCTTGATCAACGCTAGCATATACAACTACTGTCTCTCCCTGCTGTGTATTAATTCCAACCTCAGCGATTAATCGTGCATATTTTTTTAAATTGTCTAAGAAGTTCGGTAATACCATTTTTATTCCTCCATTCCTTTAAAACTATCATAGCATTTCTTTTTCATACAAAAAAGGAATCTTCCTTATTGAAAGATCCCTCGGAAATTACGAAGCAGCTTCAACTAATTTTTTAGCGAATGCTTCTAAATTTTTAATGTCCTCTTCTTCTGCGGCCATTTCAACTTTGACGTTCTCAGCGCCTTTTGAAGCACCTGCCTTGGCAAATGCGTTATCAAAATCATCTACAGATTTACAATATTGTTCATAAAACGTGTCTCCCGAGCCGCAAACGCCGTAAACTTTACCAGATAAATCCAACTCTTGCAATTCGTCATAAAAATCAACAATCTCATCAGGTAAATCGCCCTCGCCATATGTGTAGGTAGCGACAATACATATATCAGCAGCTTCAAAATCTTCTGCATCAACTTGGGTGCATTCGTCAATTTCTACTTCAACATTCAAGTTCTCAAAAGCTTCAGATACGATATCGGCAATTTCTTCTGTATTTCCAGTCATGCTTGCGTAAACAATTTTTGCTAGTGTCAAAAACAATTCCTCCTTGAAATTATATGTGGGCTGATTATACCAAAAGTCTATGAAAAAGGAAATGCTTCTTTTATGGATTTGTTAAGCATTTGTTCGCTTAATAGGGTTATGTTAAAATGGAAAGGATGAAAAAGGAGACGAGAACATGATCACATTAAAATCACCGAGAGAAATTGAAATGATGAACGAGTCAGGCGAATTGTTAGCGGATGTTCATCGACATTTACGTACATTTATTAAACCAGGTATTTCTAGCTGGGATATTGAAGTTTTTGTTCGGAAGTTTATTGAAAGTCATGGTGGCAAGGCCGCTCAAATTGGTTTTGAAGGATATAAATATGCGACTTGTTGCAGTATTAATGATGAAATTTGTCACGGTTTTCCTCGAAAGAAGCCTTTGAAAAATGGTGATCTGATCAAGGTAGACATGTGTGTAGAATACAAAGGTGCAATGTCCGACTCTTGCTGGTCTTACGCTGTTGGTGAGGCTTCTCCTAAAATTCAACGATTGATGGAAGTTACTAAAAAGTCTTTGTATATTGGTATCGAACAGGCTCAGGTGGGTAATCGCATCGGTGACATTGGGCACGCTATCCAAACATATGCAGAAGGTGAAGGATTTTCGGTCGTACGCGATTTTGTTGGTCATGGTATTGGACCAACTATCCATGAAGAACCTGCAATTCCTCACTATGGTGAAGCTGGTAAAGGTCTTCGCTTAAGGGAAGGTATGGTTATTACAATTGAACCAATGATCAACACAGGTGATTGGCAAATGAAAATGGATCCGAATGGTTGGACCGCGTATACTCGTGATGGTGGTTGGAGCTGCCAATATGAACATACCTTAGCGATTACAAAAGAAGGACCTAAATTACTAACTTCTCAAGGGGAAGAAGGAACTTATTAGAAAAGGAAACACTATGCTAGAAAAAATAAAAAGCAATGAAAAATTGATGCGACTGATTGAATCTATCCAAACCCACGTGAAAGAAACTGAAATAGGCGACCGCTCTGTTGTAGTCGCCTATTATTTATTGCTATCTTTTTTTCCACTACTTATTGTTATCGGAAATTTGCTTCCTTATTTGAGTGTTACTCCCGAAACGGTTTTACCTTATGTTCGAGAGATTATTCCTAAAGAAATTTATGAATTTTTAAAACCGGCGATCGAAAGTTTGCTTTCTAATAACTCTGGGAGCTTATTGTCTATTTCTGTGTTAGCGGCAATCTGGTCTTCCAGTAAAGGGGTTAACGCCTTGCAAACTGCCTTAAATCGTGCATATGGTGTAGAAGATCGAGGGAATTTTGTCATTAGTCGAATCGTTTCCGTAGGAATGGTAGGCGTCTTATTGATGGCAGTGATTGCTATTGCTTTATTCTTTAGTGTGGGGCAACTGATTATGGACAGTTTGCAACCCTTGCTAGGTTTTTCAACCACGTATATTGATATTTTTACTCGACTGCGCTGGCCGGTTACTTTGTTAGGTTTGCTTATCATTTTAAGTGCAATTTATATGGTAATTCCCAATGCCCGCATTCGATGGAAATATACACTTCCTGGTACCTTTTTTGCTACTTTGGGCTGGATGGTTTTGGCACAGGGGTTTGGTTTGTATGCGAGTACTTTTGCTAGAAGTATTTCCGGTTATCAAATTATCGGGAGTTTCATTGTACTAATGTTGTGGCTTAATTTTGCAGCAACAATTGTTATCTTTGGCGGAATCATTAACGTTACTCTTGAAGAACTTCACACTGGTCGTGAGGTTCGTGAGGGAAGCAATAGGATTAACAAGCTTTTAAAATTTTTCCAAAAAAAGTCATCAAAAAGTGATAAATCTGACCAATAACTTGGGTAACCTTTGTTTAGATGGTTGTAAAGCAGAAGAAATTCGATATAATATTTTTTGAGAAAGGTGGGATGGCAAAATGATAGTTTCGTTTGGATTGATTATCAAGTATTTTCTGACGTTTTTAATGGCAGTTGTTTTAACGCCTATTTTCAAAATTATTTCTGTTCAAACGGGGATGGTTGATAAACCAAACGCACGACGAATCAATCGGGTGCCCATGCCAAGTGCAGGTGGTTTACCTATATTCATTACTTTTGCCTTCTCTACACTTTTTTTCTTTCGGCATGTTATTCCACATACATATTTATTACCTATTTTGATAGGTGGAACAGTGATTGTTATCACTGGTGTATTAGATGATAAATTTGAGTTGAATCCGAAACAAAAGAGTTTAGGGATTTTAATTGCGGCTTTGGTTATTTATTTTGGCTCGGATATTCATTTCAGCTTTTTGACTATTCCAGTAATTGGTCATGTGGATCTTGGATGGCTCAGCTTGCCAGTAACTATATTTTGGATTTTTGGTATTACAAATGCAGTGAATTTGATTGATGGTTTGGATGGTTTGGCTGCAGGAGTTTCTATTATCGGTTTAACAACAATCGGTGTAATCGGTTATTTCTTCCTTCATGCTTCCACCACCTATATTTCTCTGACTATTTTTTGTTTGGTTGCTAGTATTATGGGCTTTTTTCCTTACAATTTTCATCCAGCAAAAATATACTTGGGAGATACCGGGGCGCTCTTTCTAGGTTTTATGATAGCTGTATTATCTTTGCAAGGACTTAAAAATGTTACATTTATTACTTTGGTTACGCCTTTGATCATTTTAGGGGTACCGGTAACAGATACTTTTTTTGCTATGGTTCGACGCAAAGCAAAGAAGTTACCAATCTCTGCTGCTGATAAGCAGCATCTGCATCATCGGTTAATGAATTTAGGATTTGGTCACCGCGGCGCTGTGTTAACAATATATGCCATAGCGACACTTTTTTCGTTTACTGCTTTGTTGATTAATTATACTAGTCGGATTGGAACGATTGTATTAATCATTGCTATGGGATTTGCTTTGACCTTTCTACTAGAACTTATCGGGTTAATCAGTGAAAAGTACAGCTTTATTACTAAGACTTTTCGTTTTTTCGGAAACAAAGAATACCGTTCGCAAGTCCTCAAGAAATATTTTAAGAAATGAGCTATCTGATGAATAAAAATACAGAGATTGTCACTATTAGCATTGTTACACATAATAGTGACAAAATTTTTTTAAGTTTAGATACTTTAATTGACAAATTAGGTAAAAGTCCAGCTGTTCGCATTATGATTTTTGATAATCATTCCGATCCAAAGTATCAGCAAAAATTAATGGACTATCAGCAATACTCATTTGTTCACGTGACTCTTCATAAAGAAAACAAAGGTTTTGGTTTTGGTCATAACTATAATCTGTTTCCCAAGCCTTCTGACTATGCAGTCATTTTTAATCCCGACATAATTTTAGAGCAGGATGTTTTAACTGGCTTGGTTTCTTTAATAAAAGAACACCCAGAAGTCGCGTTATTAGCCCCTAAAATTTTAAATGAAGATGGTTCTACGCAATATTTAGTCCGTGAAAAACTAGATGTTTTTGATTATATGTTGCGCTTCATCCCTTTTTCTTTCGTGAAGAAATTGTTTAATGAACGGTTAGCTAAATTTGAATGTCGAGACCTTTCAGATGAGAAAGACAGTTATGTTCGGATGATTTCCGGTAGTTTTATGGTAGTGGATGTATCGAAGTTTATAGCAGTAGAGGGGTTTGATGAACGCTATTTCATGTATTTTGAGGATAACGATCTCTGCCAGAAGGTGGAGGCTGCGGGACATAAAATCTTGTATACGCCTAGATTTCAAGTAATACATTTATATGAACGTGGGGCAGTAAAAAGCCGGAAACTTTTTCTAGTCTTTCTGCAATCAATGAGAAAGTATTTTAGTAAATGGGGTTGGCAATTTTTCTAAGGAGGATTACATGCACGAAAAACATGGATTGTCTGTCTCTGTTTGTATGGCGACATACAATGGGAGAGCCTTTATCGAAGCACAGCTAGATAGTATCTTGCCACAGCTAAGTAAATATGATGAACTAGTTGTTTCTGATAATTCTTCTACAGATGGTACCTGGGAATTATTGCAAGCTTACCAAAAAAAGGATCAACGAATCCAACTCTTCAAAAATGAGCAACCTGGAGTTATCGGGAATTTTGAAAAGGCTATTAGGTTAGGACAAAAGGAACTAATTTTCTTGTGCGATCAGGATGACCTCTGGCAGACAAATAAAATAGAAGTGATGAGAGCTTATTTTCAAGAACACCCAGAAGTAACCGTAGTTATTTCTGACTTAATCATTGTTGATAATGATTTTCAAATTTTGGTTCCCTCTTATCAGGCAATGCGGCATACAAAACCGGGATTCTGGCATAATTTGCTTCGTAGCAGCTACATTGGCGCTGGGATGGCTTTCAGAAAAGAACTGAAAGATTTAATCTTACCGATTCCTAAGGAGGTACCGATGCATGATATGTGGATTGGATTGCTTGCTGATCACACAAAAGGTGTAGCTTTTATACCAAATAAATTAGTGTACTATCGGAGACATGGGTTGAATACTACTGAAATCAAAACAACTGCTTCGAAAGTTCAGCAATTTAGTTGGCGCTGGAAAGCTTGGCAGTTGGTTAGAAAAAGGCTAAGAGAAAATAAAAAAAAAGCGTAAAGTACTTCCTCCTTTAGGAAGACATCATGTATAATGAACAACGTATGTATAGATAAAGTTAGGAGCGTAAATATGAAAGGAATTATTTTAGCGGGCGGGAGCGGTACTCGTCTGTATCCATTAACTAAAGCAACATCTAAGCAACTAATGCCCGTTTATGACAAACCGATGATCTATTATCCAATGTCAACTTTAATGTTGGCAGGGATTAAAGAAATCTTAATCATTTCAACGCCTCAGGATACACCACGTTTTGAAAATTTATTTGGCACGGGTGAAGAGTTAGGTATTCATATTGAGTATGCTGTCCAAGAAAGTCCTGATGGATTGGCTCAAGCATTTATTATTGGCGAAAAGTTTATTGGTGAAGATAGTGTTTGCTTAGTGTTAGGGGATAATATTTATTATGGGGATGGCTTATCTCGTATGTTGCAACGTACTGCGGCGAAAGAAGATGGAGCAACCGTATTTGGTTATCATGTAAATGATCCTGAACGTTTTGGAGTGGTGGAGTTTGATGAGAATATGCAGGCTGTATCCATTGAAGAAAAACCAGAAAACCCAAAATCCAAATATGCTGTAACTGGACTTTACTTTTATGATAATGATGTAGTAGAAATCGCTAAAAACATTAAGCCGTCTGATCGTGGTGAGTTAGAAATCACCGATGTAAACAGAGAATATTTGGAACGTAACAAACTTTCTGTTGAGGTAATGAGTCGTGGCTTTGCTTGGCTAGATACGGGGACGCATGAATCTTTGTTGGAAGCTTCAACGTTTATTTCAACTATTGAGAAACGTCAAAATCTGAAAGTTGCTTGTCTGGAAGAGATTGCTTTCCGTATGGGATATATAACGAAAGAACAATTAGTTGAACTTGCACAACCACTGAAGAAAAATCAATATGGACAATATTTATTACATCTAGCAAAAGAGGAAGCCTAATGGGAAAATTAGTCGTAACTGAAACTAAGTTAACGGATGTAAAAATCGTGGAACCAGCTGTTTTTGGCGACCATCGCGGTTTTTTTACTGAAAGTTACTCAGAAAAAGATTTTAAAGAAGCTGGAATTGAAGCTGATTTCATTCAAGATAATCATTCATTGTCTACTCAACCAGGTGTGTTGAGAGGACTGCATTTTCAAAAAGGTAAGTCCGCCCAGACGAAACTTATTCGTGTAATAACAGGCGCTGTACTAGATGTTATTGTAGATATTCGTAAGGGGAGCCCTACTTATGGAGAATGGGAAGGATATATTTTATCCGAATACAATCATCGTCAATTGTTGGTTCCTAAGGGATATGCTCATGGATTTATGACATTAACACCAGATGTAAATTTTCTGTACAAATGCGACAATTACTACGACGCAGATGCTGATGGCGGAATTGCTTTCAATGATCCTGAATTGAACATTCAATGGCCCATGGCAATGGACAAAGCAATTACTTCAGAAAAAGATCAGAAGCATCCAACATTAAAAGAATTTGAAGCAGAAAATCCGTTTATTTACGGTGAAATCTAAGGAGACAACCACATGAAAAAGATAATTGTTACTGGCGGAGCTGGATTTATCGGGTCTAATTTTGTTCATTATGTTGTAAAACATCACCCGGAGGTCCAGGTGACTGTTTTAGATAAATTAACCTACGCAGGCAATAGAGCAAATTTAGCGGGTTTGCCTGAAGAACAGGTGAAACTAGTTGTAGGAGATATCGCAGATGCCAAATTAGTAAATGAACTAGTTCAAGAAACAGATGCGGTTGTTCACTATGCAGCTGAGTCACATAATGATAATTCTTTAAAGGATCCATTTCCTTTTGTACAGACGAATATTATAGGTACCTATACCTTGATTGAAGCTTGCCGTAAAAACGATGTTCGTTATCATCATGTATCGACTGATGAAGTTTATGGCGACTTGCCATTACGTGAAGATTTACCTGGACACGGTGAAGGTGAGGGCGAGAAGTTTACAGATCAAACTCCATATAATCCATCCAGCCCGTATTCTTCAACTAAGGCAGGCTCAGATTTGTTAGTGAAAGCATGGGTTCGGTCATTCAATTTACAAGCAACTATTTCTAATTGTTCTAATAACTATGGGCCTTATCAACACATTGAAAAATTTATTCCTCGTCAGATCACTAATGTTTTGAGTGGGATTCGTCCTAAACTCTATGGTGATGGTAAAAACGTAAGGGACTGGATTCATACAAATGATCATTCTTCTGCTGTTTGGGCTATTTTAACTAAAGGCAAAATTGGTGAAACCTATCTGATTGGTGCTGATGGTGAAGAGGATAATAAATCTGTGATGGAATTAATTTTAGAGTTGATGGACCAGCCTAATGATGCTTACGATCATGTAAATGATCGTCCCGGACATGACTTACGTTATGCGATTGATTCAACAAAATTACGTCAAGAATTGGACTGGAAACCGGAATTCACCAATTTCCGTGACGGATTGGCAGATACTATTCGTTGGTATAAAGATAATCGTGATTGGTGGGAAGCAGAAAAACAAGCTGTTGAAGCTAATTATGCAAAAAATGGTCAATAATTCTATAGGCAGGGAAACCTGCCTTTTTTTGAGAAAAGGAGAGATACACAATGATCTTATTAACAGGTGGTAACGGACAATTAGGAACTGAGTTAAGAAAACTGTTAGATGAAAAAGGTTGGGATTATATTTCAACAGATGCAGATGTTTTAGATATTACAGATGCTGAGAAAACCATGGAATATATAACTGACTTGAAGCCAGAATTAATTTATCATTGTGCAGCCTATACAGCAGTTGATAAAGCTGAAGATGAAGGTAAAGAACTAGATGAAAAAATCAATGTAGAGGGCACTCGTAGTGTGGCTAAAGCAGCTAAAGCTGCAGGTTCCAAATTAGTGTATATTAGTACTGACTATGTATTCGATGGTACAAGAAAAGACGGTATGTACCAAGTGGATGATACAACTAATCCGCAAAGCGAGTACGGGCGTACAAAACTGCTAGGTGAGCAAGCCGTTCAGGAAGTTATGGAAGATTATTACATTATCCGTACCTCTTGGGTATTTGGTATTTACGGACATAATTTTGTTTACACGATGCAACGGTTAGCAGAAACTCATAAACAGCTGACAGTAGTAAATGACCAGTATGGTAGACCAACTTGGACTCGTACTTTGGCTGAGTTTATGACTTTTGTAATTGAAAACGGAGCACCATTTGGTGTTTACCATTTATCTAACGAAAATAGTTGTTCATGGTTCGAGTTTGCCAAAGAGATTCTAAAAGATACGGATGTAGAAGTTTTGCCAGTTACTTCTGAAGAATATCCTCAGAAAGCAAAACGTCCACAATACTCAGTTATGGATCTAAGTAAAGCGAAAGAATTAGGTTTTGCTATTCCTACTTGGCAAGAAGCTCTAGAGCATTTTCTAAAGCTAGAAAAATAAAATAGAAAAGAGGAAAAGGATTTGTATGATATTGTCATTGTGTTGTATCAAATAAAAGCATCTGAGTCCCCAACAATACAAACTCTGCAGCAAATCCTTACCTCTAATGAATTGCCTGAATTACGACAAGTTATTGTGTTTGATAATAGTGTATCGGAAGATAATCCCGTTTTTACAGATGAACGGTTTGTTTATCATTTTGCTGAAGGAAATCAAGGTTTAGCAAAGGCTTATAATTATGTATGGCCGAAAAGTCTTTCAAAGGGGTGCCATTGGTTAATTACTTTAGACCAAGATACTAGTTTGACCAATGATTATTTTTCTGCCGTTGCAGATGAGATCAATCAAGCAGATAAAAATATTGCGATTATTGCGCCAGTTATCTATGATAAAGAGAAACAAATTTCACCCGTACAAAGTAATACACTGCGTCCCTTACATACCTTCCTGCCAAGGGGAGGAAAAATATATTATAATCAGGTCATGGTAATTAATTCAGCGGCTATGATTTCACTAGATTTCTTACAAGCAATTGGTGGCTACAACGAAACTTTCTCGATGGACTATTTAGACCACTGGCTTTGTTGGAGAATATTCCAAGAGAAAAAGCAAATAAAGATTTTATCAGGCGCTTTGCATCATCAGTTATCAGTTCTTGATTACAGAAACAGTATGAATACAGCAAGATATCAACAAATATTAAATGCTGAAAGTCGATTTTATAAGGACTATGCGACTGAAATGTTTACGGAGTACAAAAAGCAGTTATTATTACGCAGTATGAAACAAATTTTCAGAGGGCTTTTCCCCTATGCTGGAAAAACCTTATCACAGTACAAAATGATTTCGGGGGAAAAAAATGGAGACAAGGTTACAACAAAGAAGTAGAGAAAGAGTGAGAGAGAAAAAAGAAGGACCCCTGACAAAAGTGGTCAACTTTATTGTTCGATTTCGATATATAATTGGACTAATTTTTCTTATTCTAATCGTTGCTTTTAACTTAAATGGTAGTTCAATTGGTGAGTGGGACAACACTGTTTCTCAAAGAGATGATGGAAAAAAGTCAGATGTAATTTTTGGTCAAAGCCGAGCCATTCGTTCTGATGAATGGATGGTTCAGACACCTTTTTATTTATCTCAGGCTGAGGATAATTTTCCAGTATTAAATAAGAATTATGGGATATCTGGTCAGAATATGATTATTGCCTATAATTCTCCTGTAAAAGATATTACACAAATTGGTAAGCCTTTTAATTGGGGGTTCTTTTTTCTAGATAAAGATCGAGCACTTTCTTTTTATTGGGGCTTTAAAATAATTTGCATGATTCTTTTGGGCTTTGAACTCTCTATGATTTTGACTAAAAAGAATAAGTACGTTTCTTTACTAGGTTCACTTATGATTACTTTTTCTCCCGCTGTTCAATGGTGGTTTATGCAACATGTAGGCGACCTTATTTTCTTTACTTTAGGTTTAATGGTTGCTTTTTATCATTATTTTGCTAATCATGATAAAAAGATTTTGCGAAGTTTAATGATGTTGTTAGTGGTAATATTTGGAATTGGATTTGTTTTAGTTTTATATCCGGCTCATCAGGTAGTTTTAGCTTACTTCATTTTATTCTGGTTTATAGGTCTTTTGATCCATTATCGTAAAAGAATTGATTGGGATAAATTAGATATAGTCTTAATTATAGGGGCATTACTGTTTATTGGTTATGTTTTATTTCATTTTTATCAGGAGTCCAAAGATGCGTTGGAAGCTACCATGAATACTCTCTACCCTGGTAGGCGTGTATCAACTGGTGGTGGCTTAGGACTGTGGCAAATGCTGCTATTTCTAACAAACTGGAAAACCCCTTTTTCTAATGGTATTGATATAGCTAATGAGGCTGAAGTAGCGGGTTTCTTCAACTTATATATATTAGTAGTCCCGTTCATGCTTATTGCTTTTATGAAAAAGGAATTAAGAAAAGAAAATTATTTAGGCTTAAATCTTTTGATCTCCTCAATACTTTTATTAGTTTTTATGGTTTTCGGACTGCCTGAAAGTCTAGCAAAATTGACACTTTTGTCTTACGTTCCAACAACTAGAGCTATTTTTACATTTGACTTTATAGCATTATTACTAACAATTTGGTTTATAGGCTTTATTTTTGAACAAAAAAGACTGCCTCGTTGGTTGAGAGGAATTATTGTCCTTTTTTCTGGAGTATCCATTTATATTGTTGTGAATAACTCTGCAATCATGGACTATTTCAATCAACTTGACCTGATTCTAACAGCATTAGTTATTGCGCTGATTATTTGGTTTATTTTATCTTTAAAAAAGAAAATAGCTATTACATTGATGTTGTTATGTACGATTGCTAGTGGTTTCTTTGTTAATCCCGTTGTTCATGGAACAGGAGCAATTTATGAAAAAACTTTAGCTAAAGCTATAATGAAACAGAATCAAGAAGATCCTGGACAACTTTGGATAGCCGAAAATCGTTTATACAATTTCTTGCCTGCATTGGGCGTAAAGACCTATAATACTGTTCGTTTTTACCCCGATGCCAAGATGTGGAAAGACATTGATCCGAAGAAAGAAAATGAAAAAATATACAATCGATATTCCCACATTGATGCTTATGTTACAAATGGGGATACCAAGTTTACTCTAACTAATCCAGATGCCTTTGTGGTGAACATTAATTTCGATCCTATCAAAGAGCTTGGTGTCAAATATGTAGTTAGCAAAAGGTCTTTAGAGGATTACAATGTATTTAATTTTGCTCATTTTACTCGGATTTACGGACCAGAAAAAGGCAAATGGCAGATTTTTGAAGTGAGTTTCCCTGAAGATTCAGAAGGCACAAATACAGAAGGCCCGTCAGCTACTCCTGAACCAGATCCAATCTTACCTAACCCGGCTGAAAATAATTCACCTGTAAATCCATACAGTTACTACCAATAGCAGATTTAAGAGGAGAGAAAAATGCGAGATAACGATACAAATATTTTAAATACCATAAGCCTTTTCATTCTTTTTGTAATGATTTGTGCGTGCTACTTTCTCTGGACGCGAGGTATTGGTACTCAACCGATGCTAGACCTCTATACTGCAATGGTTCGTTATGTAACATATGGTGCAATTTTCGTATTACTTTTGAATATTTATCGTTTAAGTATTGCTGATTGGTTTTGGGTAATACTAGCAGTAGCGAGCGTTCCTTTTTATTCTCTGTTTTCTGATTTACGAGGTGCTGGTTTTTTTCAAAATGTGATACCTGCTTTAATCATAGTAGTAGTTATCGATTTTAAAATTGTATACTTCAATAAGTGGATTCGTACCTTACTTGCAAGCATTCTATTACTGATATTATTGATTACAATGTATCGTATTTTTACGGAGATGCCACCCCCAGTCGATGGGGATTCTATCTGGGCACCAACGAATAAACTGAAAGAAATCTGGATTAACACGAACACAATAGGTGCATCGGTTATGACAGCCAGTTTATTGTCAGCCTGCCTGTTTAAGTCTTTAAGAACAGGATGGAGTGATTGGGTTATTTATCCAATTTATTTGTCAGGATTGGTGGGTACTTGGGTAGTCCAATCAAAAGCTTCTTTTGTGGCAATGGTCTGCTTTGTCTTTTTGGATGTATTCCCAGAGAATATTAAAGAAAAATTAAAATATTTTTACGCTGGAGCATATACCATTTTTCTAACCGCAATTTTTCCAGTATCCTATTTTGTTGCTTTTTCTGATGAAGTCAATATTTTTACAGGCAGGGAAGAGATTTGGCGGGAGTTTTACGAAAAATTATTTGAAACAGGTCAGCAGGTTTTAGTCGGTATGTATCCTTTTACTTATCATAGGGGAAGTGAAGTTTTAGGCTACCACAACAGCTATAACTCAATTCTAGGACAGTACGGTATTATTGGCTTAATTTTGGTCTGTCTATTTATTTTGTATAATGTCTGGTCAATTATCTTAAAAAAAGATTTTGTGGTTGCTCGTTATAGTTTTCTGATTGCTTTTTTCGGAATTTTACTTCAATCTGTCATGGAGGATACGCTCAATGCTGGTTTCTGGATCCCCTTAACGTTCAGTTTATTAGGTTTTGCTGGTCAACAAACACTTGAAGATGAAGAATACGAGTATGATGATTACTATGATTATCAAGAATACTATGATGTGATTAATGAACAAACTAGAAGTCGTAGCTCACGTCATAAATAATCTTAAGAATAAGCTTAGATATTTCAAATATCTAAGCTTATTCCTTTAGGTAAACTTGCTTTTAAACTTTGAATTCTGTAGAATAATACCGTTAATCAACTTAATGATACTCGTTCAATTGTGTATCTAAATAAATAGAAAATCTAGTGTAATGAAGGGAAATACAATGATTAAAGATTTGATTAGTTTCTTTAAAGAGATTTATAGTAACCGAGTACTCCTGAAACAATTTTCAGTGAATGATTTTAAGGCAAGATATGCTGGTTCAGCGTTTGGGATTTTTTGGGCCTTCGCTAACCCAATTGTTATGGTGTTAACCTATTGGTTTGTTTTTGGAGTGGGTTTTAAAGCCGCGATGACAGATGGTAAGTATCCATTTATAGTTTTTCTTTTGACTGGATTAGTTCCTTGGCTTTACTTTTCTGAAGTATTAGGTGCTGCAACGAATGTTTTTCGCGAGTACAGTTATCTAGTAAAAAAAGTTGTATTTAACATTCGAATATTGCCAAGCGTAAAATTATTCTCCAATCTTTACATGCATGCTTTTTTTATTGTAATTGCTTTTATTGTGGCGATCTTTAATCAAGCAATGCCTAGTTTATATACTTTGCAAATTTTTTATTATCTTTTCTGCATGATGATGTTTTTGACGGGTCTTACGTGGATTACTTCTTCCATTCAACCTTTTTTTCCAGATATCAATCAATTTATCGGAGTAATTATGCAGGCCTTGATGTGGGGAACTCCCGTATTATGGAGCATTAACCAATTTCAGGCACATCCAACAATTCAATTTATTTTGAAATTGAATCCGATGTTCTATGTTGTTCAAGGATATCGGGATGCCTTTTTTAGTGAACAATGGTTCTGGGAAAAACCTTTACTATCTGTTTACTTTTGGATAATTACTTTAATTTTATTAGTTATCGGCAGTGTGGTATTCAAACGCCTGAAACCACATTTTTCTGATGTATTATAAGGAGATAAAACCTATGACGGAAACAGTTATTCAAATAAAACATTTAACCAAAAAGTACGATATGTATCAGAAACCCTCTGATCGTTTGAAAGAGGCTTTGAGTCCTAGTAGAAAGACCTACCATGAAGTATTTTATGCGTTAAACGACGTAAATGTTGACGTAAAAAAAGGAGAAATGATTGGCTTTATTGGGGAGAACGGGTCTGGAAAATCTACTATTTTAAAAATAATCACTGGAGTACTGTCACCCTCTGATGGTGAGATTAACATCAAAGGAAATATCTCTGCGTTACTAGAATTAGGTTCAGGGTTTAATCCTGAATACAGTGGATATGAAAATATTTTTCTTAACGGAATGGTTCTAGGTTTCTCACGTGAAGAAATGGAAAGTAAAGTAGATGATATTATTAGCTTTGCTGATATTGGAGATCATTTATATCAACCAGTAAAAACTTATTCAAGTGGGATGTTTGTTAGATTGGCTTTTGCTGTAGCGATAAATGTTGATCCAGATATTTTGATTGTTGACGAAGCGTTAGCTGTAGGGGATTTAGAGTTTCAGTTAAAGTGTATGGAGAAATTTACTGAGTTTCGTAATGCTGGAAAAACAGTTTTATTTGTATCTCATGACGTAAATGCAGTACGTCGTTTTTGTGACCGCGTATACTGGTTAAAAGATGGTGTGATACGTGCTGAAGGCGATACAATGGAAATAACGGAAGAATACGAAAATTTTTTGAAGAAAAAGTCTTTGAAAAGTATTGATCGTGATGCGTCCTCTTCTGAAGAGTTTTCGGCGTATGATATTGTAGAGGTGAAATCTGCAGAATTGCTAAATGGAGATCTGAATCCATTAGAAATTGTAGAGCAGGATAGTAAGGTAGTTGTCAAAGTAAAATATTATGTAAAAGATGATTCTATTAAGCGCCCCGTTCTAGGTGTAGCTATTCGCACGGTAGACAACCAATATGTTTGTGGTTTAAATACGCTATTAGATGAAGAAAATATTCCCTGGAAAAAGGGTGAGAATATTTATTATTTAGAGTATGAAAAGATGGCTTTGTTAGGTGGAGAATATTATTTTGATGTTGCTGTTTTTGAAGAAAATGCAACAGTCCCCTTGGTTTATAAAACACGTTACTTAACGATGTTTATTACAGGTAAATATGTGGGTGAAGGCATTGTTGTTTTAGATCACACATGGAAGGAAAGAATATAACCATGAAATATGATTTTGATCTATCTCTCGATGAGCAGACCAGTGTAGGGAAAATAATCAGCCAGATAAATGAAAACAGTCGCGTTCTAGAATTTGGACCTGGTAATGGTCGAATGACAAATTATTTAATTCATGAAAAAAAATGCGAAGTATCAATTGTAGAATTTGATACAGTCTTATACGATCATGTAATGAGTGTTGCTCAAAATGGTTTTTTGGGTAACATTGAGGAATACAAATGGGTAGATTATTTTGCAGGGCAAAAATTCGACTACATTATTTTTGCGGATGTCCTAGAACACCTGACGAATTCTGAAGAAGCATTACGTCAAGCACGGCATTTTTTGGCTAAAGATGGGGAAATCTTGATTACTTTTCCTAATATTGCTCATAATTCTGTTCTTATTGATTTGTTTAATAACAAATTGGATTGGAAACAATATGGTCTGTTAGATAGGACACACAACAGCTTTTATACACAAAACGGTTTTTACGATTTATTTAACCGATTGGATTTACATGTGAGAAGGGAAGACTATACCTATGCTCAAGTAGGACAAAATGAAATTGAGACATCCTATGATCAATTGCCAACACCAGTGCGCTATTCATTTAAGAACCGTCCTTTTGGCGAAGTATATCAGTATTTTTTTGTCTTGAGAAAAGAAGCAGTTCCTGTCCCTGAACGCAAGATTCCTGCTAATTCAAATTACAATAAACAAATCCAATTAGCTTATTTAATTGCAGACTCTTTTGAAATGGAGCCTTTTATATTAAATAATAGCAATGGAGAAAACAAAATAACTACTCATAAGGCGCCTGAGGCTACAGAAAGTCTTAGAATTGTTATTGGAAGACTTCCAGCGAATGTAAAATTATCGGTTGTTTGCGAAAATCGATTGTTGACCATCAAGGAAACAAATGCCAATTGGTTCAAGGATGATATTTTTATGTTTAATCATATCTCGGAAGAACCATACATCACTGTTTCAGGTGAAGACATTGCTGGTAAAGAATATACTCTATCAGTAGAAGTTATTGATGAAGAGCAAGGCTCATCAGTAGATCAAGAATTATTCAATGATTTGTACGAAACTAAAAAGATACAGCGATTACTTAATCTTAAGTTGACTTACTATAATGAGTTTGAATATCAACTGTCACGAATTCCTTATAAAAGGCCGGAAGAATATCTACAAGATCTTCGTATAAACATCGAAACCGTGGAAAACAATGAAATAGATAAACAGGTCATTATCAAGGGGTGGGGATTCTCGCTAAGCGATCAAAAGCAGTTAGAATTTTTATTGGCTGATAAGACTAATGATTATCAAGTAACTCGTTTATTAAGACCGGATGTAAATGAGACCTTTACCCTTCCGTTAGAGGAAAAGTATGGTTTTATCTTGACAATTGAAAACCTGCAAATTGAAGATGAAATTAACTTATTGTTAGTATCTGCCAATTATGAAGTATTTCCAGTAGTCGTGAGCATGCCTAAAGAAACTAGTACACCATTTATAAAAAAGGTACGTCGTATTTTAGGTTCAGTAAAACGTGAAGGTGTATCACAAGCTTATAAGAATTATCAATATCGAAAATCAATCAGTGCAAATTATGAAGCATGGATTGAGAAAGATGAAGTTGATTTCAAGGAAAGACTATTGCAAGAAACACAGCAGTTAGATTTTGAACCCAAAATATCTTTAGTTGTTCCTGTTTATAACGTAGATGAGAAATGGTTACGTGCCTGTGTAGGCTCATTGACTAATCAAATTTATAAAAACTGGGAGCTTTGTTTAGCAGACGATGCTTCTCCTAAAGCACATATCAAACCACTTCTACAAGAGTTAAGTGCTGCTGATGAAAGAATTAAGGTCGTTTTTCGTGAGCAGAATGGGCATATCTCTGAAGCAACGAACTCAGCAATAGAAGTAGCAACTGGAGAATACATCGGATTTTTAGATAATGATGATATTTTATCTGAAACGGCTCTTTTAGAGGTAGTTAAGGCAATTAATGAGGACTCCAACGTTGACTTCATCTATACAGATGAAGATAAATTATCGATGAGTGGTAAACGTTTTGACCCATTCTTTAAATCTAATTGGAACGAAACCTTACTTCTGGGGCATAATTACATTACCCATTTTGTAGTAGTTAAGCGCGCAATCGTTGAAAAGGTTGGCGGGTTACGTACAGAGTTTAATGGTAGCCAAGATTATGACTTTGTTCTTCGAGCTACAGAAGCAGCACAAAAAATTCATCATATTCCTAGAATTTTGTATCATTGGAGAACAATTGAAACCTCAGTAGCTATGGATCCTCAGAGTAAAGAATACGCTTATATTGCTGGTCAAAAAGCAATTGAAGCTGCTTTGGAGCGTCGTAGCTTGGCAGGCCAAGTGTCTATGACGAAAAATTATGGTGCTTATAAGGTTGACTTTACTTATCAAAAAAATGGAAAAGTAACAATTGTATACACGAAGCCCCTGAAAGAAAAGAAAGTACTTATTAATTTACTGGAAATGACAAGTTGGCAAGATTACGAAGTATTGCTTTTTAAGGAAAATAAGCTTGCGATAGAGGACGAGCATATCCGATATGTGGATGCTAAAAACGTAAACGAGCTTGCTGAAGCTGCCTTAGGTGAATATATAGTGTTTATGGCACCGGATGAGTATCCATCCTCAAAAAATTGGTTAAATGAAGCTATGAATTTTATTCGTTTACCTGAAATAGGACTTGTTTCAGGTAAAGTTATCAGTACTCAGGACGCGATATTGAATTGTGGGGTACTCATTAAGCCGAATGAGCAAACGATTTACTATGAACAGCAAGGGTTATCCAACAAAACAATTGGAACATATTTCCGTCCGACATTGCCTAGAGAAATTTATACTACTACTGAAGATTGTCTGATCATTGCTAAAAGTGACTTTCAGCAACTTAACGGTTTTGACCTAACATTAAGTGATCAAATTCTAGGAGTAGACTTAAGTATTAGGGTACACCAAGAATTAAAACGAAAACATATTTTTGACCCATATTTTGAAGTGATCTGTGAACAGACTGTACGTTTCTCTTTACCTAAGGGCGTCTTTGCAGAGTTAGAGTCTAAGCATTCTATGAATGTTTTAGAAGATCCTTATCTTAATAGTAACCAATTTAGTATAGGAGGATAGATATGTCAGAAAATAAAATTCTTGTCTGTATAGATAGCAGTGAATATCTTCCAAATCAAAAGAAAACGATTATTAAAGGTTGGACACTTGAAGAAAAGAATAAAGCTGTTCCTGAAATCCATATTGATTCAGAGAACGTTATTGAGTACTCTTCAAGTTTTCATGTTCGATCTGATGTAGCGGCAGCTCATAAAACAAGTGCAACTTTGCAGATGGGTTTCTTATTAGAGATAATGGTTAAGGATCAAAATCAAAAGATTCCGGTTATATTTTCAGCAGACAAGACTAGTGTAACTGAAATGATTGATCCTAAGATAAACTTAGGTAGTAATGTCGGCCAAACCAACCAAATCCAGTCTTTTTATAGAAAAGCCCGAAAAGGATTAGGATATTTAAAACGTAATGGAATAAAAAGCACTTTGAGAAGAGTAAAACTTGAACAAAGTAAACAAAGTGATGAGAGCTATCAACAATGGATTAATGAACATGAGCAATGGGACCAATCATTAATTGAAAAAGAAATCTCAGCATTTAACTACAATCCGCTTATTTCTATCCTGATGCCTGTTTACAACGTAGAAGAAAAATGGTTAATTAAGTGTATTGAATCTGTTCAAAGTCAATTCTACTCAAATTGGGAACTATGTATTGCAGATGATTGTTCTACGGATGCCACTGTGCGACCATTGTTAGAAAAGTTTCGAGAGTCTGATAACAGAATTAAAATAGTTTATCGTAAAGAAAATGGACATATTTCCCGGGCGACAAATTCAGCTTTAGAAATCGCTGCAGGAGACTTTATTGCATTACTTGATAACGATGACGAACTCTCTCCTATTGCGTTGTATGAGGTTGCTAAGTGCTTAAACGGCAACCCTGACATAGACTTGATCTATAGTGATGAAGATAAGATTGATATGAGCGGCAAACGATTTGATCCAGCATTTAAACCAGATTGGTCACCAGATTTACTGCTAGGAACCAATTACATTTCTCATTTGGGTGTATATCGTCGTTCCATCATGAACGAGATTGGTGGGTTTCGAGTCGGTTATGAAGGATCACAGGATTATGATTTAGTCCTACGTTTTACTGAAAAAACTACGGCTGAAAGAATTGTTCACATTCCGGAAGTATTATACTATTGGCGGATACTGCCAAGTTCTACAGCAGCTGATCAATCAACGAAAAGCTATGCTTTTGATGCGGGGCTGAAGGCCGTACAAGATGCAATCAAACGTAGAAAAATTAAGGCAGAGGTAACTCATGCTGCTGGTAACGGATTGTACGATGTAAATTATGCTGTTTTAAAAGAAGAAATGGTTAGTGTAATTATACCGACTAGAAATGGTTATGATGATGTTAAGCGATGCGTAGACTCCATAATTGCTAAAACAACATATCCAAATTATGAGATAATCATTGCTGATAACGGAAGCGACCAGCCTGAAATGCAAGAGCTGTATGATAACTACAAAATACTACTAAATGATCGTTTCACAGTTGAATCAATAGATATTCCATTCAATTACTCTCGTATTAATAACTTAGCAGCTAAGAAAGCGGATGGAAAATACTTACTTTTCTTGAATAATGATACAGAAGTGATTACACCAGAATGGATGACTAAAATGGTATCCTTCGCACAGTTTGAACGAATTGGCTGTGTGGGTGCAAAGCTTTATTATCCTAACAATACGATTCAACACGCAGGAGTAATTTTAGGTATGGGTGGTGCTGCTGGTCACGGCCATCATACTTTTCCTAGAGGTGATTTTGGATATTTTGGGAAGCTTGAGATCAATGTGGATTACTTAGCTGTAACTGCTGCGTGTATGATGATTAAGGCTAAGGACTTTTCAGAGCTGGGTGGTTTTGATGAAGAATTGACTGTAGCTTTTAATGATGTTGATTTATGCCTACGTGAGTATGAAAAAGGACATAACAATATATGGTTGCACGGAGCAGAGTTATACCATTTCGAGTCTCAATCTAGAGGATATGAAAATACTCCTGAAAAGCTAGAACGTTTTAAAAAGGAAACAGCTTATATGGAAAAAACTTGGTCCAAATATATTAAGAATGATCCTTACTATAATCCTAATTTAACTAGGAGCGGTGGAGACTTTTCGGTCAGAACAATTACTGAAAAAGCAGTCAACTAGACTGCTTTTTCAAATACTGTTTCTTTCATTTTTATTACTTTTTTTGAGTTTTCTATTTTTTTAGCTATGACTATGGTAAGATGTAAAATGGATTATTCTGGAGAGTAGGAGTGTAGTTTACATATGAATAAGAGTGGCGAATGGGGAATGGCGCGTCGGGTGTTCATAATCGTGTTGGACGTTTTAGTATATAATTTGTCTATTTATGCAAGTTTTTGGTTTAAGTTTGGTGGAGAGATACCGTTGAGAAATTTTCAGACATTTGAGAATTCTGCAGTATTTATCTCGATGTTTTTCATCTTGCTAAATATGCTGTTGGGAACATACATATTTTATAATCGTATTAGTAGTGATATTATTTTCGTTACGGTTATCGGACAGATTTTGATGTCCCTGATTATAATGATTATTACCTTTGCTGGACGATGGTTTGCTTTTCCTAGATCAGTTATTTTTTATTCCTTTTTGATAGGAATAATTTTGTTAAGCATCTATCGAATAGCTGTTTATAAACTTTATATGAGATTAGGCTCAGATAAAAAAGTCGTTATTATAGGGCAAGAAAAAGATGTAGCTCCAGCTGTGCAAAACTTTAGTACACATAAAAATAATAAGCATAAAGTAAGTGCTGTGATTATCGGAAATTGCTATGAAAATCTAGTTAAGTTGATTGATGAGACTGACATAGTTTATCTAGCTTCAAAATTAGAAGAAGCCGAGAAAATAAAAATCTATCAGTTAGTTACCCGAAAAGATAAGAAGCTGTTTTTAAATACAACCTTCGAAAATCTAATTACTATCAATGCTAACATTATGAATTTTGAGGATGAAAGTATTATTGAGTCAACGGGCTTCACTATCCAACCGGAGGATGCGTTATTCAAAAGGATTTTTGATATTGTAGTATCCTTAGTTTTGTTGGTAATTACTTCACCATTCATGTTGCTGACTGCAATTTTGGTTAAAGCGACTTCGCCAGGGCCAATTATCTATAAACAAGTTCGAATCACAAAGGGACAAAGGGAATTTCCAATTTACAAATTCCGATCGATGTCAGCTATGGCTGAAGCAAAATCTGGACCGGTGCTGGCTAAGAGTAATGACGTTCGAGTCACTCCAGTGGGGAAATTTATACGGGCAGTTCGTTTTGATGAACTACCACAATTAGTTAACGTTTTAAAAGGAGACATGTCCATTATTGGTCCACGGCCTGAACGACCGTACTTTGTAGATCAGTTTAATGAAGAAAATCCTTATTATTACTTGAGACATAATGTTCGTGCGGGTATCACTGGATATGCCCAAGTTTATGGTAAGTATGTTTCTGATTATAATAGCAAGTTGAAGTTTGATTTGTTGTATATAAAGAAGTATTCCTTGCTATTAGATATGAAGATTTTACTTCAGACGATTAAGATATTGTTTGACAAGGTTTCTTCGCAAGGGTTAGAAGAAGAAATGATTTCTAAAAATTTGAAATCTATAAACTTCTCACAAAAAAGAATTTATCGGTAAGCGAGGTATAACATGTCCAATCTTATATTCAGTATTGTAGTTCCAATCTTTAATGTGGCACGAACAATACACACAACAATTAGTTATCTAAAAGAATTAGATTTTGAAGATTATGAAGTGATCTTGATAAATGATGGTTCAACGGATGAAACAAAAGAAGTAGTTCAAAAATTAATTACGAATAAAAAGAATTTCAAACTATTTAATGCTACTAATGGCGGTCCAGGTGCTGCAAGAAATCTAGGAATAAAAAAATCTGTGGGCGAATATATACTTTTTTTTGATTCTGATGATTTTCCAGCAAAGAGTATTTTAAAAAAATACAAAAAAATACTTGATAATGATCCTAAAATAGATTTAATTATCAGCTCATTTTCTTTCACTACTAAAGTTAACAACCAAATAGTTTCAACTAAAGAGTATTTAGTTCCTAAAAAGTATTATCAAGACAGGAATAAATTTTTGAACGATATTTATTCACTAATGAATCGTCAACTAATGTATGTTGTATGGAATAAATGCTATCGTAGAGATCTAATAGTAGAAAATGAAGTAACCTTTCCAAACTATAGAAGTTGTGAAGATCGAATATTTAATCTGAAATATTACAAATGTTGTGAACACGTTTGGCTAGATACTGAAATTGAATATTTTTATCAGTATGATGGAGGACAAGGAATAACAACCCAATATTTTCCGGATAAATTTAAATCCTTTAAGGAATTTTATGATTTGGCCAACATGGTGACGGAAAATAATGCTAAAGCTGGTTTCGCTGCTTTATATCTTAAAGGTATAGTATCAACGGTGATGTCCATACTTAATACAAGTAAGCTATCAAAAAAACAAAAAATTAAAGAGATCAATTTAATTTTGAGTGATGAATCAGTTATGGAGGCTAAAGAAATTGCACTTACTGATACTAAAATAAAAATAATGACCAAAGCTATATTTAATGCTCACAGCATAATATTTATAAAATGTGTAAAGATGATTAATCTTATAGAGATTAATTCACCTAAATTGATGTCACACTTTAAAAGAACCTATTGACTATTTTTTTAATGGAGGAGTTTATGGTTAAAAGAGTATTACACTTTCAAGGTAGAATGGGACTTGGAGGAGCTGAAACATTTATGATGAATCTTTACAGGAAAATGGATAGAAGTAAAGTACAGTTTGATTTCCTAATTTATAAAGATTTTGTAAGTGTAAAAGATTACCATAAGGAAGTTGAAAAATTAGGAGGACGTATTTTTGTCGTAACGAATCCTAAAAAAAATATATTCAAGTATATGTTAGAAGTTAATAGGCTTTTAAAAGAAGAAAAAGTCGATATTGTTCACAATGAAGTTTATTTTGGTGGTGGTATTAATCTTTGGTTAGCTAAAATAAACGGAATAAGTAAAAGAATTGCTCATAGCCACGCTACTGAAGATGGTAAAGGTAACTCTTTTATGACGAGGATCGTTAGAATGATTTTTAGAAAACTGCTTTTAGCAAATGCAACGGATCTTCTTGCGGTGAGTAATGAAGCCGGCGAAAGCCTTTTTGGTAAAAGAGAATATGTTATAGTTCACAACGGGATTGATCTTTCAAAATACGATAGTCCAGATAATGTAAGTAAAAAGAAAAAATTAAAAGAATTGGGTTTAGATAATGATAGTTTTGTTATTGGAAATATAGGGAGACTGGAATCACAAAAGAATCAAGCGTTTTTAATTGATGTTTTCGTTGAAATACTTCGACTGAAAAAAAATAGTAAATTGATAATTGTTGGTGAAGGATCTTTACGCCGTTCATTAGAAAAAAAAATTAACGATTATGGGTTGACAAATAGTGTTTTTTTGTTAGGTGAGAGAAACGATATACCGGAAATTCTCAATACTTTAGATGTTTTCGTAATGACATCTTTATATGAAGGATTGCCAATGGTAGGGATTGAAGCACAAGCGAGCCAAAAGAAATTAGTGCTTTCTAATAAAATTTCTAAAGAGACAGAATTGACATCTAATGTCACATTTTTGTCTCTGAACTCACCCTTTTCTGAGTGGGCAAGAGTAATTTGTTCTGAGCCCTTTGAGAACTGCTTTACCGATGCTCTAAAAAAGTATGATGTTGCATATACATTGGAACAGATGAAAAAAGTATATGATATATAAAATGGTATTTATTTTTACATATTTGAAAGTGGGAGCACTTAATGAATGATAAATTTTCAGCAAGGTTAGTGGAAACATTATTTGATAATAGTTATTTCAGGATTTTTAATCTAGTCGCATGTTTACTTTATTTTATACCAAGCAGTCTCGGAATTCCTGACATTGTTACTAAAATAGCAGTTGTTTATGGGGGACTGCTTGCTTTTAACAATTTTTTCATTAAAAGGGATTTTATGAAAATGAAATACTGGTATCTACTTTGTAGTGTTATGATCATATTTTGTATCACCACGTTGATGAACTTCGAATACAATTTGATACAGAATTTTTACAATTTCATCTATTTAGTTATTACGTTTACAGTGGTCTTTCCGATCGCTAATACAAATTCCCCTAAAAAAATTATTAAAGATTTCTTATTGTTTAATAATGTGTTAGTGATTTTTGTTTTTTTAGCGACTTTGATATCACTTGTTCAATTTATTTTGCTATCAAAATACCAAGTGCAGACAGCAAATCCTGATATATTGGCTCGTCAAGGCTTTTGGGAATCAAGGTTGTTTGGGGTTTATACAAGTCCTAATATTGGCTCTTTATTTGGTTTTATTTCTGTAGCAATGAGTATAATAAATGTTTCATTCAAAACGCCGATATCCAAAAAACTAAAGACGTTGTATACGCTAAATTTCATTGTACAGTTGCTCTACTTTTTTCTATCTTCATCCAGAGGAACTCAAATATCAATTTCGGTATTCGTTCTTTTCTATTTATTTCTAAAAATTATTTATGTGAAAACCGCAAAGCATGTTAGGCCCAACGATAATAGGTTACTAAGGAATTCTATTATCATAGGGATAATATTGCTAACCCTTGTAAATTTGGGAGACGTTTATATAAAAAATGGACTCGGGCATGTTCCTATGATAGTTAAACAAGAAACTAATTTTATAAAAAAAATTGAGGAAAAGAACTATGAAGGTTCAATAGATTCAAAGGGAATAATTGATCAAAAGAATAAACAAGTGGTTATTGAACATTCTGGCGAAGGTGCTGAAGTTTCTTCGGGACGCTTTACAATATGGAAAGCAGCAATAAAAGCTTTTAAAGAGAAACCGATTTTAGGTTATGGGGATTTATCGTTTTACAGAAATAACCAGGTTCCACCTTTTGATGAAAAAAAAATCACAGAATTTGATAAAAGTGAGTTGACTCGCGCAAATGGGTATATGCATAATGGCTATTTACAAGTATTACTGTCTATTGGTGGAATTGGGTTCTTGTTAATTTTTATATTTTATATATTGAATTTGAAAGATATCATCTTTACTTATTTTACTCATGTGGAGAAGTGGTACCCTGACAGCTTGTCAGCTGATACTATATTTTTGTTGTTATCCCTGCTAGTTTCTATTTTTGCAAATGAACTAGTTGAAGCACATATTCTATTTAACAATAGAGATGTGGTATCGATTGTTTTTTGGTATAGTTTAGGAGTAATTTCTTTTTTTGTACCCGTTCAGAGAGGAATAAATAGAACATGATAGCTTTTGTTGCGTGGACACCGTTACATCTAATTAACGCCTTAAATGTCTATATGAATTATTATCCCACGGTCGAGGCAGACCTTTATATATATGATGAGTTTACTGACTCGCATAAATATTATAATAAAATTTCAGCCATGGGATTGTTTAAGAACACTATACTTATTGATCATGATGACATCTCGAGTGGGATAAGTAAATATATTAATATATTGATTAGTAAAAATACTTTTACTGATCAGCGGAGGTTTGAATATGAAGAATTGTTTGTTTATGGAGGAAATTATTTTTCTAAGGTATTGTTTAGCAACGCTCTCAAGGTAAATACCGGTCTCAAACTGAACTATATTGAAGATGGTATTGCTCCTTATCTTGATGGAAGAATATTTCCTACATCTCGGATTAATCGATTGGTGTATAATTGTTTTAATAAATATTCAATGTTGAAACAAGAAATAAATAAATACTTTGTTTATGAACCTGACTTAGTAAATTTTCCGATTCAAAATACTTTAAAGATGCCTAAAATTGAAAAATGTAACCCCGCATACAAATATATTTTAGAGGTGTTTGACGATGTCCAAGAAGTAAAGAATATATTATTGTTTATTGATCAGCCATTGAATGATGATGGGTATGGTATTGATGAAGTAGAAATCGCTAAAAAAATTAATGCTGCAAACAAAACTAATAAAACATTCGTTATAAAAAAGCATCCCCGAAGTAAAAGAGTTTATGAAGGGTTTGAAATACTTAAAAGTAATAGTCCATTTGAGATAATTGCATTACGTGGTCAATTTGAAAAAAGCATAATAATAAGTCCTGCTTCCACAATTGCTTTTTCTTCGTATATGATGTTTGGTATTGAGTTTGAGACTATCTTGCTATCACAGCTCATATTGAATGAGTATGATGGATATGACAAAAAACATAGAGAAATATTTGGCGCACTCAGTTCTTTCACTGATAGATTTAATAGAGTTGCGGAGAATCAGATCTATTTACCGAATAATTTTGTAGAATTAGAAAAGAAATTAGGTGAGTTGAAATATAATGGATAAGCTTTTAAAAAAGCTCTTTTCTTCCAAACTAGTAAAATCTAGTTTTTGGTATACAATCGGAAATTTTTTTATTAAAGGAATTTCTTTTATAACAATACCTATTTTTGTTAACATAACAACTCAAGCAGAATATGGGCTAATTAATAACTTTACTTCTTTTGTATCTATTTTTTCGATACTTGTTGGTTTAAGCTTAAATTCAGCGATAAATAATGCGAGTTTTGATTACAAAGAAAAAATTAATGAGTTCATGTCGTCAGTACTCTTTCTTTCAACTATATCGTTATGCTTATTTTTATTGTTGGGAAATATTTACTTTCTTTTTTCAAATACCTTTTTTGATTTGAATCAAGTAGTTTTCAACTTGATGCTAATTCAAAGTTTTTCTACATTCGTTATTTCTTATATCCAGGCATATTTTACAATAAATTTTAGTCATTTCAAGTTCCTAATTTTATCATTTGTATCCACAGTGATAAACGTTGTTTTTTCGGTATTACTTATGCTGACACTTTTTACTCAAAATAAATATATGGGCAGAGTAGTAGGAGGAACTATATCTTTTGTAATTATAGCTGCAGTTATTTATTGGATAATAATGTTCAAGGGAAGGCATTTTATCGATAAAGGGTATTGGAAATACGCCTTGAGGATATCTATGCCGTTAATACCACATTCATTAGCTAATATAATACTTTCGCAATTTGATCGGATTATGATTAACTCTTATTTGGGTCCTGCTGCTGGAGGTATTTACTCATACATCAGTAATATAGGAATAATTTTAAGTGTTGTTTGGGTATCTACAAATAATGCTTGGGTCCCATGGTTTTATGGGGAAATGAACAAAGAAAATTATTCGACTATAAAAAAAGTAAGTAATTATTATCTGGTGGCTTTTACTACGATAGCTATAATGGTAATGATTATTTCTGTAGACCTAGCGAGAATAATGGCTCCGGAAGAGTACTATTCTGGTTTAGCACTAGTTATTCCTATTTCGTTAGGATACTTCTTTCAATTTTTATATAGTTTACCTGTAAATGCAGAGTTTTATGAAAAAAAGACGAATTTTATCGCTATAGGAACGGTTGCTAGTGCGTTAATAAATATAGGATTGAATGCACTTTTTATTCCTAAATATGGTATTATTGCTGCAGGCTACACAACGGTGTTTACTTATTTTTTATTGTTCATGTTCCACTACTTTATTGCTAAAAAGATCACTAGTCGACAATTATTTGATACGGTTAGAATTTGGAGTATTGTAATTTTCATGTTAGTGTTTTCTGCGGTTTTACACATTTTTATTGACTATGTCATCATACGATATATTTTATTATTTGGAATTTTGGGTATATTAGTTTGGTATTTTTTCAAAAACAAAAATAGAATAATGAATGAATTCAATTCTTAAGGAGAAGGTAAGTTTGTTTGAAAACAAGACTATTTTAGTTACTGGTGGTACGGGCTCCATTGGCAGTGAAATTGTAAGACAGTTATTAAAAGAAAAACCTAAGGCAATCCGTATTTTTAGTAGAGGTGAAGAAAAGCAATTTTACATGCAACAAGAACTTTCCAAACATTCTAACATTCGTTTTCTTATTGGTGATGTCAGAGATTATCGCAGGGTGGAGTATGCTTGCAAAGATGTGGATATTATTTTCCACGCCGCAGCAATGAAACATGTTCCTGCCAGTGAATATAATCCAATGGAAGCTGTAAAGACTAATGTAATGGGAACTCAGAATGTAATAGAGGCAGCTATCATTAACGATGTTGAGAAGTTTGTTGCAGTTAGCACAGATAAAGTGGTTGGTCCTACAAATACTATGGGTGCTACAAAATTGTTAAGTGAAAAAATAGTAATGGCTGCTAATCAATATAAAGGAAATACAAAAACTCAATTTTCTTGTGTTAGGTTTGGAAATGTTATGGGCTCAAGCGGATCTGTTATCCCTTTGTTTTGCAAACAGATAGAAAATAATACGGACATAACTATCACTGATATTGAGATGACGAGATTTATGATGTCAATACCTCAAGCAGCCAAATTAGTTCTTTCAGCAGCTAAAAACTCAATGTATGGAGAGACATATGTTCTCAAAATGCCAGCAATAAGAATACTAGATTTAGCCGAAGCATTAATCACTAAGTTCAATCATACGCATGTAGAGAAATACGATGGAAAATTAAAAGTAATTGGTCCTCGACCGGGTGAAAAACTGTACGAGGAACTCATGTCGAACGATGAAATCGAAAGATCTTATGAAAATGATAAAATGTATATTATTCCTCCTATTTATTATTGTGAGGAGGACTATAAACATCTAGAGCATATTAAGATTACCTCTTATTCGTCCGATGACACTTCTCTTATGACACAGAATGAATTTTTAGATATAGTCAAGAAATATAATGTAATATCTTGGTAGGAGGTCATTTGTAAATGCACGAGAAATCAGTTTATATTATTGCGGAGATTGGTGTTAATCACAATGGAAGTCTTAAACTGGCATTAAAAAGTATTGACGCTGCAAAAGTGGCGGGAGCAGATGCCGTAAAGTTTCAAACTTTTAAGACGGATAGATTGACTACGAGAAAAGCTGAAATGGCCACTTATCAAAGGGCTAATACAAAAAAAGATGAATCTCAATATGATATGTTGAGTAGATTAGAGTTATCAGAGTCAGATTTCAAAGAAATTAAGGACTATTGCGATAAGTTAGGAATAGGTTTTCTTTCGACCCCTTTTGATGCCGAAAGTGCTTCTTTCTTAAAGAAAATTGGGATTAACGGATTTAAAATAGGATCAGGTGATTTAAATAATTTACCTTTTCTGAGAAAACTAGATATGTACGGTTTGCCCATATTATTATCAACCGGGATGTCAACTTTAGAGGAAGTAATTGAAGCTACAAAGTGTTTTATCAACAGCCCGATCACTATTCTGCATTGTACTTCAAATTATCCAGCGGATTTAGAAGATATTAATTTAATGGCTATGAACACAATGAGAGACACTATAGGATTACCTATTGGCTACTCGGATCATTCTTTAGGCTATGATGTTGCGATATGTGCAGTGGCAATGGGAGCAAAAGTAATTGAGAAACATTTTACTCTAGATAAAAAATTGCCAGGGCCTGACCACAAAGCTTCACTAGATCCTGTTGAATTTAGTGAGTTCACTCACCACATACGTAATACTGAATTATTTTTAGGAGATGGAATAAAACGTCCAATGCCTTCAGAAAAAAATACAAGAAAAGTTGCTAGAAAAAGTGTTGTATTAATAGAGGATATTGAATCGGGAAATATAATTACTGAAAAGGATATAGGTATAAAAAGACCTGGAACAGGAATTCCTCCAAAATATTATTATGAAGTGATCGGGAAAAAAGCAACTAGAAATCTTTCAAAAGATGATGTTCTGAAGGAAGAAGATATAGAATGAATAAAATAATTATTGTTAGTGGTACAAGAGCTGATTATGGTATATTTATTCCGGTAGCGAAACTATTAAGTATAAATAATTGGGACGTTTCTTTTGCTGTATCAGGAATGCATCTTAGCCATAAGTTTGGTTATACTAAGCAAATTATAGAAAATGACGGATTTCGTATATGTGGAGAAGTCCAAAGTATTTTTCTAGAAAATTCTAAAGGTAATATGGCTCGATCAGTAAGTTTAGAGATATCAGGTTTTACTAACATTTTTGAAAAGGAAAAACCAGATTTCATTTTATTATTAGGTGATCGTGGTGAAATGCTTGCAGCGGCAATTTCGGCAATGTATTTAGGAATAAAAACTGGTCATATACACGGCGGAGAAGTATCGGGGACAGTGGACGAATCTATTAGACATGCTATCTCAAAGCTATCCTCTATACATTTTACTTCGACTGAAAAGAGTTCCGATCGATTATTGAAAATGGGTGAAGATAATTGGCGCATATTTCGAGTAGGAGCCCCGAGATTAGATTCAATTATACATTCAAACCTTCCAGATTTTGAGAGTATTAATAAAAAATATGGTTGGAACTTGGTTGAGAAAGAATATATACTACAGTTATTTCACCCAGTGGTAACTGAATTGGCTGAAATCAGATATCAAGTTATGGAACTGATTTCAAGCATAAAAAAAACAGAATTACCAGTTCTGTGTATTTTACCTAATGCCGATGCTGGTGGAGATATTATTAGAAGTGAGTACAAAAAATGGAAAGGCCACGCTGTATTTTTTTCCAGTAACTTAGATCCAGATGAATATCTTCGAATACTGAAAGAGTGTTTATTCATGATAGGGAATTCATCTTCTGGAATTATTGAAGCTGCTTCTTATAATGTTCCTGTAGTAAATTTGGGAAGTAGGCAAGCGGGTCGGGAGCAATCTGAAAACACCATTAATTCTGAGTTTATTCAGAAAGATATTGATACAGCAATACAGACGGTGTTGTCTGAAAAATTTCAGTGTAAAATTAGAAATTCACCCAATGTTTATGGAGACGGAACAGCTTCTGATCATATTGTAAAAGTATTGAATAATATCTCGAAGGATAAGGATTTAAAAAGATGGATTCAAAAGCAAATAGCCTATTAACAGATGAAAATGATATCCCATATATATTAATTGGAGCTGGGGGACACGCTAAAGTTATAGTGGACATTCTCAATGAAGAAAAAAAGAAAATTGCTGGTTTTTTCGACGATAATAAAAGTGATTTTGAAAATCTGGAATACTTGGGAACAACAGACGATTTGTTAGAAAAAAAAGCAGAGTACACAGGTCAATACTACTTTATCATAGCAATTGGAAGCTGCTCTCGGAGAAAAGCTATATATATAAAAGTAAATTTGACAGACGATTGCTATGGCACAGCAATCCATCCCAAATCCTATATCTCTAAAAATATTAAAATTGCTGAGGGAACAGTTGTTATGGCAAATGTAGTTGTAAATAGTAGTACAACTATTGGAAAACATTCAATTTTAAATAGTGGTTCAGTGATTGAGCATGATAATGACATAGGAGATTTCGTCCATATTTCACCTGGGTGTAATTTAGCCGGTGAAACATCAGTTGGTGAAGGTACGCATATAGGTATTGGTACAAATTGCATTCAACAAATTAATATAGGTAGTTGGTGCAATGTTGGCGCAGGAAGTGTAATTTTAAAAGATATTCCAGATAATACTTTATCTTATGGGGTGCCTGCTAAAATAAGGAAAGAAGGAATTAACTGTGAACTCTAGGATTCTATTATCAAGCCCACATATGGGTGAAAATGAACAAAAATATGTTAAGCAAGCTTTTGATGATAACTGGATTGCTCCACTAGGTGAAAATGTTGATAAATTTGAGGAAAGTATTGCTGAATATGTAGGATCAGAAGGTAGTGCTGCTGCTTTAAGTTCAGGGACAGCTGCGATTCACCTTGCTCTAAAAATACTAAATGTAGGTAGAGGTGATGTTGTCTTTGCACCTACGTTTACATTTATTGCTTCTGTCAACCCCATTCTATATCAAGGTGCTAGACCAGTATTTATTGACTCAGAACCCGATACTTGGAACATGAGTCCACGAGCTTTAGAAAAAGCATTGATGGATGCCGAAAGAAATAACCAGCTACCTAAAGCAGTTATTGTAGTAAATTTGTACGGCCAGATGGCAAAATATGATGAAATTATTGCATTAACGAATAAGTACAATATTCCAATTATTGAAGATGCTGCAGAGTCCTTAGGATCGACTTATAAGGGGAAGCAATCGGGAACCTTTGGGGACATTGGTATATTTTCTTTTAATGGGAATAAAATTATTACTACTTCTGGAGGTGGAGCACTTGTTTCTTCAGACCAATCATTTGTTAATAAATCTAGGTTTTTAGCTACACAAGCTAGAGACGACGCTCCTTATTATCAACATAGTGAGATAGGGTATAATTACCGTTTGAGTAACGTTTCTGCTGGTATTGGACGTGGTCAAATGGAAGTATTGCCGATACGTGTGGAAAAGAGAAAATCAATCTTTGAACAATATAAAAAAGAATTTTCTACAGTATTGTCTGTAGATATGATGCCTGAGATTGAAGGAATGTCTCCAAATAGATGGTTATCTACATTAACATTAAGCAATATTACTGATATAGGCGAAATCGTAGATATTATTAAACAATTCAACGAAAAAAATATCGAAACGAGAGCGTTATGGAAACCGCTACATCTCCAGCCTTTATTTTCAGGGACACTTGTCTATTTTCATGATGATAATTCTAGTGTTTCAGAGAAGTTATTTAACTCTGGTTTGTGTCTTCCATCAGGTAGTAATATGAGTAGCGAACAACAAGAATATGTGATTAGAGAATTCAAAAAGATAATTAGTTAGAGGGGCCATATATGAGAATAGGTATTATTGGATTAGGTTCCATGGGAAAAAGAAGACTGAGATTAATTCAGGATAACTTTTCTGAAAAAATTGTCTGTGGTATTGATACCAACTTAAGTCGCAGACAAGAAGTGAATGCTGAATACAATATTACTGTGTTTGAAAATTTAGAGGAAGCTAAAGAAAAGTTTGATATTGATTCAGTTTTTGTATGTACTTCTCCGGCTACACACGAGACCATAATTATTCAAGCTTTAAATTTGGATTGCCACGTTTTTACAGAAATCAATTTGATGAATAGTTATTATGAAAAGATTACTGATCTCTCAAAAAAACTAAAAAAAGTACTATATTTATCATCTACTTTTTTAAAGCGAGAAGAGATTAACTATATAAAAGCCAGATTGAAAAATAAAAATAACTATATTTATCGGTATCACGTGGGGCAATATCTGCCTGATTGGCATCCATGGGAAAACTATCAAGATTTTTTTGTTTCTAATAAACTTACTAACGGCTGTAGAGAATTACTCGCAATAGAATTTCCGTGGATTACTGAAACTTTTAGTGACATTGAAAAAGTGGAAAGCTATTCAAGGAGTATTAGTAATCTCCAACTAGATTTTCCGGATACTTATAGTTTATTATTAAGACATTCAAACGGAGTGATAGGTACCATTACCGTAGACATTGTTTCTAGGACTGCTAAGAGAGATCTAACGATAATAAGTGAAGAGGACCAAATTGAATGGGGTGGAAATCCTAATAATTTGTTAGCGTGGGATATGAATAGTAGTACAATGAAAAAAATTGAATTGTACAAAGAAATACAACACGATGATAATTACTCCCATACAATAATAGAAGATGCATATTTAGAAGAAATCAGAGAGTTTTTTGATGTTGTCTCTGGAGATACGATTAGTGAGTATACCTTTGAAAAAGACGATAAAATAATAAATTTGATAAATCAGATTGAAGGGTTAGCATAATGAAGATTATTTTTTTCGGGTTAGGATCAATAGGTAAAAGACATTTAGAAAATCTTAGGGCATACGGTAAGAAAAATGATCTGAAATTAGATATTACTTCTTTCAAGAATACAGAATTACAAACTTCTGAAGAATTAATTGACATGAAGTATATAAGGTCGTTTTCTGAATTGGAGAAAGAGTATGATGTTGCATTTATTACTAATCCAACGTATAAGCATAAAGAAACTCTTGATGTTATTGCGAAAAAAACTAAACACATATTTTTGGAAAAACCAGCCTTTATTAGATCAGAAAAAATAGAGGAGATTGGTATAGAGTATAGTAATGTATATGTTGCTGCACCGTTAAGATACAAAAAAATCATGAAATATATTAAGTCTATAATACCTGATATGCATATTTTTTCCGTAGAGGTTATCTGTTCAACCTATTTACCCGACTGGAGAAGTGGAGATTATCGAAAGCAGTACTCTGCTTTAAAAAAAATGGGTGGAGGAGTTGAATTAGACTGTATTCATGAAATAGATTATGTAGCTAATCTTTTTGGCTTTCCTGACAAAGTGATTAAATATATGGGGAAATATTCTGATCTAGAATTGGACAGCAATGATCTCGCTCTATACATTTTCATCTATTCAAATAAATTAATCAATATCCATCTGGATTACTTCGGAAAAAATCCTAAAAGAAAACTAAAACTTTATACTAACGAAGGGAATATTGAAGTAGATTTTTTAGCAAATAAAGTTTTTAAGAATAGTCGGATTTTTGCAACTTTTGAAGAAGATTCTAATCAAATGTATGTTGAAGAATTAAATTATTTTATGGATGTTGTTATTAACGACAAGGAAAACTGGAATGACTTGAGGTATGCAAACAAGGTGCTTGAATTGGCAGAGGAGAAATAATGAATATTCTATTCACAATATGCGGAAGAGCTGGATCAAAAGGTTTGGCGAATAAGAACTTAAAAAAGTTAGCAAATAAACCTTTGGTAGGGTACGCATTATCTTTAATAAATTTATTTGGTGAGGCAAATCCTGCTGTTAACTACGAGATAGGATTAAATACTGATAGCGAAGCTTTGATAAATTTGGTTGAATCTATAAACGAAAATGTTAAATTAGTTCAACGAAAGCCAGAGTTAGCCACAGATGTTGTAGGAAAGATAGAAGTAATTAGAGATACTTTTATTAACCTAAGTGAGAACAAAGATTCCTATGATTTTATCATTGATCTTGATATAACGTCACCACTGAGAACGTTATGTGATTTAGAAAACTTAGTTTATTCTCATTCTAATAATCAAGATAAAGATGTATATTTTTCTGTAGTACCTTCTAGGAGAAATCCTTATTTTAACATGGTAAAAGAAGTAGGAGATAAAGTATCAATAGTAAATAAATCTACATTTACTGCAAGACAACAAGCACCTAGAGTTTTTGATATGAATGCTTCAATGTATTCATTCAAACCAGATTTTCTTCTAAATAGTCATTACATATTTAGTGGTGAAGTAGGCATGATACAAATGAAAGATTACTTGATACTGGACATTGATAGCGAAGAAGATTTTGAATGGTTAAATTTTTTATTCCCAAAATTTTTAGAGGATTCTCATGAATTATTAAAAGTTTATAAAAATTGAGTTAGGAAAGTGGGTTGTAAATGGGAAAGTATTTAATTACTGGTGGGGCTGGTTTTATAGGGTCAACTTTGGCTAATTACGTGTCGAAGCAAAATGAAGTTATCATTATTGATGATCTTTCGATGGGAAAACTAGAAAATTTATCATTAGGTGAGACTACTGTTTTTATTGAGGGATCTGTTACTGACCAAACTTTATTAGAAAAAGTTCTTTCTGAAAATGAATTCGACTACATTTTCCATTTAGCTGCTGTAGCAAGTGTTGCGGATTCTGTTAAGCGCCCGTTAGAGACTCATGAGGTGAATTTCGAGAGTGTTTTGATGCTTCTTGAATTAACACGTAAGTACCAAGGGAACCTTAAGCGGTTAGTATTTAGTTCTTCAGCGGCTGTTTATGGAGATGAGCCTACCTTGCCCAAAAAAGAGGAATCGGTTATTCGACCTTTAACTCCTTATGCTGTTGATAAGTTTGCTGCGGAACAATATGTGCTGAATTACAACCATTTATATGGTATTCCTACAAGTGCAGTTCGTTTTTTTAACGTTTATGGACCAAATCAAAATCCTGAATCTCCATACAGTGGCGTGATCTCTATTTTAATTGATCGGTATAAAAAACTTCTTTCTGGTGAGAATGTTAATTTTACATTATTTGGGGATGGTTCTCAATCTCGAGATTTTGTTTTCATAGATGATGTGATTCAAGCATTATTGCTAGTAGCTAATGAGGTAAGCGCAATTGGTACACAATTTAATGTAGGTACCGGAAAATCAATTGCTTTAAATAAGTTAATAAATACTATTGATAAAGAATTAGACTTAAAGTTACCTATTGATTATGGTAATGAACGTATTGGTGATATTAAAGACTCTGTAGCAGATATTTCTCGATTGAAGGAACTAAATTATAAACCGCAAAACGGAATACAAGACGGAGTAAAAAAATATTTGATATCTAAAGGATTATGTACTTAAATTACAATCGTTTTATACTTAAAGAGCTACTTAGGAGGAACTTAGGTGGAATCGAAGACGGCGAAACTAAAAGAAAGAAATTACAGTATAGATTATGTGAAATTAGTAGCTTGTATTTCGGTGATAGCTGTACATTTTCGACTCAACTTGATTGAGTTAATCCCTTTAGATACTTTTGGTCCCACAACTTCGTTTTCATTGGCTGTTATCTATCAATTTTTTATAACTTGTGTTCCACTATTTTTAATATCTACCGGTTTTTTGACTTATGGGAAAAGTTATAGTATTAGCTACTACAAAAGAATAATGAAATTTTTCAGTCTATACGTATTATGTTCTTTGGTGACGTATTTTGTGATGAATCGATATTTTGGTAAAGTGCTTCCAATTTTGGATATTGTAAAGGCTATTGAGTTTTATAATTTGATTCCTTATTCTTGGTATATTGAGATGTATTTAGGATTCGCATTGATAATTCCGTTTTTAGGTCTGTTAATGGAAAGAGTAGATAAGAATGAGGCATTCTATTTTCTTGTAACATTACTATTCCTTGTAAGTTTACCTTTGCTGATTAACAGCAATCCTAAACTGAATTCCTATATTCATTTACCAGCATCTTGGACTAGCCTATTTCCTTTCGTATATTATGTTATTGGTGCTATTATTAAAAAGTATTATCAGGAAATAAAGCTAAAATCCAGTCAAGTTACATTCTTAATGGGGATCTATTTCTTAGTTATTATGCTTGGGATATACATAAATTATATCAACGCGACACCAATGGTTGGTGGGGCTGAAGGCGGATACGGGTCTCTAATAATTGTAGTGCAATCTACTTCATTGTTTCTATTGATATCTCATTTTTTTAAAAGTAAAAATAGTTTTGTAGCCCATATTTCAAAACTAACTCTACCTATTTACTTAATGTCATACCTAGTGGATCAGATTGTTTATCGTCTTTTTATAAATCTTCTAGGCAATCCTAAAAGTCTCTTTTTTTTTCTTTATTCCTATAGTTATATGTGTCTTTATACTGAGTGTATTATTTGCATTCACTCTAAACTATATAAATGATATGATTTTTTAT
>NZ_JAFREL010000092.1 GCF_017377655.1 Candidatus Enterococcus ferrettii
AGCTCCCTCAAGATTTTTTTTGTAACATCACTAGTGTGAGACCTCTAAATCAAACGTTGCGACTCTTTGCTCACCAGTAACAAAATCAATTTCAAATTCATTAAATTCTGATCCATCAACCGGTAATTCCCAAAACATTTGTGTTATACCAGATTCGTTAGGCAAAACTTCTGCTTGACCAATCTGTTGATTTACTAAGGAGAGTCTCACACCATCTTTTGTATACGCTTGGAAATATTGTGCATAGGGCAGAAAAGGTTGCTCCATAGCTAGATTAGTATACTCAACTTTCACCGCTACCATGCGTTCCGTGTCGTAACTCTTTAGGTCAGACATGCCTTTTGGAAAGGCTGATTGCTTCGTAGTTGCCTCAATGATTTTAAGCTCAGCAGTCTTAGTTTCCCCGTCACCAAAATCAACGCTCTCATTCATACCATAGACTTGGACCTCTTGTGTCAATCTCTCACTGGTTTCTTTCTGCGCACTATCATTAGTTACTTGTTTTTTGTAATTGGAAAATTCTTCTTTAAGCTTAGTGTTTTCTGCTTCTAGCTTCGCGATCTTTTCTTTTAAGTCAGCAGCCTGAGTCGTTGGTGTTTCAGAGGTACAACCTGTCATCAGAGGCAATGCTATGACTAAAAGTAGAAGTATTTTCTTCATCTAATAAACCTCATTCTTTCATTAAAAAGATTCAGCATTATTATGTACCTTAAATACTAAACTTTTCATTCCAGTAAAATTTATCCAAAATTCCCTATCCCAGTTGTTCAATAAGGCTAAATGATTCCAAGGCTTGTTTTTTTCTGCGCTGCACTTGAAATTTTTAACAATACATTCTTGTTCGTACCTTTCAGCTTCAAAAGTTTCATTTGCATCTGTGACATTAAAATTTGCTGGTAAAAATTGACTATTTTCCTTAAATATTTGGTAGGTGAGCTCGTTCATAGTGATCTCTGTTGAACAAGTATTAATTGTAGTTATTAGGTCGTCTACAGAATATCTTTGATTATATTCCTGAGTATTAAAAATGATACTATCTGAATTAAAAGATTCCGAATTAGTCTGACTATTTTTAGTACCTCTTATTTTTTTCACTAAGCCCACTGCATATTCATCAGTAAACGCACAGAAATACTCAGCAATGTTTCCCACAACCAAGGTCTCAGCATCCAAATATATTATTTCTTCAAAACCAGAAAAATATCGAGGCAAGAAGAACTTTGTCAGATGATATCGCATAGGTCCCACATCCACTTTGAATGATGTTATCTGATTTAACTCTTGAGGCATTTGCCAAACACTAATCTCGATCTGTTCTTTTTTCATGGCTTGTGAAAAAGCCCGTAGAATGGTAATATCTTTCTCAACAATATCATCTACCAAAAGTAAAATACTCAAAAATTCTTCACTATCATAATGCTTAATGAGTGAAAAAAGAGATGTTCCCACCAATTCAATATTATTCTGGTTGATGGTATACACTACTGCTTTGCTTGTCATAGTTTATACCTCCTCATATTTTACAGAAAATCCGCATCAAAATCCGTCAGAGCAGTCAACAACTCAGCTTGCTCTTTCAGAATGTCTTCGATCTCTAATTCCTTTTCTTCTGGGATCACGACATCATCCGAATCAGTTTGAGTGTTGCTATCGCCTTCTACTTTTGAATATAGATTGTCTTCAGTAGAAACTATTTCATCAACGTTATCCTCTCGCAACTTACTTTCTTCATTAATCTCTGTGTGAGGACTTACTTCCGTCTCAGTTGAAGACTCCAATACTGTTGCAGCTGTATCCGAAAAATCTTCACTCGTTTCAGTAATTTCCTGACTTTCTTCTTGAAAATTGGTTGCCGATGATTCAACTTGAACCGCTTCGTTATAGCTGGGAAAGTTGTCCCCTAAAAAGATACTTGCAAATGTATAGCTGCCTCGAGCACTTTTATTGTTGAGCTTTGTACAATACAAACCAAAATTTTCGAGATAGCGATCGACACTTTTTTGATTAATAATTCCTTTTTCCAAATCTCGTATGATGATATTATCCGCATATTGCAAATCGTTGTCTTTGATTAAACAAGATAATACCTTCTTCGTTTCCTCAATAGATTCAGCTCTAATAAGTTCGTTCAAATCAATTTGTTGTCGCCCATTGACCGTTAAAGTATTATTCTCATTACCTTCAGTCAGCACGTTATAAACCATATCCTTATCAATTTGAAAAGGATTTTTATTTTGTTGCATGCAGCTTGTTTTGTATTCTTGAACAATCCGATCAGAAAACTCGTACAGTCCATCCGATATTTGTTCACTCTTAATTAATTCACCGTTATCATAAACATCACAGTTCACATAATGATCATTCAAATCTAGAACATAATTCAATCCAGATAAGGCAGTAATTTCATTTTCTTTACATTCCAAATAATTCTCGCAGGCATTTTCTAAAATAGCACCAAACGTTTTCGGAACTAGCGTGACTTCTTCAACTAAAATAGTCATCTTTTCTCCATTAATCTCTGCCCAAAATGCCCCTTTAAAATAGGTTTCAATTTTACTTAATTCCTCGGAGCTTGTAGCTGAAACCCCTATACACAAGGAGCATCTCATTTGGTTATCTTCAGTTTTATCAAATAGATCCTGTCTCTTATCCGCTAAATAAGCTAATACACTGCGAATGAGCATTACCGTTTCATTATTTTCCAGATGTTCTAATACGTTGCCGAAGGTTTGATAGGCATCTAAACGACGACTGTACCGTTTGGTAATTCCCCAGTAGATCGCCTTTTGCATTTCCTGCAGTAATATCTCACTACCAATTGATTCATTTGATTGCTTTCTGAACAAAGATGGTTTCCAGGTATTCTTTTTCACATAGGCGTATACCGAACTAAAAATCTCTTCATAGTTTGGCCCACAAATTCCTATTCTGTACTGATCGATATCTAGTGCGATTATTTTCTTTACCATAGTTTCCTCCAACTGAGTGCGCCTTATCTTTCAATGTCTGAATTACTTTGCTTGCTGATCTGTTTGTTCCTCAGCTTCAACGACTGTCAGGTCTTCACTTTTCTCTATTGCTTGGTCATCAAAAATCATCGTTGAAAGTTTTTTTAATTGTTCCTCCTGATGATCAATTAATTGTGCTAGCTCTTCTACTTCTTGAACTACAGGCTTTGTTAGTTTATAGCAGGAGACAAAACCGCTTATCTGAGAACAAATAGCATCTATCTCTGAATAACTCGCACTTAACTCATCGTTCTTGGTTCTTAGTTTATTGAAATCATTTAATGTGACCGCTCGATTGTCTTTTATTTTGGAGATATATTGATTTAATTCATTTCTTAACTGATCACGAGTTTGAACTTCTCTTTGTACTCGTTCTAATAATTCAACTAAGCGTTCCTTATTGACAATGCTATCAACATTTTTTGTTACTCCATTTGACATTCACTGTCCCCCACTTCTTTAAAAAGACTATCTCTTTCCACTTGCAGCAAAGCATTTCTTGTAAAAATTCCTTTTCTTAAAAGCTGACTAAACTTATTAACTCGTTTCTTTAGTTTTAATAACTCATCTGTGCTAAGAGATTCAAAAAGCAAGTCTATTTCTTTCAACGAATCTATTGCGAAGCCTAGCTGATATTTTGATATCCATTCAGCAATAGCGGCATTCTTCCAAACAATCACGGGTAAACCTAAAGCTAAATAAAGCGAAACTTTGTGAGGAGCATTATATCGAGTATAGTTTTGATAGTTACCGCCTTGCTGTAAATTATCATCCCAAGCGATGCCGAAACGATTTTTAGGCATTCTTCTTAGCAGCTCTTCTTGTTGATAGGTCCCCCCATAGCTTACCTGTTTACTAAATTCAATCTCACCTTTAGTCCCAAAGGCAGCTACCTTCGTTTTACTTGGCCAATTACTTAAAAAAATTGATTTTTGAATATTTCCAGCAAACACGATACTTTTATCCAAACTAGAATCTAGGCTTATACTGTCAGGAATTAAATAATCAAAAAGTGGTTTTGTCAGCATCGGTGTTTTTACACCCATTAGGATAAATTGCTGTTCCATTTTTTTGCTGTGCGTAATCAACCAGTCTGATTGATTAAGTAAGTTTAACTCTTCTGGAATATTGTTTCCCCGCAACAGTTCGGAATCGTGAATTAGTAAGACAACCGTTGCTCCTCTTTTTTTTAATTGATGAAGGAAATTCAGTTCAAATCGATAACTATTGTAACTAGGATATTGATAGACAATCATGTCTCCGGCAGAAACACCCGCAGTAATACCATCTATTCTAGCAATCAGTGCCCTGTCATCTTCATTACTATCCACATATCGATAAATATACAATCTTTGAAATCCTATAGTATCTCCAATTAAAGAGATATCATTTCTCGCTTTAGAGACAGAATCCACTGATTTTCCCTCGACGATGTATGTTAGCCAATTAGCCAAAGACATATTTCTCCTTAACTGTTAAATTTTTCAGAAACTTATACTCATTTTCCGGTAGATAAAAGGACAAATGCTGTATATCTCGTTTGGTCTTTTGAATAACCTCATCCTTGCTTGTTAAGTTGTCATTAACAAAAAGATAGGACAATAAGTCAAAAACTTCTTTCGTTTGATGAGAAGTAGTTTTCTTTTTGTCTAAGATGACCGTTGCCTTATTTAATAGCTGTATCGCTTGTGCATGACTATTCATGTCTACAAGACATAAAGATAGGTCAATCACACATCCTACGATAATTTCGTTCCATTCTTTTAATTGCTCACTAGATAACTTTTTAAGAATGCTATTTTCTAATATAATACTTTCTTTTTCCATTGCTGTAGGAGCCAAAGAGTAATCGATTTTTGTTCGCAATGTCGCTAAATAAAGTAACACATCATACATTGTAAAATAATCAATCGAGAGGAAATAATCCTCAATCTTTTTCAAACTATTCCCCGGATCACGTTTCGCTTTGCAATGTAGGGTTAAATCGGCATATGCTAAAATAAGTTTGTAGGCAAAATTATCTTCATTAGAATTGCGATATTTTTCCAAACTGCTTCTAATTTCCACGAAATGTTTTAAATCGTTCTCTTCGTTTGACATCGAAGTATAGATTACCAGGCTCAACATTTGAATTTGTTCATCCGTTGAATTGACAAATAAATTCAGCAATTCTCGATCGGACATATTCAATAGCTTCTTTAGACCAATAATTAATTCTAAAGGTAAATCGCTTTGATAACGAAGCCAGCGATAATAACGAGATTTTGAAAGATTAATTTTTCGTTCGAGCGTTCGTATAGGTATTCCTTTTCGTTTACGGATTTCTTCAAGTCTTTCACGGTCGATATTTACAGCTACAACCGAATTTTGTGGTTCCTGCAACGTTGGATTTATCATATTAATTAATCTGCAAATACTTAAAAGATTACTTTTCATCATTACACACTCCCAGAGTTAACCATAAGACTCTTTTCTTCTCTTTTTCATCTATGAAGGTCTGTCAATTTTCTTCATAGGTACTTATTTAGTGTCATGAGATAAGTCACGCCAAAAAATATTACCGACCAATTGCTTCAATCAGCGAATAGATTAATGAACCTAAAATGACACTGGACATAATAATAGAGATAACAATTGTCAGAAGCTTGGAGCCCTTATCTTCATCCTGTGAATTATCTACTACTTTGTTGCTCTCTTGTTCGAACTTTCTTTCTATATCTCTAGACAATTGATCTCTTTTCACCAGATGACCTCCTTCGAAACGTATCTTTTTTATCTATCGGTTTTATACTGGCACGATTATTTCTAGTCCAAAGAACTAGTTAAATCATTAAGCTGTAAAATGCGTAAATCTTGCTGATCTGCTTTTTCTATAAGCTGTGTTAGCAGTTGGTCGCTTTCTTTTAAGAAACAGCGCTTGATCACATATTTTTCCGTAGTATAAGAGACCGATATAGTTAAAAATAATTCTCTCAATAAAGCATATTCTTCTTTGTATTCTTGATAGATACGATTAAATGATTCCTTAGTTGTTCTGAAATCTTCTAGGCTTGTTCCCTCTTGCTCGGCCATTTCAGCTATTTCTACATGAATCATTTGAAGCTTTTCAATTTTTTCATGTTGTTTAGCCACTAACTCTTGAGCTTTTTGTTTTTCTGTTTTAAATCCTAATAAAGAAGATTGATTTTCCATCAATAATTGTTCGATTTTTTCAAGCAGACGATCTGCGCGTATTTGATTACTCATGCTATATGCTCCTTCACTATAAGCCGGCTATTGCATTGATCAGCTCTATGGTAGTTGCTTTTAATTTTCGGTGTTCTGTATTTCAAGCATAATTTTTTCACTTTCCTCAAATAAATAATGCTTAGCTACAAGATTTTCTGTTTCATAGGCAACTTTTAAAGTTAATGCTATTTCCTTTAGTGCAGCATACCCCTTCTTATAGGAATCAAATACTTGATTGAATTCTTTTTTCAACTGTTTAATTTGGTCGATGGTTGACCCACTTTTTTCTGCTAAGGCCTTTATTTGATTATTAAGCTGTTGCATTTTTTCAAAATCTGTATGCTGTTCCTGTAATAGCACGTTCGTCTTTTCTGTTTCTTGATCAAACTTTAGCAAAGTTGCTGAATTTTCGTTCATAAGTTCTTGCATTTTCTGATTAATCTTATCTGCTGGAATTGTTACTGTCATAAACTGCTTCTCCTTCGTCTAATATGGCCGCTTTATCTAATGGAACATTTCTGTCTTTTAACTGTTTGTAGTAAATGTTGGCCATCCTTACTTCATTTATATAGCTAATGTTATCTTTTAAAATGTTAAGCAAATTCCCCTTTATTACGCCTTTGTTGTCAAAGGGAGATTCTTCTAAATACAAGATATTATGAGAAGTTGTTTTTTCAAGAGCAAACATTTCCATTCCCATATAAGATATTGAAATCTGATCTTTTTCGGTAACCAATTGTGCGACTTGATCAGTCACAAACTCAAGTAAGCTATTATATTTTGCTGTCACTCTCATCGTTTCTGGATCTCTAACTACGACCAAATTTATTTTCCCTTCATAGAAAAAATAACTTACTATCGGAAGTTGTCTACTGTTGAAAAAGTCGATTTCTTGTACAGTATTATTGAAAAAGAAAAGATTACTGTATAATCCACCGTCGTCAGCGTATTCTTCTATAAAATCCGTACTACCATCTGCGTTTAAGTACTGAACCTCTTTTACATGTCTCCGAGTCTCCGGATATAAGTCAACACGACCAATTTCTTCACCATCGTTCACAATAGAAATACTTCTGTCTTCATTCATGAATATCTCAGCTGAATACACAGTAGGTATTTGATTAAAAAAAAGAAAATTATCCTTGTGATGTTCCCTTTGGGTTAGAGAATCCAGTAAATTAATCCCTTGAACTTCTTCTTTGAATATTAACTTATTGAAAGTCGGACTAGGAGAAATTGAAATCACTTTTCCTCCATGAGCCTTTAGTCGTTTTTTCTGCTTTTCCCAAATCGAATTTGCTGGTTTGATGATACTTACTAACTCATATTCCATTAATAAGCTCCTTCCATTTGTTTGCAATGATGAAATCCTGATATTCAGAGACAGATCTGCGCGTATTTTTGGATAAATCATTTCGGTCCGAATTAATTACCTGGCGAATACCTTCCGTCAATTCTTTCACACTATAAGCTTCGTCAGATCTAGAATAATCTTTTAAAAATCCGTTAATGCCGTCCTCAATGAGTTCAATTGCACCAAACCTTGCCTTGAAAGTTACAATTGGAAGTCCCGCGTCTAAAGCTTCTATATAAGTTAAACCGAAACCTTCTGAATAAGACCCTGAAATAAATGCATCATACTCTGGATAAACTTCTTCAATTTTATTAGAGTGCCCTTGTAGTTTTACGTACTCCTCCGCATTTAATGACTTAATCAGTTCTCGTAGTTTTTTATCTTCTCCACCCTGTCCATAAATGTCTAGTGACAGTCCCGGATATTCTTTGCGTGCTTCATTAATGGCCTTAATCACAATATCAATATGTTTTTCAGCAGCCAGCCTTGAAACTGTGATAAATTTTTGAATAGGGGAAAGATTTTCCTTTTTAAACTCTTTTGCTTCTTCCTGATCTCTAATACCACCAACAGGAATTGCCGCAATCTTATCTTTATCATTGGGAAAATCAACTAATAGATCTTCACGCTGAAGTTTAGTTGCTACTACTACTTTGTCGGCCATATCCATATGAGTCAGCAAATACTCATAAAAATTATTCCATAACGGTGCCGATTTCACGTCCCGGTCTGAAAGATGGTCGGCATGAATAATTTCGATAATAGTACAGTTTTCAGGCTTATGAGCAAATAAGGCTGATTCTGATTCTTGACCCCTATCAATAATAAAATTGTTTACACCTTCAAATTTTTCAGCTAGATACGTGAAAAAGAATCGTTGAAGCTGAACCTCCGTTTTGAAAAAAAGGTGTCTGCCTTCAAAATCAAAAAGATGAATATTGCTGATTAATCTACCTCTATGTTTGTGATCTACATACTCATACATCACTTTCCTTTTAGCCGTTTTATAATCAAAAATTTCAATCCTATAGGTAGAAACAACCAGCATATTTTCTTTTTTCTTACTCGGAGATTTCTCTAAGTGTTCCACGATTCGCAAACCAGAGGAAGTGATTATCTCCTTGATTCTGTGAGTATTTGTATGGTCAACTAAAATTTCTTCTGTAAACTTATATTTTTTTGAAGCCCCTTTTTCCAAATACCCTTCACCTAATACAAATAATTCCCACATATTAATCACTCTGTCGTCTGGAATCTTCCAATTGCTCATTGCCTCATGCAAATTTTTAACCAATTCAACGAACACATATTTATAAGGAAGCTGAACTTTATCAAAGCATTTTGCGCGGTAAAACTGTGCATGTTCAACACCTGAATTTCCAATTCCCATTGCTTTATTTACAAAAAAATTCAATTCGTCTCACTCCTAGTTTCATTTTTAGATTCTGTATCTAAAATTTTCTTTACCAAATATGAGGATTTTCTATTTTCTACTGCTTGTTCTAGTACACGGTAAGCCAAAGTATTATTCCGGTTTTTCTCTTTTAACTGATCTATTCGTTCTGAAGGTTTCACCGATATGTTTGGCAAGCGTGAGGTTGGAATTAAAATATTTAAGGCTGCCGGCAATTCCATATATGATTGAGGTAAAGAATTGAAGCACGGGCCACGCAAAATATCTACTAACACTTGATGGCTGCTGTGCAGCACCTGTTCATATACATATACAGCTGCTGGCAACAAAAGTGATTCCTCAGTATTTCCTAAAAAAAAGAAATAATTCGTATGATCATTAAGAGTAAGGCTGGTACTATATTTAGCATTTTTCAAAACCACGATTTCATTTTTTGTCTGCTCCATATACTCATTCTTCTTAATTTGAATGATATTTAGTGTCTCAATGAAATCGATTTTGCAGTCATCAGCTAAGCCCTCATCTGATATAGTTAGGTACTTAAAGAGCATATACTGATGCTTTTTGTTGACTAATTGAACCTTGTAACTCATCGCATTGTCGGGATAAGTGAACTGACCATTCAGATTTTGAAAGTAAATTTTATTAATTACATCATTATTGATATCGAAAAATTCGATCTCCACTTGCACAGCTTCTTTGTTATCAAACTCAGCATTCACTTGAATATCATAAGACTTCCCATTTTCTAAAAGGGGCAGCATTGGTGATTTTCTGCTTACATGATATTCAGTTCTTGAATACCATGTTTTAATTGGTGTTCCTGAAGGCATGAGTGGAGATGAAAAATGAACATAATCCAACGCCACAAAACGAATATCCGTTCCGTAGTTGTAGTTATCATTAAAGTCAGCTCCCCACTTTACCATGTAAAAATTTTTCAACCTCTCACCTCACAGTTATTCAAAATCATCCATGACTCGACGGAAATTATTGAATAGGATATTTCTATATTGTTTTAGAAACCATTTATTAACTCCTGGGCTATTATCATTGTGCCGTCCGGTTAATCCTTTATAGAGAACTCGTGCGGTTGAACGATTTTCTTTTAAAGTATTAAAAAGCATTGGAAATGCTTCCTTGTCGTAATCGTCTTGCTTCATATAGGCAACTGCAAATGTTGTATCGGAGTAATCTCCTTTAGAAAACTTATCCCAAAACCGTTTGTTTAATTTTTGAGCCGACTCTTCTGTTATTTCTCCGGTGTTGTAAAATAGCATATCCAAAGCAGTTGGAAACCCTCCTGGGCGTAGAACACGTTCATTAAGTGCTATCGTTCCGATGTTTGTTAAGGGTTTTCCGATAATTACACTATTCGGTGACAAATCACTTGCGTAGTAGAGTGCGCCAAATGTCCCCATTGATAAACCCGACAAAATTAAATCGGAATTCTGGAAGCCTAGAACAGTTAATTTATTTTGAATGACCTCGACTAATTTCTTTTCAAATGCTTCACTGCCAAGGTAAAAATTTCCTCCCTCTAATCTAGGATCAGCAATCAGCATGAAAGGTCCTCCCCCCATACTGCTCATCATTCTTCTTCCTTCAAAGCCTTCTGCTGAACGATAACCAGAGAAATATATTGCTAAGGGAGGTTTTAAGTCTCCGCAATTGAAGTAATACAATATTTCACCATCCATTTGCTCTTCATCGCAAAGCCTTTGCCCACCAGGAATCATTGTGCTGTGATCAGCTAAAGCTCGCCGAATGTGTATCTGACCGATTCTAATTTCTCCACTTTTTCCTTTAGCATACAAAGCAACATTTACATACACATCCGCTGTACTGTTAAACTTAACCTTTTCTCCACGCTTCAATTTACTCATGGGTGCCTCTACTATCTGAACAATTTGATTCGTGTTCTCTTTGATAAGAAATAGTTTGAATAGTAATTCCACTTCTCCTGATAGGACATCTGTTTCAGCGAAGAACTCCATTACTTCTTCACCCTTGACTACATTTGTCATCTTCCAAGATATAATTTGCTTGAATTCAGAAGAGAAATCACCCTGTACTTCTACATAAGAGTTGCCTTTCTTACCAATGGTCCCCTTAAAATCCTCGTGGATGATTAAATGATCATGGGATAATTTATAACCCAATTGTCCGAAAGTAAACTGATCATTCACAAAATTAATCACTTGACTAAAGTTCTCCATATCAAGTGGTTTAGCTTCCATTATTGCTAGCAATTGCTTCATATCACTGGTAAGATTCGCCTTCCTATCATAAATAATTTGATACGGCGGCAGCTGCCTAAGTAAATCATTTTTGTCTAAGTTCCTCACTGCTTTTTCTTCTAAAACAAAGATTGCTCGAGAATACCTCTTATTGAACAGACCATTTACAAATAGCTTCTCCTCCTGCTCGTCTAATAAAAAATCATAGTCTGAAGGAAGCCATTGATAGCTATATTTAGGAGAAATATCATTTAGATCCACCGCTTGTTTCTGGCTGATATGAAAGAGTTTCGTCTGCTTAGCCATTGAAGACCTCCTTCCATTTTTCCATAACAATATGTGGACTATATTCTTCAATCAATCGCACATTTTCCACTAACGAGTTGTTCCAGTTATTTAGATTTTTCAAAAAGTAATTGATTGCATCCTCTAGTTCCGAGATACGACTAATAACCATTCCATTCTTTTTATCTTCTATATAATCTGTTGAACTTTTGACAACCTGCGGAATACCTGCACTAATAGCAAGCGACTGCATCTGCAAATTGTATTCCTGGTTAATATCGATATATAGTCGAACACTTTGAAAATCATTTTGAACCGAAAGCAGGGTTGGATTTATCCGAAATTCAATACGGTGATAAACACTTATTGCTTTGACTAGCCCCGTCCAGGACTTTTTTTTACGAATCTCTTCTACTGCTATTTCATCTGCCTTGTATAAGTGTTTCGTCCTTTTCGCTTCAATAAAATGTTCAGCTTTTTTGAAATCCTCTGAATCACTATCAATAGCAAAGAAACTATCAATCAGCTCTTTTTGTTGTTCCTGCAACTTACTCATTTCAAAAGCGGTTTGAACTTCAAAAACCAAGGTATGCTTTGTATGTTTAATTAAGTTATTGACAAAAACTTCATTTGCTTCATAGACACGTTCATTCATTTCCCCTACACGCCAGTACATGATCAATTGCACAACTGAGTTACTCATTCCCAGATTTAATTCCGTATTGAACATTGGGATTGTAGTAATGGACGTATTCTCCAGGAAAGAATTAGCTTTCTTTATATTCATCAGTTCATGCTGTTTGCTGGTCGTATCTGTTACGATATATTTACTTGTCTTCATCCCTTCAAACAAAGCACTTTGGTTGAAGGTTCTTAAATTGTCATTATCCGAAATAATTCGAATCATTGATTCTTGATCTTGGATCGCTTTCGTGATCTCTAAAATATTATTTTCAGTAACTGTTAAAATCTCTTTTTGGTTTTCTAATGATGCTGCTTTATGGATTAATACATCTGAAATAGCTTCAGTAATCGTTCGGTAACTTTTTTCCTTCAACAAGTCATTTCCAGCTTCTCCAATAATGATTCTCGGTGTATCGGACAAAACTTCAATCACTGTTTTTTCACCAAATTCATTAAAGTATTCACGTTTACTTACTTGACCCGCAGCATTAGCATATTCCTTCGAAGATAAAAAACCGCGATCGTCATAAGAATCAACTATTGTCCAATCGTTTTCAAAAGTCTTTACTCTCTCAATACAACCGTACTTATTGTAAAGTACCTCCCCATACATCTTAGCTTCTTTGAGAAGTACTATTCCAAACGGTGTATAAACTTTTTCAATCATTTCTGGTAGTTCAAGATCTTCGATGCTTAAAGGATGTCCATTAATTAAATGAATGTTTTGCAGAACGTCATAAGCACGCCAATAACGATCGGAAAAGATGGTATACTCTTGTGCCTTGTATCGTAAAAAGGGCAAATAATTTAGTAATAACAATTCATATTTTTCACCATTTTTGGAAAACAATCGAGCAATATTGAGCATTCTATCATTTTCCAAATGGTTATCACTTTGTTTCCAGTTAGGTATTAAATAGATCATTGATTTGTACGCTCCCGCTTTTCACTAAAAAATATTATAGTCACGCTTGGAAAATATGAAGCGCATTTCTTGGGTTATGGTGTCTATAATAATAATCAGCATAAACACACTCCCAAAATAAAACGCTAAATTTGACACAATTTCTACTCTCAACCCTATAAACAAGGGGATAAGAGAAACCAAGACCAAATAGCTGTTCCCAACCATCGAAATTCTTAGTAGCTTTCCTTTTATATAAGTTTCCGTTTGCTGACCCGGAGGAATCTCGTAAATATAGTCACCGGATTCTTTTAAATGTTTAGCAATATCATTGGGCCGAACATTGATAAAGCTAAATCCCATACCTAAGCCGTAGAGGATTAGTCCGTATGTCAAGATGCCTTCCACAGAGTTAAATGAAAAAAACCTCGATAAAATACTTGAGAAAAGCGTATTGCTCCACGCATCGTTTAGCAGTAATAACTGAGGTATAGAGAAAACCGTTACTGCAAACATAAATGGCATCGCTCCAGCGGTTAGCAGACGAATAGGAACATACGAGTTATTGAAACGACTGTCAATACCGGTGCGTTGAATGTATATTCGGTATTCAGAATGGTATAAAAAGACTGTCATATAAAGATAAATAAGCGTAATAACAATTAAACCAATGATTTGCTCACTGCCAATTTTCAATGTTCCACTTTGCCCCGATACAAGCATCGCTGGTAAATTAGAAATTAAGCCTGGCAAGATAAACAGACTTTGGGCACCGATCCCTTTTTCACTATTGATATCTGACAACCATGAAATAAACATTCCACCTGTGGCAAGTATCAAAATAACCATCATGTAGAAAGCCATTCTGCTGATATTTGAAAATGCATCATAGTTTCCTAACGTCCGAAAGCGAAACATTATAGCTGTTCCCTGTGCAATGGCGAAAATTAGTGTCAACGTTCTTTGAATATAGCCTCTTTGTTTGGCAGAAAGATTTTTAATTCGATCTATATCAATCATGCTGATTGTGGTCCAAATAATCAGTGATGTCATGTAAGGACCCATACCTAATGATAGTAATGTCGGTTTAGCAAAATTACCGCCAGTTGTTGTTGATAAGAACCGTAAAACAAGATTTTGCGCTTTTTCTGTTTGAGGTATATTTACAAATCCAGGGACTTCAATACTCTTACCGATTTGTACAATTGCCAACAATAGAATACTCCAGCAAATCCGTTTAATTATTTCCTTGTCTTTTTTCATTTTTTTCCGTCCTTCTTTGAATACTAGAATATCGGTGGCCTATGGAAAGTCGACATCTATTGAACCATCAGACTTGTGTATTAGATCTGACAACAATAGATTTCTCAATATGTTTAGCCATATTTCATCCTTCATTTCAAAAAAGGAGCGCCTTGCTTCAAGCTGAAATTCATAAATGGGCTTATGCTGTCCCCAGCTTCGACCATTTACGACAGATTTTAATTGCTGTAAATTATCTGATTGTTCCACCCACATCATATCGATCGCTTTTAAAACAGAAATTCGTTTAAAGTACAAAAGTTGAAAGTCATCTGGGATCATTTCTGGCATTTGTTTTATCCGTGTATTAATTAATTGCTTTAGAACGGTTTCCACTGTTTTCTTAGTATAATTCTCCAGTTCACCATCTAATAAAAACGGTACAAAATTGTATTGGATATTATTGTAAATAAAGTCAATTAAGCGATCTCTGTTCAGATTGGATTTGTCAGCTGTAAAGCGCTCAATCACCTGAGAGGCAGCAGCACTGATAATTTCATCTAAAAATAGGGAAGAACTTTCCATTACTTTATTTCTGGTAGTATAAATTTTTTCTCTTTGCACACTGATAATTTCATCATATTCTAAGATATTTTTTCTGCTTTCAATCTCTTGATTTTTTCGATTTGCCTGAGACTTACTGATTATCTTGTCATACTTCTTTTCCTTCAGTGGTTCTTCAGCATCTATTTCTTCAGTTTTAGTTTTATCAATCAAGTGTATCCTTGATTTTGCTACCCATTTGGGCGCACTTTCGACGACAATTTTATCTTCCATTGAAACAAAAAATTGGGTATCTCCTGGATCTCCTTGTCTACCCGCACGTCCCCTAAGCTGATTATCAATTCGGTCACTCGTCATTCTCTCTGTCCCTACAACGAGCAACCCGCCACTTTCTTTTGCTTCCGGATCAAGTTTTATATCTGTTCCCCTCCCGGCCATTGAAGTAGCTACGGTTACAGCGCCTTTACGACCAGCCTCCGATACGATTAATGATTCCTTCGCAACAGTAGTTGCATTGAGCAAATTATGTGGTACTTTCTGCTGTAATAACAAAAGTGAGTAAAGATTAGACATAGATACGGATCCAGTTTCAACCAAAACAGGCCGTCCTTGTTTCAGCGCATTTTTCACGACATTTAAGGATGCTAAAACTTTTGCTTTATTCGTTACATAGACTTCATCAGAGTGGTCTTCTCGCCTAATTGGCTTATTTGTCGGAATTTCAACGACGTTTACATTGTACGTATCACGAAATTCCTCCGCATCTGTTTTAGCCGTCCCGGTCATACCAGAAAGTATTTTGAACTTTTTGAACAGATTTTGGTAAGTGATAGAACCCATTGAACGCGTTTCGTTTGTAATTTCGACCCCTTCTTTAGCTTCAATGGCTTGATGAAGACCCGCTTGAAGCTTCGTACCAATTAACTTTCTACCGTTCGCTTCGTCTAGCAGAAGGATCTCACCTTCTTCAACTACATAATCTCGATTTATTATTAAAAGTTTGTTTGCTCTCAATGACAAAACTAAATGCCGATAAAGATCTTTCCATTGTTCGGTCAGAATTCCTTCGATTCCAAAATAATCTTCTGCCTTCTTTATTCCATTCTCGGTAAACCAGACATTCCGTTTATCTTCGCTTGTTAGATAATCTTCTCCATCAATTAGACTCTTTATGTACCAGTCCGAAGTTTCGTAAAGATTTGATTGAACCTTAGGGGCACCGGAAATAATTAAAGGAGTTTGTGCCATGTCTAACAGAATGGCGTCTATTTCATCAATTAGCACAAAATTGAACTCGCTCAAGTATTGTTCTTCTGGTGTAGTGGCTAAATTATCAAATAGATAGTCAAAGCCTAATGCACTGTGAGTAGTGTAAACAATATCCGCAGCATACACTGCTTCTTTATCAATTTCTTCCTCAGTAGCATCTTTGGTGACTCCCACTGCCACACTTAGTCCCAACCAACTATAAATTTCCCCAACTTCTTCAGCATCACGCCAAGCAAGATAAGAATTTGAAGTAATTAAGAAATTACCTTTTCCATTTAACCCTCTTAAGTACATGGGCATCGTTGCTGTTAGTGTCTTGCCTTCCCCAGTTTTCATTTCCGCAACATTGCCAAAAAAAAGAGCAATGCCACCTAGAATTTGTACGTAATAAGGCTCAAGACCCAATACTCTTCTATCCGCCTCCAAGACTACTGCGTACGCCGCAGGAATTAAGCTCTCAAGTTTTCTTCCATTTTCCAACTGCTCCTTGAAAATAGCGGTTTGACCACGCAATTCGTCATCAGACATTGCTTTATAGGTCGGTACTAATTTGACTATTTTATCTGCTATTTTTCTATACTTCCTTAAGTTCTTATCACTCATATCAACTCGTTTACTCTCCTAAAAATATCAAAAATTGCTATTTCATTAGCATGATATTGATTCTATCTGGCTATTTTCTATACATTAAACTACCCTTTAATTAAGCGATAACCCTTTCCCCAGAGAGTCTGTAAACTACTATCGTCTATTCCTAAACCTTCCAATTTTATTTTGATTCTTTTAACTATGCTAGATGTTCTAGCAAGATTAGATTGTGTTACTTTAGACCAAATCTTTTCACAAATTTCTTCTCTTGATACAATTTCTCCATCCGCTTCCCGCAAGAGTTCAAAAACAATTTTTTCCTGCTTGCTAAAGGGGAAAAAGCTTTTTATATTTTCTTTGGCCAAAGGTGAAATGTTTGCGAATTTATCGCTCGTATTTTTTTTATTATTTTGAGATAACTTTTCTCTTAATGATTCAAGGGATTCGTTAGTAGCAAGAATAGCTTGAATTGGACTTTCTTCATTTTTAGAGACTTCGATCATAGTTGAAGATTTTCTATACAAAGTGGATGACTGAAACTCTCTATTTTCTAGCAAGTACTCTACCTCATTATCAGGTACTGTTTCGCTAATAATGATAATTTGAAAATATTTCGTGATCGTATCAGAAGACATTTTGTTCTTCAATCTACTCAATAAATCGAAACTACAAAAAACTTCGTAGCCAAGCATATAGAGCCTCCTGGTAAATTCCTCTTCTGCAAGTATGCATTTTGTCAAAATTAGTACGTTCATTTACAACCTTCCTTTTCCTTCATTTTTTTCAATAGCTTATCAACCGTAAAATTTTACATAAATTCAGGTTTTTGAGGTTTATCCATTCTTATTGCTCTCATTCGGCGATATAATAGATGTAGCTCGACACGAAAAAATGTTTGGTATATTACGGTAATTTATCACTTAGACATTGTTGATTACTAACTATTGAAATATACTGGACATCCTTTTATGGCAGTACTCACTCTTTGTATCAAATTATCTCGAAGTTAATTTTTCTACTAACGAGTAGTATTTCTATTTTCTTTTTCGTGGCAAAA
>NZ_JAFREL010000093.1 GCF_017377655.1 Candidatus Enterococcus ferrettii
AGTACTATATAGTACTATTTTACACAAACCTTTTTTATGATTTAGTTAACCTCTACAATTGATACAAAAAAACTAGCCCTACCATGATGGTATGAGCTAGTTTTTCAGATTGTTTAGTTATTCATTGTACGGTTCCATTGGTCGATCCACTTAGGCAGGTTTTTGTTGATCATTTTGAAATCAACTGCTTCTGCGCGATCGGCAATTGCACCGTAAGTTTTGTTTTCTGCTTCTGCTTCAGTCAACTCAACATCTTTGTTAGTTGGACCTTCGTTTAATGATAAAGCTTTAGCCTTTTGTGATTCCTCGCTGATACGGTGGTTCACGAATGCTAGTGCCAGGTCTTTATTTTCTGTTTCTTTTGGAATATTTACTGTGTTGTAATTTGCGTATGTGCCTGATTCAGGAACAACGTATTCAACATTTTCAGAAGCACCCTTAATGATGTCTACTGCAAAATCTGCCACTACAGCTACTTCAATCTCACCAGACTGGAACATGTTTGCCAGGTCGGAAGATTTAGAGTAAGTTTTTACTACGTTTGGTTTCAATTCTTCCATTGCTTTGAAGGCTGCTTCCCCATTGTCAGAAGCAATATCTTTACCTGCATGGTCGCTTGCTACGTAGAGCATTAATGGTCCTGCTGTTACAGTGATATCTGGAACTGAAATTTTCCCTTTTAATTCGTCGCTCCAAAGATCATCCCAGCTAGTAATTTCTTTGCCAACTTTTTCTTTGTCATACACGATACCGATACTGTTTACGGCGATTGGCACACCCGCACCGCTTTCGTACACTTCTTTCGCACCATCGGTTAAGTTTGCTAAGTTAGGTACGTCTTTTTCAGTAATATCCAAGAACATGTCATCTTGGTTTCCTTCTGTTGAATTGTTTTGAGCCAATTCAATGACATCTACACCTGATTTCGGATTGTTTTTCAGTTTAGTGAACCGGTCAGCACTATTGCCGACTTCTAACGTAACCTTCGCATCATTTTCCTTTGAGAATGGATCCATGATGTCTTTTTTCACGATGTCTTCACTCAAACCAAAAGTAGAAACTACCAATGATTTACTGCCGGTACTTGAGCTGTTGTCATCTGAGCTTCCTGTACTGCCGCCACCATTGTTTGCTGCGCTGTTGCCACACGCTGCCAAGGCAATACTTGTTACTGCCACCATACCTACTAAAAATTTCTTTTTCATCCTTTTAGCTCCTTTTATTTTTCTAAAATGACTAATTTTTCAGCAGGGAAGCTCAGCGTAATGCTGTCCCCTGTTTGAAACACTTGTTGGTCACTGCCGTTAACCAGCAGCTTGCCTAATGATGATTCTACTTCGTATTGATGGCTCTTGCCTAAGAAGGTCCGAACGCTGATTTTGCCTTTAATCGGTCCATCAGGCTTAATTTCGATGTCTTCAGGACGAATTGTCGCTACCGCTTTTTCGTTGGTTCCTTGAGACAGCTTACTAGAAACACTTGTTCCATCAGCGGTTGTATACGTTCCATCGGCATTCTTGGTTACTTCAAAAAAGTTTTCAAATCCGATAAAATGAGCCACAAATTGCGTCTTAGGTAAACGATAAATGTTTTCTGGCGTATCGTATTGTTCAATTACGCCCCCATTCATAATTGCAACCTTGTCAGAAATAGAGAAGCACTCTTCCTGATCGTGAGTTACGAAGACTGTTGTAATACCTAATTGGCGCTGGATTCGTTTGATTTCGATTCGCATCGCTACCCGCAATTTTGCATCTAAATTACTTAGTGGTTCATCTAATAGTAAAAGCTTTGGTTCAATAATCAACGCCCGGGCCAAAGCTACTCGCTGACGTTGACCACCGGAAAGCTGTTTAGGATAGCGATCTCCTAAATCTTCCAATCCACAAATTTTCAACATATCAGCAACTTTTTGATCCATAATCTCTTTTTTCTCTTTACGCAATTTCAATCCAAAGGCTACATTTTCCGCAATGGTTAGATGTGGGAACAGTGCATAGCTTTGAAATACCATACCAAAATTTCGTTTGTGAACGGGAACCTTGGTTAAATTATCATTATCCAAAATAAAATCGCCATCGTTGGGTTGAATCAAACCGGCAATTACTCGTAAAGTCGTTGTTTTCCCACAACCACTTGGTCCCAGCAAAGAAACTAGTTCACCCTTTTCCATGGAAATATTTAAATCTTTTAGAATATCTTGCTTGCCGTCATAGCTGACACGAATGTCGCTTAATTCTACAAATGACACGATAGTTTCGCTCCTTGTTTATTCTTAATTTGTTAACAGTAACAGCGATGTAGTGAGTACAAATACCGTTCTGCTAAGTAGTTTTTCTTAGCAAGGCTTAGCTTATATGCTTCTAGCCTTTGATATACTGTGAAAAGCAGAACTGACAGCTAACTCACGATTAAGGAAATAATTTTTCTTTGGAAAAATTACTTTGATTTTCGTACGCTTACCATTCTGCTAAGTAGATTTATCCTAGCAAATCTCCAAAACAAAATTCTCCATGTAACTTGAACAACTGTGAAAAGCAGAACTGGCACTAAACTATTGATGCCAATCCTAGCGTCCGTTCAATTAGGAACATCAAACCAATTGTCAGAAGCATCAGCATGACTGAAATCGCAGAAACAGTTGGGTCATAGTTGTATTCCATGTAGCTTAGTAATGAGGTTGGCAGCATCGTAACTCCTGGGCCAGATAAAAACATCGACACCGGCACATTATTAAAGGAATTAACAAACGCCAACATAAAAGAAGCAAAAATACCGGACGAAACATTCGGCAGCACAATTTGAACAAATGCTCGAAATCTCGTACAGCCCAATGTCCAGGCAACTTCCTCCATTGAATAATCCAACTGATCCATGCTAGAACCGACTACCCGAATAATGTACGGCAAGCTAATTAGAAAGTGTCCCATCAGCAGGCCTTGGAAGACTGGCAAACCTAATGAAACAACAATAAACTGGAACAAAGTATAACCAACAACGATTCCAGGAATCACAGTGGGTGATAAGAAGAAGCTTTTAATTAAGCTGCGGCCTTTCATCGGGAAGCGTGCTAAAGCATAAGAAGCTGGCACACCGACTAACAAAGCCAAAAAAGTTGCCAGAACACCGATCAATAAGCTTAGTCTAAAACTACTCATGATTGATTCATTGGATAAGGCATTGGCATACCAATCTAGTGTGAAGCCCTTAATTGGAAACTGGATGGCCGCTGCTGTACCAAAGGAGGTAATCCCAATTAAGACTAACGGTAAAAATAGAAATGCGAATACTAAGATCGCAATAACGGTCATTCCTTTTTGTCTACGCATTATGAAACTCTCTCCTATCCACTTGTTTAGCAATGAAATTCAAGACCTTCATAACCACTAAGGTCGTAACAATCATAATCAAAGCAATTACAGCTACGCCATTCCAATCTCCTAAGGTGGCTGCTCGCTGATACAAGAAGGTCGACATCAGCATTTTCTGATTCCCACCTAATAGCTGCGGCGTAGTGTAGGCTGTTAATGTGCCAGTAAATACAAGAATACTTCCCACAATTGCTCCCGGAATAGATAACGGCAGCACAATTTTCATAAAGGCCGTAAATGGTGAAGCTCCCAGTGTTTCAGCAGCCTCAAGCATCTCACCTTCAATATTCTCCATGACCCCAACTAACGTCATTACCATGGTTGGCAAAAATAAATACACCGAGCCGATAATAATGGCAAACTCTGTGTATAGCAGATTCAATGGTTGTTCAATTAATCCACTCTTCAATAATAGGCTGTTCAAGACACCATTTTTTCCTAAGATATTGATCCAGGCAAAACTTCGAATAACTGAGTTAGTCAATAGAGGAAACAGGGTCATCGCCATTAAAATTCCACGCCACTTTTTGTTCAACCCAGCAATAAAATACGCGGTAGGAATCCCAAAAACTAATGAAGCGACGGTTACAATACTTGACACACGGATGGTACGCCAGAAAATCCCCCGATTGTACTCATCTTGGAAAAAAGATACATAATTGCCTAATCCACCGTTTTCTGGTAGAAAGCTTGGAAAAATACTTGCCACTAAAGGAAGAATCAAAAAGAACACCAGTAGGACAAATCCCGGTAAAAGGATGAAATAAGGAACATTTTTCTTCATTTTAAACTCCTCGTTCGTTTTTAACATAGATGTAGTATATACGATTTTTTTCGTGCGGACAATACAATCTTGCTAATAAAAATATTTTAGAGCTAATATAGTCAAAAAGCTGCATTATTCGACTCTTTTTTGACTATTTTAGTTAGATACACATAGTCTCCATTTTAATCGGTCATCGTCTCACCAAATTAACGTTCGTGTTTTACCCGTTTTCAGAATGTTGAATATTTTATTGATAAAAAAGGATCAAAAGAACAGATTCGTCTTTTGATCACTCTAATTACAGCTATACTATTTTTCTTCTATTAAATAGCTTTCCAACTTCGAAATGCTACCCTCTTCTGAATAACTCAGCTTTTTAAAAGTCTTGCCACTTATCTGGATCATTTTCCTTCTCTTCATCACTTTCCTTTGTATCCTTTTTAACGAAAAAAAAGTAAATAATATAAGATGCACTCCCAACTAAAATCAAAGCAATTAGAATTTTACTAATAAAAAAGCCCATGATTACTCACCTTGTTGCGTTACAACTGTATCTGTTCCGTTAACTGTAACCCAACCATGTTTCTTTCTAGCCTGAGCTTCTTCATAGCGGATTAGTTCATCAGTCACCGATTCAGCAATTTTTTGGTTCGCTGCAGCCTCAGCTTCGGCTGCTTTAGTCATTTTATAAGCTTCACTATCAGCTTGAGTTTTAGCTGTTTCTGCATCAAGCTTGGCTTTTTCGTTTTCTTGACCAGCACGAATAATAGCATCAATGGACTTTTGGGTTTCCGGATCGACGTCAGGAACACCTAGGGTTACATCTTCTACTTCAAAGCCCTTTCCTTCTACTGATTTTGCAAAATTCGTCAGTACCTCAGCTTCCACCTTAGAGGACTCGCCGGAAAGAATATCTAGTAAACTGTATTTTGCATAGACTTCTCGAGAAACCTTTTGGAGTTTTGATTTTAACCAGCCATTTTCGATATCCGTACTGGTAATATTTCCAAATTCCTTATACATTTTCGCAGCCTTAGTTGAATCGACCTTATAATCGTATTTAATGTTGATGGAGGTTTTCTTGCCATCACTAGTTGACACCGAAACATTTTCAGCCTGAATCGTCTGTAGGCGAATCGGGTATTGAATGACCTTGTCGATACCAACAAACTTCACCCCTTGTGTCAGGGCCTGATCTTTGATTCCGCCGTTCATTGAGTAGCGAACACCCACGTATCCGTTATCAATTCTCTCGAAGAATTTTAAAGCCGCAACAACGCCCACTACGACAACAACCAAAAAGATTATTATCCCCTTAAATCCTTTTGAATTTTTCATTTCAGTCATTTTTGGTTTTTTATCTTGTTTCATTTAAGAATCCCCTTTACTCCCCAATATATAAAAAATGGTCATCGCAACAGCTTACGATGACGTAATTTGAGAATACCATAAATTGCTTTAAAGAAGAATACTATTTTGTGAAAAACAAAACAGAGAACGAATAGTTTACGATAGCTGCTTTTATAAAATCATTTATTTTTCGCCCTTACTCTCCATCCAACCCATTCTTTTTATAGGCATAGATAAACAGTCCAAAGCTAACCACCAACCAAGCAATTAAAACGAGAATATCTTTACTGTTCCATTGATAACCATCACCAGAAAATGCCTGATCAGCAAATTGACTGATTACGCCTGAATAAACGTAGCTGACTACCTTTGCCAAAGTAGGATTAAAAATACGAAACATCGGTGCTAAGGTAAGTGATAGTAAAATTGGCATGCCAATCAGACTTGATTGCATTTGGCCTTTAGCATAAATACCGATAACATAACCGATCAAAATACTAATTAGACTGCCCACCGTAGTTAGTATCAGATAGGCACCTAACTGGATTTCTCCAAACGAAGCACCACTGACAGGAATTAATAGCAGATTAACGATTATCAGGATCATTAATGAAGGCAGCATGCTGCCGATAAAAAATTCTGCTCCATTTACTGATGAGGTCATTAATACGCGCAGAGTATTTTTCTCTTTTTCTTCGGCTAGTGGAAGACTGCTCATCATAATACCGCCCATAATAATATTGAACATAAGTCCAAAGCCTAACAAAAATGAATCTTTGGAAAAATGCATTCCCCCTTCTGTTGCATCCACCTCCGGCATCATTGCCTTCATCACTATAACAAAACCGATCGCCATAAAAGGAGCAACCATAATACTCATATTGCGTAAGATCGACTGCAGCTTCATCACAAAAATAGCATCGATTTTTCTAATAGATAATTTCACACTAATTCCCTCCCAGTTACTTCTAAAAAGACCTTTTCTAATGTTGGTTCGCAGGAATGAATGGCTGCCAGGCTGTCTTCTGCCAGCCATTGATCAATTTTAGCTCTCGTTTCATTCGAATGAGCCAAGGTTAGCTCCTTCCCATTCTTCAATGTTATCTGATAGAACTTGTCACGATTGAATTTTAGACACAGCTCTTTTGGACTGCCACTCTCCACAATGAGTCCGTCATTCAGTAAAGCGACTTGATCACATAATTTAGCGGCTTCTTCCATATTATGAGTGGTTAAAAAGATGGCTGTTCCTTTTTGTTTTAATTCCAACAGTAATTGATAGACTGCTTCTGAGGTACTGGGATCAAGTCCGCTGGTTGGTTCATCCAAGAATAGAACCTTGGGCTCGTGTAAAATGGATCGGGCCAAAACTAAACGCTGCTTCATCCCTTTTGACAGCTTACCAGCCAGCTTTTTCTTGTGCTCCAACAAGCCGACCTTTTGCAGCAGCAGCTCAACGCGTTTTTTATCAATTCCCAATATCCGAGCGAAAAAGCTCAGATTTTGATAAACGCTCATCTTCTCATATAACCCGCTGTTGTCAGTAATGATGCCGATTTGCTGATAGATCGTCTCATTGATTTGTTCAACCGGTTTCCCTAAGACTGAGGCTTTGCCGGCACTTTGAGTAAGCTGTCCAGTCAATATTTTGATGGTTGTGGTTTTCCCTGCTCCTGATGGGCCTAAGAATCCAAAAATTTCACCTGGTTGGACAGAAAAGCTTAAGTCTTTTAAAGCTGTTTCCTTTCTAAATTGTTTTGCTAAATGATCCACTTGAATCACGGATGAATTTTCCATGCTGATTCTGCTCCTTCACTAGTATCAATTAAGCAGTCGCTGTTTTCGACTTCTCTAACACCTATCTTAGCGAAGGAAATGGAAAAAGACGTAAAAAACGGGCGAATTGTACGCCATTTCGCCCCAAATGTACGAAATACAGGCTGAAAATAAGCAATTCCAACCTGAATTGTACCTTTATCCTTCAATTAATTGCTTCATTTCCTCCAAACGAGTTCGAGATAACGGAAGCTTGTTGGCAGAGTTTCCTTTCAGAATAAGTGTATAACTATTTTTAGAATAGCTGATTAGTTCAGAAATTCTTTGCAGATTTACCAGATACGAACGGTGACAACGGAAAAAACCAAAGTGTGCCAGCTTCTCTTCTAACTCAGTCATTGTTAAGACTGAAGGAAAATATTCTTCCCCAATGCGAATATTGCTGACACTATTAATACTTTCAATATAGTCAATTTCATTGGGACTGAAAAAGATGGTTTTGTCAGCTAATTTGCACGCAACTTTAAAAACATTCCTTGGCTGTAAATGATGGCTTTCATTCTCTGATGTGGAGGGTGAATCTTCCGAAACCAAATCAGTTTTTTCTAGTCCAATAGTTCGTTGATAGCGGTAAATATCTTTACTTAGCAATAACAACTCTTCAATATAGTAAGCAGTGAAAAGAGTCGCTATTTCTTGTTGGCGAATATATTCTAAGGCTCTTAAATACAGTTCGATTCCCTCATCAGTCAAATTCGTTAAGGGACTCTCAATGAGCAGCACCTGAGGCTGAAATAAAAATAGTCGGAATAAGCTGACTCGCTTTTTTTGATCTGGATTCAGCTGTTTCACCTTCGTTTGCCAAACATCTAGCAACGAGAAGGCCTCTATTTGCGACTCCAAATTTACAGGATAATTGGCTATCTTTTTGAAAAACTTTAAATAGCCGCTGACAGTTAGATTCTCATACAACCCATCATCCTTCATTTCTGAAAGCAGTCCTGTTGTCTGACATTCAACAGTACCACTGGAGGGTGCCACTTTCCCTGTGATTAATTTAAACAATAGTTGACTTTCTTCATGGGTCATTTTGATGCCGACTTGATCATTCTTGTTGAGGGTCAAACTAATATTTTTCAGAATGAACTGATTGTTTTTTTGTTTCATTACATTTTCGAGGTTAATTAAGTTCAACGTATCTCCACTTCCAATAATTTGTTTTTCTCATTATACCTGATTTTTTTGCCAAATAAGCTGAAAAAATTATCTTGCTGCATTCAGCGTTTAATAAACAGTAAAAAAGGCTAGGCAAATTTGCCTAACCTTAAGCTGCTTATGGATAAATCCGGTTCAACAGACGTGGGAATGGACTTGCTTCACGTACGTGTTCGATTCCTGCAAGGAAGGTAATTGTACGTTCTAAACCAAGACCAAAACCAGAATGAGGAACGCTGCCGTATCTGCGTAAATCTAAATACCATGAGTATTCTTCTTCGTCCAGACCGGCTTCACGAATTTGTTCTAGCAAGTATTCATAATCCGTTGCCCGTTCAGAGCCGCCGATAATTTCGCCGTAGCCTTCTGGAGCAATCATATCTGCACAAATGACCAGATCTTCTCTGGTTGGATGTGGCTTCATGTAGAATGGTTTGATTGCCTTTGGATAATTCAAAATAAAGACTGGACGGTCAAAGGAATTGGCGATAAACGTTTCGTGAGGAGAACCAAAATCATCTCCCCATTCAATATCCTCAAAGCCATTTTCTTTCAATAATTCCACAGCATCATCGTAAGAAATACGTGGATAAGGTAATTGGGTATAGCGTTTCAAGACTTCTTTGTCACGACCTAAGACGTCTAGTGAGTATTCACAGTTATCTAAAACACTTTGTACCAGGTAAGCCACGTATTGCTCCTGAACTTCTAAACTTTCCTCCTGGTGCATGAAGGCCATTTCTGGTTCAATCATCCAGAATTCGATCAAATGACGGCGAGTTTTAGATTTCTCTGCTCGGAAGGTTGGTCCAAATGAGAAGACTTTCCCCAATGCCATAGCAGCAGCTTCCATATAAAGCTGACCGCTTTGTGACAAGTAAGCTTTTTGATCAAAATAATTGGTTTCAAACAGGTCGGTGGTTCCTTCTGGAGCGGATCCAGTTAGAATTGGCGGATCAATTTTGACAAAACCGTTGTTGTTAAAGAATTCATAGGTCGCACGAATGATTTCGTTGCGGATCAGCATGATTGCGTGCTGCTGAGAAGAACGCAACCATAAGTGACGATGATCCATTAAGAAGTCAACGCCGTGTTCTTTCGGTGTAATTGGATAATCATGACTTTCGCCAACGACTTCAATTGATTTGACACCTAACTCATAGCCAAATTTGGAACGAGTATCCTCACGAATTTCACCCGTGACCCAAACAGAGGTTTCTTGGGTTAAATCTTTGGCAAGCTGGAAGATTTCCTCGCCAACCTCGTTTTTTACAACCACCGCTTGAAAATAAGCAGTTCCGTCACGAAGCTGCAGGAAAGAAATCTTTCCGCTAGAGCGCTTGTTGGCTACCCAAGCACCAATTTTTACGGTCTCGCCAACATGGTTTTTGGCATCAATAATTTGAATCTGTTTCACAAACGTCTCTCCTATCTTTTATCCCGAACCGTCTTTTTTACTTTTGACTATTTTCGATGAAACGTCGAATGCGAACCACTGCTTCTTCTAAATCTTCCATACTGCTGGAGTAGCTCATGCGAACATTTTCCGGTGCTCCAAAGCCTTCACCTGTCACAAGGGCAACATGCTCTTGTTCTAATAGGTCATTTACCCAAGTAGTTACGTTATTGTAACCACCAAGCTCCATAGCCCCTTTAATGTTAGGGAACAAATAGAAAGCCCCCTGTGGTTTTTTCAGCTCAAAGCCTGGCAATGCCGCAACCTTCGGATAAATTGTATTCAAGCGTTCTTCAAAAGCGATGCGCATTTCACGAACGGTTGATTGATCTCCTAGTAAAGCTTCAAGTGCTGCAACCTGACTGACAGCGGTTGGATTACTTGTTGATTGGGAAACAATATCGGACATGCCTGTGATGATCTCTGCATTTCCAATCGCATACCCAATTCGCCAACCGGTCATTGCGAAGGTTTTAGAAACACCATTGATAATAATGGTTTGTTTTGCAATCTCGTCAGATAATGACGCCATATACGGCGCATGCTTGCCATTATAAACCAATCGTGCATAGATATCATCGGAAACGATCAGGATATCCTTTTCTACCGCCCATTCGCCGATTGCCCGCAATTCATCCTCAGTATAGATCATTCCTGTTGGATTAGAAGGAGAGTTCAGCAAAATAGCCTGAGTTTTATCGGTTAATGCTTCATCTAGCTGTTCTACTGTAATTTTATAATCGTTTTCCTGTTTAGTTTCCACCAAAACAGGGACGCCTTCAGCTAATTTAACCTGCTCACCATAGCTTACCCAGTAAGGAACCGGAATAATTACTTCATCACCGGCATCCAAAATTGTTTGGAACAACGCGTACAAAGCGAATTTCGCTCCGCTGGTAACAATGACCTGGTTTGCTTCAAGATCCAAGCCATAATCGCGCTTAGTTACTTTAATGATCGCATCCTTTAATTCAGGAGTACCACCGGCAGCCGTATAGAAGCTGACTTTTCCACTTTTAATAGCCTCGATCGCTGCTTCTTCAATATTGTCTGGTGTAGTGAAGTCAGGTTCGCCGACCGTCAATCCAATCACGTTGTATCCTTTTGCTTTTAGTTCTCTTACTTTTGCGGTTGCCGCTAATGTTACTGATGATTCTAGGTTCTGCACACGTTTTGATAATTTCATCGCCATAACTCCCCTACCAAGTTTTTAACTAACGTTTTGTATTTCTTCACCGTCTTCAAAGGAAAACAGGTAATAACTGATGGCACCCTCTTGATCCTTGCCAGTAATTTCCCAGACCGGTTGATCTTTGAATTTGCCAAGACTGGCTTTTTCAATCATGATCTCCGGATGAGCGGCTTGCATTTGCTTCGTCACAGCGTCTTCTGTCAAACCATCGGCAGCGTCTATTACCTGGATATTTTGTCCGGATTTAGGAATAATCACGACAATTTCTTTGCCAGACTGATCCTCACCAGTAACAGTAAAGTACGTCTGATCGCGATTAAACCAATAGAAATTCTCTACCGTTTCAAGGTTAGCATGTTGCTTAGCTAAGTCGACTGCTTCTTTCTTCGCTTGCTGCATCGGACGGTTGGAACGGATAAACAAAATTGTTCCCGACACAATGATAATCAGCAGTATAGCGACTAAACCGATGATCCATTTATTTACTTTTGATCTCCATGTATCCAAAAAGCATAACTCCTTTCAGATAAGCCCCATTATACCAAAAGAATTCATCTTCCTCACTCATTCTCAGTAGTTTTCTCAGAATTTAAAAATTCGTGGGTCTTTTCAATGATTTCTGGCAGACTAGCTTCTTCGATTGGCAGTTCTTTTGGTAAAGCCTTACGCAGCCTTTGACCATAACCAGCGGTTAAAAAGCGGCGATCCAAAAGAATCATAACCCCTTTGTCCGTTTCAGAACGAATCAGGCGTCCTAAAGCTTGCCGTAATCTCAAAGCGGTATGAGGGACTGCTTCTTGGAAAAAGGGATTCACACCCTGTTCCTCTAAATAATCGTTGCGGATTTTCACCAGTGGACGTCTCGGATTTTCAAATGGCAGTCTCGTAACTACCATAATTTGCAAGACTTCACCAGGCAAATCCACACCCTCCCAAAAGCTGTCAGCACCAAACAGCAGCGCGTCTTCTGAAAGCAAAAAGCGTTTCAGCAGTTTTTCACGGCTGCCGCCAATCCCTTGAGCCAATACTTCACGACCTTCGTTTAACAAAGGTACCTTCAGGTGGTGATACACCCGATTCAAAATCTCATGAGAAGTAAACAAAACCAAAATAGGTCGTTTCTCAGCTTCAGCTAAGTCACGAATGACCTCCGCTAAATACTGAGCATAACGCTCGGATGAAGACTCTTGAATCGCAATTCCCTCATCTGGCAGGAAAAGCCGAGCCTGTCTAGCATAATCGTATGGACTTGGAATCACTTTTAATGAAGCATCTGGAATACCCCAGCGTTTCGGAAAATACTGACGATCACTGCCAGATTTCAAGGTTCCGCCAATGTAAAGAATCTGCTCATAGCGCTCGTACCACTTTGCTTCTGGCAGTAATGAAGCAGTCAAATCCTGAAAATGTAAGGTCTGGCCGCGATCATCCAGCCAATGTACGTACCGAGCCGCCCATTGTTCGCAAAAGGCTTCAAAGGCCTCTTGCTGCTGCTGCAAACCTTCAAACCAGTCAATAAACGTATTCCAGTGTGTTTGCTGCAAAATCGTAAAGCTTTCTTTATGGTTCATAAAATAGTTCTGGCATTGATCGGCTAAGGTTAGAGCATCCTCATATAGTCGCTCCACTCGCTGAATCAAATGCTCCCCAGTTACCGACAAAGTGTCCATTTGCTCTTTAGAAATAATCGTTGAATCAGTCGTTGTCAGCTGCCCCAACTCTACATATAAATCTGTTAAGTCTTCAATTAATTCTTCGGCGATATCTTCCAGCAGTTCAATGCCATGGGAAATCGCCTGGTCTTTCACTGCTAATTCCTGCCATTGTTGAAAAGCTGCAGCCTCCTTTAAACGATTAATTTCTCGTTGAATGGCCAATATACTCAGCTGGCGAGTGCTGACCCGCTCCAATACCCGATTTAAATGATGCGCTTCATCAATGATCAAATACGGGCTGGCTGGAAGCTGAAAGGTCTTTCGCTGATTTTCCTGAGCCAAAAAGGCATGGTTAGTAATAATAATGTTGCTTTGTTTTAGCTTGGCTTGACGATGGCGCAGAAAGTCAACCTGATAGAAGGGATTATGAACAACCAAGGTATCTAGTCCTTGATGCCCTATTTCTTGCCAAAAGGTATGGCGCAGGCTGGTCATATTTAATTCATCAAAATCACCAGTTTCGGTTTGAGTTAGCCAAACCAGCACAGCCATTTGATAAAAGGCATATTGTTTTTGTTCTGTTTCTTTCTGCAAGGTTTGGTAAAAACGAGCCAAGTCAATATAATGGCTGCTGCTTTTCATGACCACAGCCTGCAGCGGCTGATGCAGCAGCTGATTCAAAGCTGGCAAATCATGTACCAGCATCTGCTCTTGCAGCAACAATGAAACGGTACTGACAATCAGCGGTTTCTCTGGTGTTGCCAGATAACTCATAGGCAGCAAGTAGCCCATGGTTTTCCCGAGACCTGTGGCTGCCTCTACCAAAACGTTCTTCTCAGTTTTCTTATTAAAAAAATCATAGACAAGATTCATCAGACGAGCCTGTTCTTTTCGAAAAACTAGTTGATCTTGATACAACCCCTCTTTGGCTTTCTTGGAACGAGGATAGGGCTTTTTCTCATAATAAGTTTCCTCATAGAGAGGGACTTTCTTTTTCTTCAGAGCCAAGCCGTGAACAATTTCCAGATTCGATGATAAAGGCGTAGGATGGTCCTTCATCTCCTCAGCCAGCTCGATTAAGTATTCTTGTGTTTGGAAAGCCATATGGTCAGATAAACGGATGATTTCCTCCACAGTCGCTAATGGCAGATTTTTGATCGTTTTTTCAATTTTTAACAATAATTGCGCCGTGACTTCTGCATCGCTGTCAGCTTGGTGAGGATTCTCATGGGTTAATTGAAATTCATGAGCTAAATCACTTAATCGAAAGCTTAAGGTTGTCGGGAAAAAGACTTGTGATAATTCAACAGTATCAATCCCGGGAATACGCAATTCAGGCATCCCACAGCGGGCCAATTCATTACTTAAAAAGGGATAGTCAAAAAATATATTATGTGCGACAAAGATTGTGTCAGCTAACAGGTTATAAATAGTTAAGGCGACATCCTCAAAATAAGGGGCTTTACGAACACGCTGGTTAGTAAGGCCGGTTAGATGCTGGATCTGCTTTGAGATCTTTTGATCCGGGTTAATATCGGTGGCAAACCGACCGACGATCTTGCCAGCTTCTACCAGTACACACCCAAATTGAATAATTCGGTCGGTCTTTGGATCCGTCCCGGTAGTTTCGATATCAACAACCGCATAAGTTTTAGTCATACTGCCCCTCCTTCTTTAGCATTATAGCTGAATTTCAGTCTTTTTAACAACTTTCCAATTGAAGAAACAAATGAAAATTGAGAATTTCACATAAAAAATAGTGCCAGTTTAGAAACGAACACTATTCGTTGATTTATTTTGGTCATTTAAGTCATTTCACCCGCATAGTAATGATTGCTGGTGGAACATTGATAAACTCGGTTATCCATAGGCTTTAGCAAAGAATGTTTTACTAGTCCATGATTAAGGCTGTCCTTTTTGTAGGCATTAACTTTTTACTTGTTCGATCATGAAGAAATCCAACTCTCGTAAATGCAGGCCTTATCTGGAAAAGCACTGTTGAAAGCTAGATATTTTCCTACAAAAAACTAAAAGGGAG
>NZ_JAFREL010000094.1 GCF_017377655.1 Candidatus Enterococcus ferrettii
AGAACGAATTATCATTCTCGGATCGTTTTGGGAATTTTAGTATCAATGATCGCTGTTGCTGGACTATTTGCCTTTTTTACTAGTAAAGATACGCCTAAAAAAGAAACGATCAAAGCTTCTGAAGTAGTAACTACCGGAGATTTCCGGTTAACAGCAGACAATCGATGGGATGGGACCGATAAAAAGAGCTATTCCGAGTTGAAATGGGAGGATGTTCCTGATTTAAGTTCAGAAGGGTATCGCCTGTATCAGTCAGAGGATGGAACTACTTGGGATATGCGTTCTACCAGGTATGGGGATGCAATTAGAGTGTTGAATATTTATCCTGATATTTATCCTAACGATATTCGAGACTGGATGCATGATCAGGAGGTCGGAAAGGGCTTGATAAATGTTACACCTGTTTCTCTCACTGATTTTAATAATAATTCCATTAGTGATCCCAACGGCTATTTAAAGAATGCTCAAGGAGAATATCAATATGACGTTGTTTTTGTAGGGACTGCAAATTGTAACTATAATGTTTCATTTAATAAAGAGGCCGTAGATAGGCTTATCGAATTTATTGATGCTGGTAGAGGATTATTGGTAGGGCATGACGTCTTGTCTGGAAATACACGAGGATGGGAAGGTGTAAGCGCAGATCTAACAGAAAATAATCGATTAGCTCCTTATCTTGGAATTGGGCTTAGAAACCAACATGCAGAAGGTGAAAGATACCCTTTTTCAGATACGGTAGTAGTTAATAACAACGGCTATTTAATGAAATATCCCCATGAATTGGAAAACGATCAGGAGCTTTCTGTTCCGACGACTCATACCTTTGGACAAGTCGCTGGAACTGCATACAATGGAACTATTTGGTTGAAGTTCAAAAACTCTGGAAATTGGGATCCAAGTAACGTTTTTGATGAACCGGATGCAACTACTAACTTTTATCTGGTAACAAACGGAAATGCAGGTATGATTCAAACGGGACATAGTAGTGAAAGCACAAATCGTTCTACACTTGATGAACGAAAAATAATCGCTAACACGTTATATAATTTGGCACAAATTACATTAGAATCAAAAGCTAATGATTATACGGTGTTAGATAGCGTAAAACCTGAAGAGCCTAAATTAATTATTCGATGCGGGAATGAAGAAAACGTAAATATTCGAGTGGATGCTACGGATAAGGGGAAAGAATACCAATGGTACATTGAAGCGAATACGAAAAGCAGTGGAGTAAAAACTTCAGATAAAGTAAAAGAAATGATTACCAGTAACATTGCAGGCTATTTCTATGAAGTTTCGAACTCTCCTACTTCCACTTTAGCTACTCAAGTAGAAGCAAAGAAGGATGCCTTTGGACGTATTGATCCTAGTGAGTATGATCTTTACGTAGCGCCAAATGATGACTCGGTAGAGTATGAAACTGCGACAAGCTTTACACTAACAGAAAAAAATACTTCAGGAAAATATGTTCATATACTTGCAGTGGATCGTGCTAACAATGTTAGTGCAGTCACTAGCAAACAGATCAAAGACATGATTCAACCAGTTGACTTTGAAATCGAACGAACAGGAAATGAAGCAAAATTAGTGGAGATGGCTGTCGATTCTACAATGGACAATAAAATGAAATCCATTGAAATCCAAATTCCGAAAAATACAGAAATTAAAGATTTCTCTTCGCTGACTTTACCAACAGACTGGTATTCGTTTGAAAATAGTGAAACGGCTGACTACTATTCCTTTAGTTTTGCGATGGAAACAAATAATAGTACAGCTACGATTCAAACTTTTTTAGAAGATTTGAGATTTACTATTAAAAACTCAGTGAATAACTCTGGAAGTATTAAAATCATTCTTCATGAAAAAGTGTATACTTCATGGATTGATGAGGATGGGACAGCACATTATTATGTCTTTATGCAGGAAAGTAGTGCTCCAGGAAAAAATTGGTTTCAAGCATATAATGGTGCAAAGGAATTAAGATATAAAGGTCTGACTGGCTATCTCGCCACGATAACCTCAGAGGAAGAGCATGATTTCATTTTCGACAATATTGCCAAAAAAGCAGGCCTGCTTGGAGGTACAAGAGGTGTATTAAAAAACGGTAATAAAGTCAATGATGAATCTGTAGTTCCACAAGCTCAGAGTGACTATGATACAGAGCAAGACGAATGGTATTGGGCTAGTGGACCAGAAGCCGGTGAGAGTTTTTATGTAGGGAAGACCACAACAGGTTATACACCTATAAATGTTTATAGTAAATTTGCTACAGGAGAACCTAATAATGGCGGAGGTGGTCCATCAGAATATATTCTTCAATTTGCTTTTCATGATAGTAAAGAGTGGAATGATTTACCTGGCAACGTAACATATAGCGCTGATGCGAATCAAGGTTACTACGTCGAATTTTCCGAATATGATGGACAAACCGAAGGCGAAGAAATCACCGATGTCTGTTGGAAAGCAGCTATTCCGCAAAAGATTTCTTTAACAGCTTACGATGAACAAGGGAATGCTGTAACAGAAGGAGATCTTGTTCTTGATCAACAACTGCGACTGGATAAAACGGTCACAGCACAACCTAAAAGTCTAGAATTTTACAGCTTTGTTGAACTTCGAGAGTTGGATGATACATTAAGAGGGATGAACTATACAGTTTCTGGAACCTATCAAGAAGGAAAAGCAATTTACTCTTTGAGAAAAGCGATCCTTCATGTTCGTCAGGTGGTGATGAAGCCATCCAATGAACTGGTGGTGCCAACAGAAGGGTATATAGAGATCGAGAACCGACTGTTTAACACTGGCAGTCCAGCTACTGATCCAACCTATCAAGCCAATACGGTTGTTAATTCAGGGAAAAATGCGGACAATCCGGCATTTACCAATTTTATTTTGACCACCAAACCGTTGACGGATGATTCAGATCAAGTGTTGATTCAACCAGTGATTCCGTCCTTTTATGAGTACCTTGGTCATTATGTGACTGCAGAATCAGCCAGTCATCAGAACAATACGTCAATTGCTCCTGGGCCTACAACGTTAAATCGAGGGACGATTGATGCCACCAATGAGTTATGGCTGACCCTATATCTTCAACCGAATCAAACAGCTGATGGGGAAAATAAAGCTCCTCAACCTTACAGCTGGGATTACAAGAAAAATGACCTAGGAAAAATCAAAACTAAATAAACGAAAGAGGCGAGACAGAATATGGTCTATCTATTATTACTAGTATTGGGTCTGATCGTGCTAGTTCAAAGCTATCTGCTGTTCTCGCTAATGCGAAGCCAACAGGATTTGCAGGAAAAGTTGACTCGACTGTTGCGGAATAGGCAACAGCCGAGCAATACCAGACGAAAAACTCCAACAGAAAGAGGAAGGGTACGATGAATCTTGGCTATGCACGCGGGTATCAACTGACCCAACAATTGGATATGCTGGAGGATTACCCGGTGGACGAACTCTTTTCTGATGGCGCCCAAGAGGTAGAAGCTTTACATTCACCAACAAGTGACTTTCAGGCTTTAATGAACTTTGCCCAACCTGGAGACCATTTGGTGATTGCTTCCTGGGAGGTTGTTTCTCGCGATTATCGCCAGTTGCTAGCTTGTCTGGATCAGTTAGAAACACAAGAATTAACCTTGGATGTATTGAACTTGCCTCAACTAACCATCGAAGAATGGCGCCAAGTTTTTCGCTGGTCATTGCGCAATGATCGCCTACTCCATCCAGTACTGGTCAAAGCTGGCAAAGAAAGAGACCGTAGTAAAGATGCTTACTCTCTATTCAGCAAAGAACCGGAAGCACGCAAACTCTATCGCGAAATGATCTGGCTATTGGTAGAGAAAAGCTCTGTTCGACAGGTAGCCCAACAAAAACGAGTACCAATTGAAACGGCCTATCGTGTACAACAAGAACTAAAACAAGTCCAACTAGCGATTATTTTAGTCATTTGTTTCCTGTTGGCAATTTTCAGTATCAAGCTAGCGGAATCCTATTTTGATCAGTTATGGATTCAAGTCGCCATTTGTATCGTTGTAACGCTGGTCATCCTGTGGAATGTCTTGATCGATACGGAAGAAACCGAGACAAAGCCGCCTATAAAAGAGAAAAAAATACCAAAAATTTGAAGAGAAG
>NZ_JAFREL010000095.1 GCF_017377655.1 Candidatus Enterococcus ferrettii
CTTGTTTTTCGCAGAAACAATACAGGTTCTGTTACAAAGATTCTTAACAAGCTCATATTTAGGTTAAAAGGAAAACAGTACTATTAATATTGTGTGATTGACACAAACGGATTAATTTTAGTTAGTTGGCTACAAAAAACTGATACATAAGCTGCACATACATTCTTGAAACGGCTGAAGAAACAATTCATAGAACCATACGTTCTAATAACCGAGACAGCCATCTCTATTAGTAATACTTTAAAAAATAAAAAAAGTCTCCTATACTACGACAGACTGCTGAATACTCTCCAATACTTGGACGAGTATGATCCTCCCCAAATTAAGCGTCGGAGTAAATTTTACCAAGATATTCGAACAGCTTTGTCTACGTTTGAGGGTCTTGGAAACTCTTCAAGGAGTATACAAAAAGCCAAAAAGACGAAACTCTTTTTGGCTTTTCAGTCTGTACAGAAGTAAAGATGTTAGTAGAATTTCCTGCCTACTCTATCGTCAAGAATATACAAGTACGACTTATTTTTAACTTTGCAACAGAACTGCATTTTGGATATCGCATGATGGGAATATTTTATTGGTTAATTCACACGTTCCTGTTTAAAATGGGTAACGACACAAGTTCTTTTGATGGGAACTGATGATTTAAGAGGTAAAGGCGTGTCAGAGTAATCCATTACCTCGTGTGTAACTCTGCAACAGAGAGAAGTTATAGTGATGAATACTCTACTTGTTCTTTCGTTGGAATTTCAGATATTCTTCCACTGGAAAAATCGAAGATCATTTGTGAAACTTCTATTTATATTGCAGTAATAGCACTAGGATCTATCCTGTGCTGTTTCAATTATCCTAGCCTGCATTACGCTCTGCTAAATATAATGCGTTAAATGCACTCAATGTTGACTGTGCAGATACCAATCCTTTCTGTTTGGATAACGTTTTCAATCCAATTCCAGCAAAAGCAGCATTGCTGGATGCTGTCATGAGAGTCCTATTTTTAATTATTCTGAAAGAAAGGGTAACTAGAGTTAGACGTGGTCCACTTGTAAAAAAATGATTGATAAATCATTCATTTTTTTAGCGATAAAATCCGTTCCTCATTAACACCCTACCTGCTTAATAATAAAATAGTACCCAACAGTTATTTCCTTCCTTCTATTTTTTTGTTATAAATCTATACTTGGTACAGCACAAAAATTCCGAATTAACTAAAACTTTTTATATCCCATTCAATAGTTCTCGTCAAAGCACTTCACCTCTTTGTTGAAGCTAGAATACCGCACATTTTTGGGTAAAATTAGGGATTTTATGACGGATATTCCGACAAATGTTTTTGTTTTCTATGTTAAGAATCAGAACAGAAAAAGAGAAATAGTTATTTTCAGTAAAAAAAAGCTGTCCAAATTAATTGAGCAACTAATAAAAGTTGATTCCTATTGGATCAACTTTTATAGCTATCTATCTCAACTATGGAAGCCTCTATTGTTTTAAATGCTTGGAAATTTATGTATTCACGTTTCAAAATTGAGTGCAACCGCTATTTTCTGTATGGATGTTCCAGTGATCCCGTATACGACACGATCGATCGAGATCAGTAAAGCAACGGCTGCCGGTGATGCTTAGTACCAGACAAATAATGGGAATAATAATATCGCAAAAGAAATATTTTAAAATAAACTTTCAGCAAGTAAGGATTGCTACCTCTTCCTGATAAGCAAATTGCCAACTGGCATTTCTTTATAAATCATGCTATAATAAACCTGCGAAACGACAGTATATGAACTGCATTGCAACACAAAAGCCAACCCTATTGCGAGTAGGGCTGGCTTTTTTTTACGCTCGTTGCGACCACGAACGTGTGGGCTAGATAGCAGACTTGCGCTATCGATCGTTGTCTTTGTCCTTCTCATCTAGCCAATGAGAAAATAGCTCTATAGCTATGCCAACAACAATTGGCGCAACGATCAACGACAATATATGATCAAACACTGCAACACCCCCTCTCAGGGGCAAGCTGCCAAAGAGTATTATACCATTTTAAGATCTAATATGTGGGCCCATACTTATTGTTGCTATGACCTTAGGATACAAATTTGTGACAATTTTTATTTCACTAGAATGTCCATTTTTTTTTTTTTTTGCTATAGATTTGACTAGTCTGTATAATTAAGTCAAGGCTAAAATATAATATTGGCCAAGGAGGCAGAAAGGAGTGAAAGAACTATTTCAATATATTATTAGTTTTAATACTGCGGGTGCAGTTGGTTTATTTTTGATGGTTGTTGGTAGTATTTGGAACAATCACAAAAAATAATACATAAAGAAAAGAGGAATTGCTTTGAAAAAAAGTAATTGAGAAAGTGGATAGCACGGAAACATTGTTGTTTGCTTTTTTATTTTCCCTTTTTTACTAGGATGTAATCAACTGAAGACACTTCAGATAACCATTTATGAATGTAACACAAACGGATTAAGTTACGTTCGCTAAAATAGCTCTATCCCTTGCGGCTCTGAGGAAAATTCATTTTCCTTATGGTCGCTTTGTCACTTCTGGATTTAAATGGCGGATTTATTCTACTTATATATAACTATATGAAAATTTTACAGACTGATTACAAACATACAAAATTACAACTTGTTTTTTTCAGTGAAAAATTACTTTAATGAACCAACATGCTTCAAAATGAAATCGATAAAATATTGACTGGCTATAGGTAGACTGTGTCGATCTTTATACCCTAATCCGATTGTTCGAGTAATCCGGGGTACAGTTGGTCGAGCAGTAATGTTGAAATCCATACGTTGTAAAATTAATTCCGCTAGTACACTCACACCCAGCCCGGCTTCGATCATTGTCATGATGGCATAATCATCATGAAGAGTCAATTTGGTATCCATCGTTAAGCCTTCCTTCTGAAAAGCAATAAGTGGTTCACTGTAATGACCTTCTTCCAGCAAGATGAAAGGCTCTCTTGCTAATAGTGATAAGGGTATCTCAGACATTGTGGCTAACGGATGGTTCTCAGCAAGCACTGCTAGCATTCTCCCTGATTTCAAAGGGAGTGTATCAATATCCTGAGCAGAATCCGGGGAGATAAAACCAAAATCTACAGTGCCTAGTTTAATCCATTCCTCAATCGAGCTGTAGTCACCCTGATGAAATACAAATTGAACATTCGAGTATATTTTTTGAAATTCTTTGATTAATTGCGGTAACCAATAACACGTGATACTTGAAATCGTTCCAATACGGATAACACCAGACTCTAATCCCTTTATTTCATTACATTTTTCAATGAAAAGCTGATATTGATAATTTGCTTGCTTTAAGTAAGGGTACAATTTTTTCCCTTCGGACGTTAATCTAGCTCCGTGACGAGAACGATGAATCAGTTTAATTGCTAGCTCATTCTCCAGAGATAGGATCATTTGACTAACTGCCGACTGGGTATAACCTAGCGCAGTGGCAGCTTTAGAAAAGCTACCCAGTTCTACTACTTTTGTAATGCGCAAAGTTTATTCAAAATATTAATTCTCCTTATACTAATATTAGAAATATTTGTTTTACTTATATAATATCGAAAAGGTATACTAATTGCAATAACCACAATAACTTGAAGATTTATGTAAAAAGGCATTCATAAAGGGGAGAATAATGGATAAAAGATTTGCGTTTTTTTTGATGATAACTGTTTCACTGGCATGGGGATCTTCTTACCTTTTGATGAAGATTGGTCTGAAAGGATTAGAGCCATTTAACTTAATTGGCTTAAGATTTGGTATTGCTTTTTTTGTGATGTATTGTATATTTCGAAAAAAATTGACAGGTTGGACTATAAGCGTGATTAAATAAGGGATTTTGATGGGCTTATTATTATTTCCTGTTTTCATAGGGTTAGTATTTGGTGTAAAACATACATCAGCTTCAACAGCAGGATTTTTAGCTAGTACAACGGTGATTCTAGTTCCTATTTTCGAAGGGATTCTATTGAAAAAGTTACCTCATTACTCGATAGTGATTAGCACAATTATTGCTACTGTTGGGTTATATTTGATTACTATTCAAGAAGATATAAAATTAGATCTTGGAGTCCCCTTTTGTTTAGGTGCTGCTACTTGTTATGCAATCTATATTATCTTTGTAGGTAAGATCACTAAATTTTTCCCTCAAAACCAGATATTTTCCATGAGCATTATTCAGCTAGGCGTCGTTTCTGTTTTAGGCTGGATTGCCTCAGCAATTTATGAAAAGCCAACGATCCCAACAGAAAAGAATCAAATAATTGCAGTCGTGTTATTGGGAATAATATGTAGTGCTTATGGTTTTGTAGCACAACCAATTGCTCAAAAGGAGCTAAAACCAAGTGAAGTAGGAATTATTTTTTCATTAGAGCCCATTTTCTCAGCAGGTCTCTCATTTATTATTTTAGGAGAAATTCTCAGTTCGAGAGAAATACTTGGTGCTTGTTTGATCTTGAGTGGCGTAATCAGTTCACAAACATTACCACATCTTCAGTCTTCAGATTAGAGCTTCCTCGAAAGAATCTTAGTAAATATTATGAGAAGGAGTATATAATTGATGTTAGCGTCCAGCAAATCACCAAAAAACCTATGTTCGAAAAAATGGTGAATTATGATCTGACGAAAGTAACACAATCCGATTGTGTTACATTGGCAAATAGTGCTCTATCCCTTGCGGATCTAAGGAAAATTCTTTTTTCTTATGGTCGCTTTTTTATTCGCACGTTTTGAACGCAACATAACCTATGCTGCGGCGTATTTTTGTTACCTTTACACGATTGTATTCAAACCTATGAAAAAATTGATAAGGCCCTCCTTCTCTGTCATAGATTATTGAATACATGAGTACTTAATGATATTGGGTTTATTATGTTGAATAATGTTCATTAAACATCAAAGTACTTTGGAGCGTTTGGAAAAACTGAACAAAATCATAGTGATACTCAGTTTCTTTCCCTGCAGCAGCGACCGGTTTGACTTTTCGAGTATCATTTATAATTTCGAACAAATCCTAAGCTGAGTGATTCCCAATTTTTTGTCTGCAGTTAACCTGGCCAAAATTTTTCGAGTATCATGAGAGTGATATCCACTTTTACCAGGAGTAGATTTGGCTGGTGGAACTAATTGAGTATCAACAACGATACTCAATATCCCATCAGGATCTCCGGCAGCGATCAAAACTTCGAGTATCATTGACGATGCGTAACAAAATACCAGATTGTGGGACTCAGTTTTCCAACACCGGACAAGTAATAGCAGTAAAGAAATGGGCAATCGATTAGAAGAAGTATTAATATCGCAAAAGAAATAATATGAATTTGAAAAACTTGCATTTAGGGATTGTTGCATTCTTAGTCTTTGCACATTAGAGTATCCCCTATTGTGTTTTTTGGAGGTTTCAGAAAAGTCTGATATAATAAGATTTATTAAAACACAATAGAGTTGCTCAAAATAGGAGGTTTTTTCATGGCTCGAATTGGGTATGCCAGGGTCAGCAGCAGTGATCAAAATTTGGATCGTCAATTAGAAGCCCTCACCCACTGCTCCAAAATTTTCACGGACAAACAAAGTGGCAAAGATACCAATCGACCAGGGTTGCAAAACTTACTTGAGTTTATTCGTGAAGGTGATATTGTCGTGATCACCGAACTGAAACGGCTTGGTCGAAACAATAAAGAACTTACACAAGTCATGAATGATATTCAACTAAAGGATGCAACCATTGAGGTTTTAAACTTGCCTACTCTGAATGGCATTGAAAACGAAAATTTGCGGCGGCTGCTTAATAACATGATTATTGAACTGTACAAGTACCAGGCACAAGAAGAAAGAGAGTATATCCTGAAAACTCAGGCTGAAGGAATTGCCCTGGCAAAGAAAAAAGGTAAGTTTAAGGGACGGAAACCTTTATTTTCTGAGGTGGACGACCGTTTAGCGCATGCGTTCGATTTGTATCGATCAGGCAAGACCGATAAAGAAGTCCAGGTGATTACCGGCATTAATCGTGAAACCTTTAGGAGATACCGGAAAAAGCATGGAATTACCCGCCCTATTCCACTTATTGAAAAGCCAGAGGATCACTCGACATGAAAGCGAAGGTATTGTTGAATCAATTATCAGCAAATCCTTTCCATGAAAAGTACAAAGGAATTTACTCGCAAGTCGGCAGCACGTTAGTCCCTTTAACAACAGCTAAGGTGGATGCTGAAGGTAATCTCATATTCTTTCGACAACATCGTAAGACTCCTATGACCGAAAAGACCCTATTCTCACTGTTGTTGCTGCACAAGAATAAACATCTTTATTGCTGGAACAGTAGAAAAATAGCGATCTATGGGTATCGAGTTGAGAATGGTAAGATCATTGTCTAAAAGTTTTTATTATTGATCACAGGCGATACTAATAAGCGAAAGGAGAATCCTATGCAAAAGAAATTAATGACGTTGAGGCAGCTTGTCCTGTTTATTGGAATAGGCACCCTGTCCCTTTTACTTCTTGGGGCTTGTGGGAATGAAAAAGTCCAGATCGGAAATATCTTATCAACTGATCAACAACCTTGGGAAGTATCAACTGATCAGGAAAGTTATCAAATGACCTTTTATTCGAATGGACTTGCAGAATTCAAAGACGGAGATATCGAAGGTCAAGCCACCTTTGACATTAATGAGCGACAAACAGAAATGGTAATCATATTTATGCAAGATAGCCCGAACAGTGTAAATGGAACAATCAAAAACTTGCAGGTAGATAAGGAACATCTGATCACAGGAGAATTTCAGAAAGAAGATAGCAATCAAACCGTGCCCATAAAGCTTACAAAGTAGTTTTCCTAAACAAAACTGATAGCTAAAATGATCGTATCCAAGCTGCTTTTAGTTCCTTCAGGTTTCTTTATTGTCTTGAATAGGTCATGGATGTATAAGTTATACATAAACTAGTTTCGGTATAACTTATACCTTAAAAGGAGAAAAAGAGAAAAGTCTCTTTTTCTCCTTTTTGTCTGTTAGCCTTTACTATTCGATAAATCTTTAGACATAAATTACTAATACATTACTATTAAAATACTACAAGTAATTTTATAAAATTTCTTTCTATTACTAATCAATCGTTATCACATGCTCGGTAACAGTTGCTACTTTCTAGACCAATAATTAATCAATTGTATTTCCTTACAGCTCACACAAGATAAATTACTATTACATTACTATTAGTGTTTTAATAAAATTTTATTAGTAATCCTTTTCTATTACTAATACAACACTATTATGTTGGTCATTCTTTTCAGGAAATTCCACTAGTAACGTCACTTTGAAAGCAGCTAAATTAATGAATCTGGCGTGTATCTCATTTGCGATTTTTATATTATATTGTATTAGAAAACTAATCTATTACCACTATATTACTTATAGAATACTTTTCTAATACTATTAGAATTTGCTCTGATGTTCATTTGTAGCTCTTAAACTTGATTATTTCCCAAAGCAAAATAAAAGACTATAAGTAAT
>NZ_JAFREL010000096.1 GCF_017377655.1 Candidatus Enterococcus ferrettii
ACATGCGCAATGTATTCGTAAGGTAATGGAACGATCTTACCTGGTGTCTCGATGGTTACTAAGTTAGTTAACGTATCTTTTAAGATACCTGTCTGCATTTCAATGTTATGTGGTTCTCCAGCATTGGCGCCCATTGGTACCATCGGTGCAACCGCACGTGGGGACCCGTTTTGACGTACTACTGGTGGTAATGCTGCGATTAAAATAGTAGGAATTCCCGCTTCCTCAATAGCTCTCTGCACGATCACGGCAGTTCTATGGCAGGTTCCTCAGCCAGCGGTCATTACGACAGCGTCGACTTCTTCGTCCACTAATTTTTGAGCAATTTCAGGACCCGTTACATCGTGAAATGCTTCTTGGTCTCCTCCGCCGCCCATAAATGCGTAATGTACTGGAGCTGCTTCTTTAATGAAGCCTTCCTTCACTAATTCATGTAAACGATCGATCGGAAACATTGCGTTCACGTCTCGGTTTACATCGGCATTATCATATCCGCCATGAGAAACCATTAATTCATCGCTCGGCGTGCCGTCTGGCACTTCACGATAAGTCGTATCTCCTGCTAGATTGAATCGTTTATCACTCTTTAAATGAACACCCGCTGCTGTAGCTAATGCAACGCGCATTTCTTTCAGTTCTTTTGTAACCGGTGTGAAGACAGATTTCGGCGTAATTGGCACGAAAATTTCTGACTGCAACCCTTCAAAGACTGTTAAGCCCATGTGTTAATTCTCCTCTCCTGGTGTCTGTGCATGTTTCTTCTGATTTTCCAAACGTCTCCGTTCATGTTCAGTAATGGCCTGAACATAGTGATCGTTGGGTTCTTCTTCCAAAACTTCCGGATAGGTCATTAAAAAACCGACCTCTTGACCTATCGCTAAATCGTATTCAGAGATGATCATACGTCTCGGGATTTTCAGTTGACCTAAGCGTCCTTTAATATCGATTGTTACGCTTGCGTCGTGAAGTTCAACAATGATTCCCTCAAACATTTGCTCCGTTGAAATGTATTTGAGTCTATCCATAATTTTTCGTCACCTAAATCTAGTCTTTTTCGTAAATCTCTTGACGTTTTTTACTCTTTGGCAACACTTGTTCATTGTCCGCTAGCTCGATTTTCTTCCCAGTGGTTTTTTCAATGATTTCAATGTTGTTCAACTTCACATTTGGGTTCCATTTGCGTTCAGCTGTCTTAATTTCTCCGCCACCCATTAATGTTTTC
>NZ_JAFREL010000097.1 GCF_017377655.1 Candidatus Enterococcus ferrettii
GCCAGGTAAAACAAGTGTTATAGTGACGAAAGCTTGGAATGATAGTAACAATCAAGATGGGTTAAGACCTGATAAGATCACTGTCCAACTTTACGCTAATGGAAAAAAATCTGGTAATCCTGTGGAGTTAAGTGATGTTAATAATTGGTCTACTACTTGGGACGATTTAGCGCTTAAACAAAGTGGCTCTGACATTATTTATTCAATTAAAGAAGTTGGTTCAGTAATCGGCTATACAACTACTGTAGATAATTCTAATAAAGGTAATATCATTATTACTAATTCTCACAACACCAAAGGAACACCGACAAATACTCCAAATAAAAATTTTCTAAGTAAGTTACTGCCAAAAACTGGTGAATCATATAATTATATGTTCTCTATAGTTGGCATATTAATTCTATTGATAGTTGGCGTTCTTTACTATTTCAAATACAAAAAAAGTTAACTTTATGTTTCCCTTTTACTGAATTATTTACATGAGATTCTAGGTTGTGTTGCAAAGTTTAATTAATGATGATTTTTCGATACGATGACCATAACTACAATTTATGGAGGTACGGTTATGAAGAAACATTTTAAAAGAAAACAATACGACTATCGAATTATTATTGAAGCTGTTGGCTTGTACTGTCATTTTCCTTTAAGCTATCGTGAATATTCTATAATCATGAAAAAATACAGTTTTAAAGTTAATCACACAACGATCTATCGATGGGTTCAACAATATGACAAGTTACTTTATTATATTTGAAAAAAAGAAATAGAAATCAAAAACTCAGTGATTCTTGGAGAATTGACGAGACTCATGTCAAAGTAAAAGATCGTTACCTTTATCGTGCGATTGATTCAAATGATATGTGGTTACGAAATCATCGGAATACGGTCTCTACTAAAGCGTTTATGGGACGGCTTATTCAAGATTATAGATACCATGTTCAATTGTCACGGATAAATATGCTCTTTCTCTAAAAGCAATTAAAGATTTAAAAGAGGAAAGTATTATAGATCGAATAGTTAAACATTGGAAGTCTAAATATCTCAATAATATATTGGAACAAAACCATAGACAGATAAAGAGAAGACTTCCCTATGGGTTTGTCGACTAAACTGTGGAAACTATCTAGCTGAAAGTCTTTTTACATGGTGAAGACCTTTGTAGGACTACTCAGCCAAGAATGGTCCGATTGAAAGCATGGATAAATAAACCCAGCCTTACGAAAGATAAATCGCATACTTTTCAATTCGGGAGAAGAAAGATTTATTGGTCATTAACTGATTGAGGATCATTGACCAATTTTGGATATGACCGTTATTCCATTTGTTATACAATTCTTTTTTACGTAAATATAGCAGCTTAAGGAGAGCATTTTCATTAGAGAATGCTCCTTTTTTGGTGACTTTTCTGAAACTGGCATGGACACTTTTAACAGCATTTGTAGTATACATGATTTTACGAATCACACTACCATAATCAAACAATTGTTCAACATGAGTGAAGTTCCGCTTCCAAACATCAATCGCTCCAGGATACTGGGACCCACGATGTTGAAAGTTATCGAAGGCAACCCGGGAAGCTTTAAGAGAAAAGGCACCATCCTTATTGTTTTTCTGTTTAAGAATGTAGAAAGACTTCGTTTAACATCACAATTAAAATATTTCAGTAAAGTGTAATTCTAATCAATGAAAGAGACTGCATGTGTCATCCAAAATGAGGTAAGAAACTCAGTTTTAGTAATTGTTGATTCACTTCTTCCCTTGCTGCCGCTTTGATACATCCGTTAGTTCTTGATGTATAAATTGAATATTGGAAATCCTCAAATTATAATTGATGATCAATTTTTCTAATACTTGTTCGTAGTTTTTTGCTTCGCTTGCCTATAAGAAATCTTCTACACAAATACAGTAAAAAAGGGATACAAAGAAAACAGATTTTTAACTCTTTAATTGCTTTTAGCGAAGGAGCATATTTATCCGTGACAATTGAACGTGGTTGTCCGTAATCTCTAATAAGCTGTCCCATAGACGCTTTAGTAGAGACCGTATTCCGATGATTTCGTGACCACATATCTAGAGTATGTCCATTTGAATCAATCGTACGATAAAGGTAACGATCTTTCCCTTTAACTTTGACATAAGTCTCGTCAATTCTCCAAGAATCCTGGCAAAAAGTCATCCTCTGCGAAAGTATTCGATTTTTTAGAAATTTTTAGAATAAATTATCAGTTTATTCAGATAATATTTATGCAACACTAATTTTATAGACTACGCCAAAAGCCTTTGTCTACAAGCGAGTGATGGCTAAATATTCCCTCACTTAGTTGATAGAGTATACTGCTCATGACCATCGGAGTGCAGGTACGTAAAATCCAGAATCTAACAAAAGTGTTAGATAAATAAATGGATAAAGACACATACTTTTGCTATGCTTACACACTAGATATTAGATATCTAAAAAACATTAGAATAATGATAGTTATAGCAATGATAGGTGTAAGTTATTTTGGATACGAATACTACTCAGAACTATATAAAACTGAAGCTGCTTATACTACTATTCCAAACGAAGTCCCAAAGAAAGAATCCTCAGAAGATGCTAATAAGAAAGTAGTGGAAAAAAGCTATTTCTATAATTACAAGCTTCGATTTGTAAGGGAAATAGAGTATGAATTGTCAGGGACTGACCCACATGATTTCGAACCAGGCTCTTGAGTCAAGGCTGAGATTAATAAAAAAAGGGAGGTTTCTTCTATTGCAAGTAGAATTATTCAAATTACTAAAAAATCGAAACAAATTTTGT
>NZ_JAFREL010000098.1 GCF_017377655.1 Candidatus Enterococcus ferrettii
AAAGAAAAGCTGGAAAAAGAGCTCAATTCGAAACAATCTAGTCAACAGCACTTAACCAGTCAACAAGAAACCGAAAAGAACAATTTACTACAGAAGCTGCAACAATTAGAAGCAGAACTTCGTCATCTAAAAACACAAAAAAACGAATGGGACCAATTCAAGCAGTTGCATCTGGAGTATCAGGACATTTCCAAGATGAAGCGGATTGCCCAACAAACCTTGGAAGTAGCTGAAAAAGCGGCCAACAAGCTGTTGGAAGAAGCAGAACGGAAAAAACAAGAAGTACTGACTACTGCTGAGAATCAAAAGAACACGTTGTTAACTGAGGCGGAACAACAAACGCAAGCCATGAGAAACCAAGCTGAAGAAGAACGACTCCAAAATCTCTTCAACAGTAAATTAGAAATCAGTGCCCTGCAAAAAGAACAAGAAGAGCAAGCAGCTGAGTTAGAACGGCAACAACAGATTCTGGAGCACAAGCAACAAGAACTAGTTCAGTTGAAAGCAGAAATTCACGACGAGATTCAGACCTTCGCAGGCATGATGGCTGCGACCAGACAAGAGATTAGCCAAGAATATACCGATAGCATTGAAACCCTAACTAAGAAAAACGAAGCCGTACGAAAGGAAACCAAAATTAGTCACCAGCCAACGATTCATGTGCTGGAACAGGAAAAAGAGGTTATGTAAGTGAAGAATGAAGAGCCGCGGCTAACTTCCATCTACGATCCTTTTGTACTGCGCTATCTCACATTAGCAAAAAAATTCAATCATAAGGTCGTGTTTCTCTATGAATTTAAGGAGTACAAAACCCTCAAGGAAATTTTAGTGTTGGCGGATCGAGTAAAGGAGCTGAGGCGATGATGATGCAAATGATCCAATCTGCATGGCTTTCCTCTATCAGCGTGGCCGCAGGAGCTGGCGGATTCAACTTTAGACGAATCCTTATTTCTCTGACCTTTACCATGATGGCGGTACGCTATTTACAAAATCGGTGGAAGCATCGTCAGATTACAGCAGAAGAAGACAATCAGCGGATTGAAGCCACCTATGAAAAAGATGAGAACGGTCTGTATCCTTGGGAAGCCGATACAGATGACAGCCCCGAGCGTGTCTCACCGGACACTAAACCTATGGTGAACAGCTGGGGACCGAAGCGCGGCCGTTGGCGATAAACAACGGCAAGAAGATTGTTGGAGAAGGGAACGTATTTGAGTGGAGCAACAAGTAACGAAGCTGGAACGATTACTAAAACAAGTGCCGATTGAAACGGCAGAACGGGTATTATTTTTATCTGTATCCAAAGGAAACGAACGAGCCAAAGTAAAAAATATCCGAACAACAAGTTTAGAGGGTTGCATGGAATGGCTCAAGAAAGAACTAGCAAAAGCCGATAGTAAGAAGCAGTACATTCGGGTAGATGTAGTCAAAACAATGGAAGAGTGTACCTATTTGGAACTGATGCGAAAATTTTTTGTCGTTACGCGGAATAACTATTTTCGCAGAGGCATTGCTTTTGATAAGAAATTTAACACAGCCTTTCTAGCCGAAGAATTGATGGGTAATGCACTGATCAAACCTTCAGCGAATCACAAGGTAGGGTTCAATTCACCCGAATTGTCTTTTGATCAGAAGAACATCGATAGCTACATGAAGAAAAAGTACGGACAAACACTAAAGAACAAAATTCCCCAACGGAAATTCTATATTTTTGATACGCAAGGCTATTACTCGGACGAGGGAAATTGGTTACCTTTATCTACTCAACCTGATCAAGCAGGGATGCGTACGGTGGATTACAAAACACTACCACCTTCCATTGATTATGCAATTGAACAAGGTGCCGCCTTTCTACAACGACAAATACAGGATTCCGGTCAGTTCATTTACGGCTACTATCCAACCTATGATTACCAGCTGACTGGTTACAATTCTGTTCGCCACTTTTCTAGTTTGTATGCCTTATTAGAAGCCCAGGAGTACCTAAAACAGAACGAGGAATTGAAGGCTTCAGAACAAGGCTTAGATTGGGGACTGGAAAATTTAACGATTCAAACAGAAGATGCATTGTATATCAAAGAAAAAGCTGCGTCAGGTATATCGGTTAAGCTGGGTGCACAAGCATTAGCTGTTCTAGCGTTAGCGAAGTTCCAGTTAATTACCGGTAATACCAAGTATGAAGCAGCGATCAATCAATTAATTCTAGGCATGGAACGCCACTTTGTCGATGAGAAAGGCGAAACGACTCATATTCTAGATGAAAATCTTGAAACCAAGAAGAAGTTCAACATCATTTACTATGATGGGGAAGCTGTGTTCAGTATTTTACGTGGCTACGCGATCACGAAAAATCCGCAGCACTTGGCTTTAGCTACAAAACTATTTGATCGTTTTGTAGCTAAAAATTACGAACGGTACCACGATCACTGGTTGAGTTATGCCACCAATGAGATTTTGTTGTATCTAAAGGAACAAAAATACTACGAGTTTGGGTTGAAGAATGCCTTTGAGAATTTAAACTTCATTGAGCATCGAGATACCGCCTATCCAACGCTGTTGGAATTACTGATGGCAGCCATTAAAATGACGGATCAGTTGAAAGCATCCGATGACTATAAAAAAGGGAAATTCACTGAATTTGTCTCGAAAACTGATTTTTGGCGATTACAACAAGTAGCTATTAAACGAGCGGTAATCGAAATCGAAAAAGGGGTTATGCATCCTGAAATGGCAATGTTTATGAAACGACCAGATAAAATCGTTAATGGTTTCTACACTAGACACGACAAATTCCGCATGCGGATTGATGACCAGGAACATTTCCTAAGTGGACTGATCAATTTCTATACCTATTTTTAAGCAGAAGAACTAGATACAAAGGGAGAAAATAGCAAAAAGGGGAGTTGCAAAACGTATGAGTAAGAGAAGAAAAATGGTGTACCGGCATGAACCAATCAAGAAATACCGGATGCACAAGGTGAAAAAGAATTGGGTAGTCAAAGGCGGCGTTGCTGGGGCAATGTTGGTAAGTACAGTTGCAGTTCCAGCTAGTAGCATGGTTGCTCATGCGACAGAGAATGAAGTTGCAGATGCCACGACTGGTGAAGAGATAGGCACTGTTGCCAGTAGTGATCCGGTGGAGGAAGTGTCACAAGCAAGTGCTAATGTTGTGGCATCAAATGCAAATACACCACAGAAAATTCAACCATTTGCGACAGAGAATCCTGATGGGACGACTACTTGGGTGGCTAATCAAGACACAAATATACAATTTTCAGATTTCAAAAGAACAACTATAGATGGAGGAGAAGCCCCAAAAATCTATCCATCTCTGAATTACGATACATCAATAAAATTTAATTTGGCAATTGATAATACTGACAATAAAATCTCTAAAGGTGACAAAATTATTATACCTATAACTTCTGATTCCGATATGTTTCGAAATCATAAGGGAAATGTATCTGGTCTTGGAACAATTAGTTACCAGATTCCAGACTCAGGCATTGAAAATTCGGATGGATTTGAAATAGATGTAACTGAAAATGTGAACGGATTAGTAAAGTTCGGAATATCGTTGAACTATGGAATAGAAAACGGACGTTTTTTTACTACTTATAATGCTGTTACTGAACGTATAGAAGCAAATCCTGTTCATGTTTATGCTAATGGAGAGCAAGAGGAAATTAAAAGTAGTTATTCTGGAACGGTTAATGCTGGCTCTGAAACTAAGGGACCTTTATTTGCTGTAACCCCTAACGATTTTAGGGCAGCAATGTATTATGAAAATTCATCAATTATAGGAAATATAATAACAGGTAAAAACCCTACAAACTTACCCGAGAATATCGTTCAGATTCAACGTATATCGTTAGAAAGTACAGCTACGCTTACTAATTATACTGGGGCTGACAAAGAAGATATTGAAGGATGGTCTTACTTTTATATTCCATTACCAGATGGTTCTGGGAGGCAATTTCAAGGACCGCTTAATCTAACAGGTGAAGTTTTTACCCATGTAGATGTTCCAGAAAGTGCTACAAATGATCAAATAATAGAGACACTAACTAAAAGTGGAGTTTCAACTTATACGAGTATATATAATTCAGAGGACAATACTTATACAATTGCTAGAAATATATCAACTAAATCAGAGGGTTTTAAACTAACAGATTCTGTACAGTATCAAGAGTATTTAGAAAATGGTGGTACATCTCCAGTTGATTATTTCGAGAGCATTACTGGACTAGAATATACTGATCCAGAATTAATAAAAAAAATAAATACAGCTTTTGAGAGTACACCACAATCTAGCAGACTTCTATTCTTTTTTGATTTTGACGATGATTCTGTTAAACATACGGGGAAGGCCTTTTACTATGATTCACTAGGATATTCTGATGCAACGGAAAGAAAGTTCACATCTACGCCTAATGCTGTAACTATCGAAAATCCGGTAACTGTAGATATTAACTATCATGTATCAGGAACCAATAACCCTGTCCAGTCAGCAACTCAACTATCAGGCTTTGAAGGAACATCTAAAATTATATCTCCAGAAGATATTAATCTATCCGCACTTGGTTACGATTTAGATTTAACTAAACTACCAGAAGGAGCAAACCCAACAGATGGTTCCTTAACATACACATTTCCAGCGGCAGGTTCGGCTAATAATATAACTTATTACTATACACCTCGTGAATATGAAACAAAAGTAAAATACTTGCTTGATCCAGATGGAACTAGAACCAACATGACAGAGATTATTCCTAGTAAAGAACTATCTGGAACGACTGGTTTAGAAGACTACATTTTTTCAGAAGATTATCGTAACGAAGGATATGTATTGGTCGAACAACCAGATATGACCATTACTTTTGGTCCAGATATGGAAGAATCATATGATTTCATTTATCAAGAAGTTGGCAGTCTAAATTACGACACGACGGCCTACAAAGGGCTAGCGGAAGATCTAACAAAAATGACCAAAAATAGTGGACCTTATGAAATTAATGATGACTTAGAAACTGTAAACGATATTAAACTATCCGATATTCCAGATGGTTATCATTTAGTAGATGGTAATCAAACCGTTTATCAAAATAATAGTACGCTTAGTCCAGTAAGTCCGGTAGAAAACACAACCCTAAGGCTAGTACAAAATGCAGCAACCATAACGTATACATTTGTGGATGATCAAGGACAAGCATTGGAAGGAATCTCTGAGATTGTAGACCCAAGCCTTGTAGGAAATGATATTGAAGACAAAGCGCAAATAGTGTCTGGCTATTATCTAACAAATACAGCCGTTACCGGGAATGAATCAAGTAATACAAGTGAGTTAGGGAAAGTAGGCGCAACAGGACAAGTAGAAGTCAAATATATATATAAAGAAATGGGTAGCTATGTCTTTATAAATGAGGATGGCACAACTCCACCAGAGTCCATTAAATATGAGAACCATCCAACAGATCCTACACAAAAGAATCCAAATCAAGTGATTCCTTATTTAGGAGAAGGATATACAGCAGTTGACAGTGAAGGAACGCCGTTGGAATGGGTAGATCCAGAAGATGAGACAAAAGGTTATAATGCGCCAAAAGTAACTTCGTTAGATGAAGATACTGAAATAAAGTATCAATTAAACGATGACGAAAGCGATTCGGATTCAGACAGCGACTCAGATTCGGATAGTGATTC
>NZ_JAFREL010000099.1 GCF_017377655.1 Candidatus Enterococcus ferrettii
GAAAGAAATGGACTCATCGTACCAGTTTTCAATCTCTTGAACAAATCTGTTGAACATAGAATCTCACAGTTCATCCGCTGTAATTTTTGGACTAGCGGTTCTTCTGCTAAGGAGTTTTTCGTTAAAATAAGTACATGTTGCATGGGGACTCACCTTCTCTTCAAATTTTTGATGCTTTCTTCTCTTTTACGGATGGCTTAGCTTCGGTTTCTTCCGTATCGATCAATACATTCCACAGGATTACCAGCGTCACAACCACACAAATAGCCACTTGTATCCACAGTTGATCAAAATAGGATTCAGCTAGCTTGATACTAAATATTGCCAACAGGAAACAAATGACTAAGATAATCGCTAATTGAACTTGCTTCAACTCCTGTTGCACACGATAGGCCGTTTCAATTGGTACTCGTTTTTGTTGGGCTACCTGTCGAACGGAGTTTTTCTCTACCAGAAGCCAGATCATTTCACGATAAAGCTTACGTGCTTCCGGTTCTTTGCTGAACAGAGAGTAAGCATCTTTACTGCGATCTCGTTCCTTTCCTGCTTTGACCAATACCGGATGAAGCAAGCGATCATTGCGAAGTGACCAGCGAAAAACTTGGCGCCACTCCTCGATTGTTAACTGGGGAAGATTAAGCACATCCAAGGTCAGTTCTTGTATTTCCAACTGATCCAAGCAAGCCAGCAACTGGCGATAATCGCGAGAAACAACTTCCCAAGAGGCAATCACCAAGTGGTCTCCTGGTTGTGCAAAGTTCATCAAAGCTTGGAATTCACTTGTTGGTGAATACAGAGCTTCCACCTCTTGTGCTCCATCAGAAAAGAGTTCGTCCACCGGATAATCCTCCAGCATATCCAATTGTTGGGTAAGTTGATACCCACGCGCATAGCCTAGGTTCATCGTGTCCTTCCTCTTTCCGTTGGAGTTTTTCGTCTACTACTGTCCGGATGTTGCCTATTTCGCAACAACCGAGCGAGTTTCGTTTGTAAGTCCTGTTGGCTTCGCATCAGCGAGAACAGTAAATAGCTTTGAACCAATACAATCAGGCCTAATACAGTTAATAATAAATAGACCATATTCTGTCTCGCCTCTTTCGTCTACTTGGTTTTGATTTTTCCTAGATCGTTCTTTTTGTAATCCCAGCTGTAAGGCTGTGGACCTTCCTGATTCAACTTGGGTTTTAGATAAATGGTGATAAAGTATTCTTCGTCATTGTAAAGATCATCTCGTTGGAAAATTAATGAAGCCTTATTACTATCTGCTTCTGTTTTTCCCGCATGGCTTGTGCCATTTGCATCTACATTTCCCAACGTCAGATAATTCCCAACTGGCTCATAGTATTCAGGAATAATTAACTTCAATTCCAATTCATCCAACGGATCGTCCATGTGATCAGCATTCACAGCAATCATTTCAAACGCTGGATTATCAGTATTCTTGCCAGATGAAATTCTTACCTGTCGTAACTGATCTACATTTTCTGTTGTTGTTCCTGATAATCCATCGTAATCATTTGTCGTCATCCTTAAGTAGCCTTCTTCTGGTACGACCAACTGATTGGACTCTCCTACAATGACTTGACGTACGTGCAGAAGTATATCGCCAGTCAGCGTAACATCTAATCCGCCAAGAGTTGGCTTTGTCGTTCCCGATTGATGGTTACCATCCACTGCTCCATCCCATTCATAACGGATCATAGCCGGTCCATCTGGCGGACTGGAATCAATTAGTCCGGGTTGAGTAACTGTCTTGATTGCGTTCAGATTGATTACTTGTAATTTTGTAGAATTAGTCGTCTTATCTGCTAGTACAGGTAATTCAGCTGCTGTTTCGTGAGTAGAGTCGTAGTAGTCATAAACACGCACATTGCCTCGATCTAAAACATCCGTAGTACTATGTCCAGCTCTTAAACGGAATGGCAGAGAATAATCATCTGCATAATAGACCACACCATTCGTATCAGCAGGGGTTACTTTAGGATTGGTTTCACTATTTGGTACTGTATTTTTGGTAGTAACAAAGACCCAAACTCGATTTTTGATTTCAATACCACTTTCTGGTTTATAGGTCACATCCACTGGATAAGGTTTAGCAACTGTTGCTTCTTTTAAGGTTTTTAGCTGAACAGTATCCACTGTCACCTTTGTTGAAAGCTTGCTGGAATCAGAGCCGTCTTCATCTAACCCATCGCCCTGATCACCATCTGTACTTTCATGCTTGGTTAAACTCCAAGCCATTGTTTTTGCCAGTTCTTTAAATTTGTCTGCGTCGGGAATTGCTGTGGTGATTCCAGTTAGAGGAACATGAAAGTTTTGTGCATCTAACGCATAATCATCCTCTTCAACTGTTTGCGGGCTCTTAGCATTAACCCATCTTGATGTGACAGATTGTTGGTTTTGTGTATCTGATACAAAATAAGTAACCTGCTGTGGACCGGTATTTGTTTTATCAAAGCCTAGTTTGTCCCATTCAATAGCAGCAGTAATGTCTTTAGGGTTTCGATTGATCCTCTTTTGCAACCATTCTTCGCGTGCCGCAGCGGTAGCTCCCAGCAAAATATCTTGACTATCAAAATGATCATGTACTTTTATTGACGATGTATCCGTTGCTGCTCCATTTTTTGATCCAGTAATCAGCCACCGATCGAGTGTATTCCACCCATGATAAGTCGTAACACCGGGTTGAGTTATAGCCGTATCGGCTAGATCCACAGAGATATTTTGACTTTTATCAATCGCTGGTGAATAATCATCCTTTATTTCGAGCGATCCAACAAATGCAGTACGACCAGAAGCAATTCCTTCATTCTTACTAGGAGTCGTTTCATTGATGTAGTATTTCATTGTATCAACAAAATTACTCGTATCATCTGTTTCACCACCTATAAACAAGCGATTGTTTCCAGAATCCAATACAGCTGTTGGATAAACTATCCCATCTGTAACAAAAGCTCGTACTGATCTAACTTCTAACGGACTAGTTGTATCAGCTAGATCCGACATTAAACCCGAAACAAAATAATTTGTTCCAGTTAAACTACTTGTGTAATGATCTGAATAAAACTCACCTGTTATGTCTGTTGTTGAACCAAAATAGGAAATGGACCCGTCACCATTGTCAATCATCTTTAAATTGGTATCTTTCGGATAAGTTTTAACCACTTTGTCAGTATAAGAAGTTAAATCCACTTCAATCATTTCCGTATTGTTACTGTTTAGAACCATAAAATAGGCTTTATCTTCTGTGCAAAGCTCTTTTAATACATAAATAGAGTCGTATAACCCTTCATTTTTATCTGTTATATAAGCGTACTTCCTTTTTTTAATATTTTTTCCCGTAGTAGCATCTTTTACTTCCTCCTCGGTTGAAAATATTTGGAATGAATCTATTCTTCCATTACTACCTTTATTATAAAAAGTGCCATACAATTTTTTAGTACTATTCAAAAAAACAGAAAGAGGTGCAATTTCTAATCCAGTCTCAGAAATCTTTACATCAGAATTTTTTAAATTTTCAATAGAATATTCATAAGTTGAATTACCTGAAAAACCAGTATTCTTCCAACCGTTCACATTGATAGTGCCTATCGGAATCCTACCATTAACAATACCGACAGATCCTATCCGCCCAACAATGAGTGAGTCGTCAGTATAATTACCGAATACGTCAACTTTTTTTATAATACTAGCCTTTAAATTAGTCGCAGGATGGTTAGGGACGATAAGTTCTGTACGAGTGATATTCGCTGTGTTAGCCGTTTCATTACCAACCTTATACCTAAAAAATTTACTTTGTGTTTGTACTAAAAATTCATTATTGTCTGCATGAAAAAAAGGTGCAAGTACTCGATCAATTGTGTTAATAGCAGTACCAGTAATATTCTCTGATAGTACTTTCCCCTCAGATGTAAATACAGCAACCTTTACTAATCCGCCTAAACTAACTCCCGCAGTAGAATATAAAACGAAATAATGTCCAAAATTAGTTCTTTCAACAGCTATTACTGTCATAAGTGTTTCCCGTGGAACCAAGCTATTCTCGATGGCTGAACCTTCAATAATCGTTTTTTCTAAAATAGGAACAATATCATTATTTTGAAGGTAAGTATTAAATTTAGGCGCTTGGTTAATCAAAGCTTGCTCCTTGATTGTTTCTCCATCTGTTTGAACCTCAAACTCATTCGCCCCACCTTCATCCAACTTAATCGCATTTGTCGGATGTGCAGATACTTCCTCTTTTTTCTCTTTAAAACTATTCATTCCGAACACTGAACCAATACCTAGCACTGCTAAAATCAAAAATATTCCGATAACTTTTTTAACCCTCTTATTGGCAAATAATGCATAAATGGTTCTCTTCTTGTTCACTGTTTTGACCCCTCCTCGCAATACTCATCAAATCAATGCTTTAGTTGTAAAACACTCACCTCATGAGTGTTGATTTAGTTAGAAAGGACATAGGTTCCTATGTCCTTATATTTGATTTTCCACCTTCATCTTCAAGACATCATCAATGGCTTTTAACGGTTGATCGGTTGGTGTATGTCCTTGCCACCAGGCATCCCGGTAAGCGAACTCTGCACAGTTGACTGTCTCCACCTTCAAATAAATAGAGAATGTTGTCGCATCGTACTGCTTCGCTAAGCTATCCGATAACTTGATCGACTCAAAAAGTTTGCTGGTCTTTTTTTTAGGTTCCACAGCTTCTTTGACATAGTAGTAATAACCATCGCCACCATCTTTCCAATCAGTAGTTGCCATGTTCTCCAAAAGAAGATCTTTGCCAATCACTAACGGCAATACTTGCTTATTGGTATCGCCTGCAATCGGTGCTCGAACCTCTGGCAAGACCATCACGCGAATGAACTGCTTGATGGTTCCAGTATTTTCGATCAGGACTTCCTTCTTAACGTCTTTACCTGTTTCTATTTCAGTAATGCCAGTAAAATCTTCCAGCAGCTTCGTTTCTACTTGCCCAACTTGAAAATCATTGGCTTTTTGATCTTGTGCTGTCATTGCTGCGTAGACAAAATAACCACCACCAATCAAAAGAAGGACAAGAGCAATAGTAAATCCCACATAAATGAGTCGCCTGTTTTTTTTCCGATTTCTCATCTCTTCCCTCCTTGATTAGTGCAGCTTAGTTTGATACATGTCATAAGCAAAATCGGTGGAATTAATTCCCCAATCAGAGATTAGACTTTTCGTGATATCATGGGCATCCATCAAAGGAACCAACTTGTATAGAGCACCTTTGTACTGATTGGTATAAGCTGGGTTCAAGCGAACACTTTTCAATAGATCTTCCGTACTTTCATTTGGTTGCAGAATCTCTGAATAGTAGAAATATCCGTTTTCGTAATACCAATAGCTTGTATCACCAGCCGTCGGTTTATTTGTTTGGTCAAACAGCTTGGTTGTTTGAAAATTCAATTCCATAGCTTTTAATGGCATAGTTCGACCAGCATCGTTATAGACATAGGCCAATGAATGATCATCCAACGAATTGCAGATTGCCTGATTTGCTTTGTAGTACTTATTGGCAGACACACCGTAGTAGTTATTAACTTTCCACGTAGTTGTATCCTTAACCTTGATCGTATTATTTGGTAAAACACTGGTGGCCGGATAGATGACTAAATTGCCATTTCCCACTTCAACAGCTGGATTCTCCCGATGATTATCTGCCACATTCGTTTCAAAACTAACAAAAAACTCATGCAAGGAAAGTCGAACAATCGATGGTACTTCACCAATATTGGTCACGCGTATTTCTTTCTTCTTTGATATCCCAGGTGACCAGTGAAAGACTTGCGTAAAGTCTTCCTCCACCATGGCCGACAACTTTCGTTGATTGGCATCCGTTCGATTCACCCGTTCATCGGCAGAAGTAATCCACGCATAGGTACTGCCTACTATCAATAACAGACTTAACACCAGAGAAAAGCAGGCGAACAGACCCTTACTGCGGACAAAGGTCTGAAACAAATGTTTTCGTTTTTCCTTTTGGTTCATTCCTGCTCCTCCTCTCGGCGTTTTTTCCATAAGAATAGTACAATCAATACCAGCAACAATCCGGTCAAAAATAGATAAACCAATTCTTCACCAGTTTGTGGCAACAGCTTACGCGTAGTCGGTGCTCCTTGACCGGTCGCTGGCAATGTGCCTGAACTGCTAGTTGAAGTATTTGGTATAGTTGGCTCCGTGGAAGGCTCGTTTGGTTTCGTCGGTTCAGTCGGCTTTGTGGGCTCCGTTGGTTGATCTTTGGTTCCCACAAAATTCCAAGAAAAATTCAAGGTACTTTGTGCGTTTAAGTCCTTATTAGTTAAACTAGAATCGATGGTAAACGTCGCATGCATAATTTTATCCGTACCATAGGTACAAATGCCCAATTCCAGAGGCGTTTTACTCCAGTCACGACTGGCATCTCCTAACAAAGGACCGTGGTAAATTTCTTTACCATCCAGAACCAATGTCATTGTGATATGATTCTTCCAATCCACCGAACCAGTAGAGTCGATCTCTTCGACTAACATTCCTAAAGAGAAGGGTTCTTCCAGATCCAAACTGCGAATCGTTATTTCTTTTTCAAAGACATCTCCGGGGAGAATATCTGCAAGATCAATGTAGTATTCTCCCTCAGAGGTGGCATACATCCCATCCGAATCACCGATCACCATGCCAGGGGGAAGTGCTTTTGCCGCGTACACGGTGGACATGCCGCAAAAGAAGAAACAGAAACACAGGATGCTGCTTGCTAACATGATAAGCTTTCTCAACCTCTGTCACTTCTCCCTTCTTTTCATGGCGTGCGCATGGCTTAGATGCCTGCTTTAAGTTTGGTCACAATTGCTAGCGTGTCACCTGTTGGCGTTGTGCCACCGCCTAAGTGCCAACCTGCTGTATCAGTTAATGCGTCCGCATTGGCTTGAACAGCTTCCATTTTTACAACTAAATCGTACGAAGCATTGGTATATTCGGTACTCATCGAACTGTCAAAGATCAACTTCTCTAATAAGTTCTTGGTTGTTTCACCTGATTTTACTGGTACAGTGTAGTAGAACCAGCCATCGTCTTCGTTGTAGACCCATTTTTCATTGACCAAAAGAGTGGTATCTGTTACATCTGCACTGTAGCCGATACGGATACTGCTCTTCGCCAAGCCGTTTGTATCTGCTTGAACACCTTTGTTCCCTGCTACTGTTGGAATTTGATCCGCTACTGTTGCAGGTGTAACTGCTGGCAGGTCTGTAGCGGCAGCATAACCTAATCCACCAAAGGTATAGTCATAATCAACACTGTAACGAACGCCGTCTGTTCCAATCAACGCACGACCTGTGTCTGCGCCATCTTCATCTGGTAAAGAAGATTCTGCCCAGTTAACAGTCGTGTTTTTGTACCCATTTTCGTAGTAACCGTACTTCACATTTGTCAAAGCAAAGTTCCAGTCTTTGGCATCTAATTTACTATTTTCGTTGCTTACTGTGATATTGAAGGTCATTGATTGGTAGTTATTTAAACTAGCATCGTAACCAACATCCCCAGGATTTAACGAGCTATTACTAGTATGAGTGAAGTATTCATGCATTAGTTTCGCTTCATAACTGATTTTCTCAGCACCAGTAACTGCATCAATCGTTTTTCCACCTTTGACCAATAGCTTCACATTGTCATCTGCTGGGGTTGCCAAACCAGTAATCTGACCAGCTGGTACTTGAACAAACCCATCTTTGTACGTTTGATCCCCATTGAAGTTGATCGGCATATGTTTGCCTAACCCAGAATCATTCGCAACATATTTGTATTTAGGATCTGCTTTATCGCCAGTTCCTGTCGTTGTATCATACTTTTCAGCACCTAATTTATCCAAATGCTTCAATACTTCTTCATAAGATACCCGAACAAATACACTTGCTGTACCTGTGTTCGATACGGCAACCTCTTTCGTTGCTTCGGTTCCTGGCACCAATGGTTTTGGTTCCCATGTTTCCTTTACTGTTACGCTGTTGTCACTTACTGCTGCGGATTCTGCCCGGTTAATCCGTTGATCCTGTGCAGTGATCCAGGCAAACGTCCCCGAGATGGCTGCGATTAACGCCAAAGCTGCTGCTGCAGCCATCAGCTTTTTCTTTTTATTATTCTTCTTCATTCCTTT